>JAAURK010000017.1 GCA_012032275.1 Tabrizicola sp.
GATGGTGCCACTCGTTGACGCGAATTTCGCCCAGGCCGCCCGCAATATCGAAGGCATCGATGTGCTGCCGACGATGGGCGCCAACGTTTACGACATCCTGAAACGCGATCAGCTGGTGATCACGAAAGCTGGGATCGAAGCACTGGAGGCGCGTCTGAATGAGCGTGAAGGCAGAACATTACGACGTGATCAAAAAGCCGATCATCACCGAAAAGGCCACCATGGCCTCCGAACATGGCGCAGTGGTGTTTCAAGTGGCGATGGATGCGACCAAACCCCAGATCAAAGAGGCCGTCGAGGCCGTCTTTGGCGTGAAGGTGAAGGCCGTGAATACCACCATCACCAAGGGGCAAAGGCGAAAAAATTCCGCGGCCGCGCTGGCGTGCGCTCGGACAAGAAGAAAGCCTATGTGACGCTCGAGGAAGGAAACTCCATCGACGTGTCGACGGGGCTCTGATACTAAGCCGCGAATCTGGCGCCCCGGTTATCCGGGGCCGCGTGATTTTCGAATATCGGGGAGCTTCGGCGCCCTATAACCTCAGGGTCCATCTGGACCCGCCAAGCAAACGGAAGACAGTAAACATGGCACTGAAGTCGTATAAACCGACGACGCCTGGCCAGCGAGGGCTGGTTCTGATCGACCGTTCGGAGCTGTGGAAAGGCCGTCCGGTCAAAGCCCTCACTGAAGGGTTGACCAAGTCGGGCGGACGCAACAACACCGGACGCGTCACGATGTGGCACAAGGGCGGGGGCGCCAAGCGCCTTTACCGTGTGGTCGATTTCAAGCGTCGCAAATTCGATATCGCGGCCGTCGTCGAACGGATCGAATATGATCCGAACCGCACGGCCTTCATCGCTCTGGTCAAGTACGCCGATGGCGAGCTGGCCTATATCCTTGCCCCGCAGCGTCTGGCCGTGGGTGACAGCGTGATCGCTGGCGCCAAGACCGACGTGAAGCCCGGCAATGCGATGCCGTTCTCGGGCATGCCGATCGGGACGATCGTGCATAATGTGGAACTGAAGCCCGGCAAGGGCGGACAGCTTGCGCGGGCCGCGGGCACCTATGCCCAGTTCGTTGGCCGTGACGGCTCCTACGCCCAGATCCGCCTCTCGTCGGGCGAATTGCGTCTGGTGCGTCAGGAATGCATGGCCACCATCGGGGCGGTCTCGAACCCCGACAACTCGAACCAGAACCTCGGCAAGGCGGGACGCAAGCGCCACATGGGCATCCGCCCGACGGTGCGCGGCGTTGCGATGAACCCGATCGACCACCCCCATGGTGGCGGCGAGGGCCGCACCTCGGGTGGCCGCCATCCCGTCACACCGTGGGGCAAGGGCACCAAGGGGAACAAGACCCGCAAGGCCAAAGCTTCGGACAAGATGATTGTCCGGTCGCGTCACGCCAAGAAAGGGCGCTAATCCATGGCACGTTCTATCTGGAAGGGCCCCTTCGTCGACGGTTACGTCCTGAAGAAGGCCGAAAAGGCGAAAGCCTCTGGCAAATCCGAGGTGATCAAGATCTGGTCGCGCCGGTCCACCATCCTGCCGCAATTCGTTGGCCTGACCTTCGCGGTCTACAACGGCAAGAAGCACATCCCGGTCAGCGTGACCGAGGAAATGATCGGCCAGAAGTTCGGTGAATATTCGCCGACGCGGACCTATTATGGTCATGCGGCCGACAAGAAAGCGAAGAGGAAGTAAGCCATGGGATCGGAAAAGAACCCCCGTCGCGTGGCGGAAAACGAGGCGATGGCGATTGCCCGGATGCTTCGCACCAGCCCTCAGAAGCTGAATCTCGTCGCCGGGATGATCCGTGGCAAGAAGGTGGAAAAGGCGCTGGCCGACCTCACCTTCTCCAAGCGCCGGATCGCGGGTGATGTGAAGAAATGCCTGCAGTCGGCGATTGCCAATGCGGAAAACAATCACAACCTCGACGTGGACAGCCTTGTCGTGGCCGAAGCCTGGGTCGGCAAGAACCTGGTGATGAAGCGTGGCCGTCCGCGGGCACGCGGCCGGTTCGGCAAGATCATGAAACCGTTCAGCGAGCTGACCATCAAGGTGCGGCAAGTCGGGGAGTCTGCATAATGGGTCAGAAGGTCAATCCGATCGGCATGCGTCTTCAGGTCAACCGTACCTGGGACAGCCGCTGGTTCGCCGACAGCAAGGATTACGGCAATCTGCTGCTTGAAGATCTGCGCATGCGCGAATTCCTGCACAAGGAATGCAAGCAGGCCGGCGTCAGCCGCGTGATCATCGAACGCCCGCACAAGAAGTGCCGGGTGACGATCCACACGGCGCGTCCGGGCGTGATCATCGGCAAGAAGGGCGCCGATATCGAAACCCTCCGCAAGAAGCTGACCGCGTTCACGGCGTCGGAGCTGCATCTCAATATCGTCGAGATCCGCAAGCCCGAGCTTGACGCGCAACTGGTCGCCGAAAGCATCGCGCAGCAGATGGAGCGTCGGGTTTCGTTCCGCCGCGCCATGAAGCGGGGCGTGCAGAACGCGATGCGGATGGGCGCGCTTGGCATCCGGGTCAATGTGGCCGGCGCCTTGGTGGTGCGGAAATCGCGCGGACCGAATGGTACCGCGAGGGCCGCGTTCCGCTGCACACGCTGCGCGCCGACATCGACTATGCGCTCAGCGAAGCCGAGACCCCCTATGGGATCATCGGTGTGAAGGTCTGGATCTTCAAAGGCGAAATCCTTGAGCATGATCCGCAGGCCCATGACCGTCGTCTCGCCGAAGCTGCCGATGGCCCCGCGCCACGCCAGCCGCGCCGTGACCGCGAACGCGCCTAAGGAGAGAAGAGATGCTGCAACCAAAGCGCACCAAGTTCCGCAAACAGCACAAGGGCCGCATCCATGGCGAGGCCAAGGGCGGTTTCCTTCTGAACTTCGGCTCTTTCGCCCTGAAGGCGACCGAGCCGGAGCGTGTGACCGCCCGGCAGATCGAAGCGGCCCGCCGCGCGATCACCCGCCACATGAAACGTCAGGGCCGGGTCTGGATCCGGATTTTCCCGGACGTTCCGGTGTCGTCGAAACCGACCGAGGTCCGCATGGGCAAGGGCAAGGGCTCGACCGACTACTGGGCTGCCAAGGTCAAGCCCGGCCGCATCATGTTCGAGATCGACGGCGTCAGCGAAGTCATCGCCCGCGAGGCCCTGCGCCTCGGCGCGATGAAACTGCCGGTGACCAGCCGCGTGGTGGCGAAGGAAGACTGGTAAGGGAGGTGGGCAGATTGCCCACCCTGCAATCGGCCCCCGCTGGAAACGGCGGGGATTTTTTTTGCTGGTATGAATGGTCGACTTGACTCCTCCCGGGCACTGTCCTGTAAACGGCGCTATCCGACAGGAGTTTCCCATGTCCCGGACAATCATCGACACACCAGACGCGCCCAAGTCGGCAAGCTATGCCCAAGCGGTCAAGGCCGGCGGCTTGATCTTCGTGTCAGGTACCCCGCCTCAGGACCCCGCGACGGGGAAGCTGGTCGAAGGCCCGGTGCAAGTTCAACTCGCCCAATGTCTGCGCAACATATCCGTGATACTCGAAGCCGCTGGCAGTAGTCTTGCTAAGGCAGTCAGCGCCACGCTTATTCTCGCGGATGAGGATGACTTTGCCGAGGCCAATTCCGAATGGATGAAGTGGTTCCCAACCGATCCCCCGGCACGCCAAGGCGCTAAACTGCCGGTTCGCATCTCCGGCCTCAGAGTTTCGGTCGCGATGGTCGCCGAGGCTTGATCCAGCAACTCTGTCCTAAAAAGACCCAAGCTTATGCCCGACATCACCTCCCTCTTCGTCACCCGCCTCTACCGCGCCGGGCTCAATGACTTGGCCAAGAAAAAGGTCGACTACTCCGAACTGCGCCAGACCTGCGACATGGTGGCCGAGGATGACGAGGCCGGGCAGGAGTGGTGCGAGGCGAACGGCTATCCCGGCTACACCTCCAATGCCTCGATGGACGACCCGCCCTGGCGGATGCCGATCTTTGGGCTACTGGAGAAGGCGCTCGACAAGCACGTCGCCGCCTTCTGCAAGAACCTCGGCTTCGACCTTGGCGACAGACGCCTGAAGTGCAACTCCCTCTAGATCAACATCCTGCCCGAAGGCGGCACCCATGCCAGCCACATCCACCCGCATTCGGTGATTTCCGGCACCACCTATGTCGCGATGCCGGAGGGGACCAGTGCCCTGAAACTGGAAGACCCCCGTCTGCCGATGATGATGCTGGCCCCCGTGCCCCTGAAGACCGCCCCGCAGGAACTGCAGCGCTTCGTCTCCGTCAAACCGGCGGTGGGCGAGGTGCTCCTGTGGGAAAGCTGGCTGCGCCACGAGGTGCCGATGAACATGTCCGAGGAAGAGCGGATCTCGGTCAGCTTCAACTATGGGTGGGCGTGACCATAGCCGCACGAAGTCGTCCTACTTACCTTTGGACGGTCAGGCTCGATTATGCCTTTCGTTGCGCTCGCTCTTCCGGTGACGGGATGATGTACATCAGCGGGAAGCTCTGACCGATCTTCCAACTCATTGCCTCCAAATTCTCAAGGTGGATCTGCCCCCGACCATCAAGCGCGCGCTGGTACCAGTCCCACCAGAGGTTCGTGCCCGTTGGCTTGCCGCCAAACAGGCCGCCTAGAAAAGACTTC
This sequence comes from Tabrizicola sp., assembly GCA_012032275.1. GTDB lineage: Bacteria > Pseudomonadota > Alphaproteobacteria > Rhodobacterales > Rhodobacteraceae > JAAURK01. The sequence continues at coordinate 4,645 of JAAURK010000017.1, forward strand.
TTCGGACCAAGCTTTACGGAAAGTGCCTTCCAGTCGCTTTCGAAAGGGTTCTTTTCGCCAAGCCAGAGCGGCTCGTAAATCACCTGCTTCCCGCGGTCGATCAGCGCGCAGTCCCGAAGTGCTGCATCATAAATCTGGACAGCCATCTTTTGATGTCCCATTCCGTCACTAATGGACGCGTAGAGGACAGTGAGAAAAGGTATTTTGTCTGGGTCTGGCGTGTAGGCCTCTCCTGCATGAAGCGCCGCCATAGACCCTGCCGTTGCGGCGTGGAGCGCGCCGAGTTTCTCCAATTCCTCACCTTTGTTGCCCATGACGGCCCCGCACTCTCCGGCGTGCTGGCTTGCCGCTTCTGCCATGGCCCTGTTGTCTTCGCTCCGCCGCATGGCAACCAGCCAAGTCGCGAGGTTGGCCCAAAGCGGAAGCAAGGAAGAAACCTCCCACTCCTTTGCTTGGGGCGATGTCTCTGCCCAGTTCCAGAACACGGGAAGCACACGCAGGGCAGACCGGGCAGCTATCGCCACCCCGGCTTCACGAGACCGACCCTTCAGCCATGCCTCAAGCTTTTGCGAGCGTTCCTTTACTTGGTCACTGTACATCGAAAGATATCCTGCATGCATTGGTTGTGCCGCAACATCAATACTCACCAAGTTCGACCCCAATATGGCAAACCTTCAACAAAACTCTTCCCCCCAACTTCCCCCTTGCCCCCCACGCCCCTTCCCCCTATACGACGCCATCCAGCAATTCCGGGGCTCCCGGATTCGTCGGTTTGTCATTGATCCGCCAGGTCCACGGTGACCCTCCAGCAGGGGCCGTCTGGCGATTGTGGAAAAGGAAGCGGCATGAAAGCCGAAGAACTGAAGTCGAAGACGCCGGACCAGCTGCGCGACAGCCTGGTTCAGTTGAAGAAGGAAGCGTTCAACCTGCGCTTCCAGCAGGCGACCAACCAGCTTGAGAACACCGCCCGCATGCGTGCCGTCCGTCGTGACGTCGCCCGCATCAAGACCGTTCTCGGCCAAAAAGCCGCCGAAGCTGCGAAGTAAGGGGAACCGCCATGCCGAAACGTATCCTGACGGGCACCGTCACCTCGGACAAGAACGAGCAGACGATCACCGTCTCTGTCGAACGCCGCTTCAAGCACCCGCTCTTGCAGAAGACCGTGCGGAAGTCGAAGAAATACCGCGCTCACGATGCGGAGAACAAGTTCAAGGTCGGCGATACCGTGCGCATTGAAGAATGTGCGCCGATTTCGAAAACGAAACGCTGGACGGTGGTGGTCGACGCAACCGCGTAACCCCCTCCGTCTCTAACGAAACCGCAGAGCGTGTCTCTGCAGGTCGGGAGACTACCAAATGATCCAGATGCAGACGAATCTGGATGTGGCTGACAACTCCGGCGCGCGCGGGTTCAGTGCATCAAGGTTCTGGGTGGCTCGCATCGCCGCTACGCTTCTGTGGGCGACATCATCGTGGTGTCGGTCAAGGAAGCCATTCCCAAGGGCCGGGTGAAGAAGGGTGACGTCCGCAAGGCCGTCGTCGTCCGCACCGCCAAGGAAGTGCGCCGTGAGGACGGCACCGCAATCCGGTTCGACCGCAACGCCGCCGTGATCCTGAACAACCAGGGCGAACCGGTCGGCACCCGTATCTTCGGGCCGGTCGTGCGCGAGCTTCGCGCCAAGAACTTCATGAAAATCATCTCGCTGGCTCCGGAGGTGCTCTGATGGCTGCGAAGCTTAAGAAGGGCGACACGGTCATCGTGTTGACCGGCAAGGACAAGGGCAAGAAGGGCGAGATCGCCTCGGTCAGCCCGACTGCCAACAAGGCCGTGGTCGATGGCGTGAACATCGCGATCCGCCACACCAAGCAATCGGCTGGAAGCCAGGGCGGCCGCCTGCCGAAGGCGATGCCGATCGATCTGTCGAACCTCGCCCTGGTCGACAAGAACGGCAAGCCCACCCGCGTCGGCTTCCGCATGGAGGGCGACAAGAAGGTGCGCTTTGCCAAGACCACCGGGGAGGCGATCTGATGCTTGACGCAGCAAAATACACGCCGCGCCTCAAGGCGACGTTTCAGTCGACCATCCGCGCCGCGCTGAAGGAAGAATTCGGCTACAAGAACGACATGCAGATCCCGCGTCTGGACAAGATCGTCCTGAACATGGGCGTCGGCGAGGCGGTCAAGGACACCAAGAAGGTGAAGCAGGCAGCCGAAGAGCTGACCCTGATCGCCGGTCAGAAGGCCGTCATCACCCATGCGAAGAACTCCATCGCCGGGTTCCGCGTGCGTGAAAAGATGCCGCTGGGCTGCAAGGTCACGCTGCGGGGCGACCGGATGTATGAATTCCTCGACCGCCTGGTCACCATCGCCCTGCCGCGCGTCCGCGACTTCCGCGGCGTGAAGCCCACCTCTTTTGACGGCCGCGGCAACTATGCCATGGGCCTGAAAGAACAGATCGTGTTTCCCGAGATCGATTTCGACAAGGTCGACGAGGTTCTGGGGATGGACATCATCATTTGCACCACCGCGAAGACCGACGCCGAAGCCAAGGCGCTGTTGAAGCATTTCAACATGCCCTTCACGGCCTGAGCGGAGAGGAAAGAGATATGGCAAAGAAATCCATGGTGAACCGCGAAGTCAAGCGCGCCAGGCTCGTGAAGCAGCATGCTGCCAAGCGCGCCGCGCTGAAAGCGGTGATCAACAATCAGGAAAAACCGATGGAGGACCGCTTCAAGGCGACCCTCAAGCTGGCTTCGCTGCCCCGCAACTCGTCCGCCACGCGGCTCCATAACCGGTGTCAGCTGACGGGCCGCCCGCATGCGTTCTATCGCAAGCTCAAACTCAGCCGCATCATGCTGCGTGATCTCGCCTCGTTCGGCCAGATCCCGGGCATGGTCAAATCCAGCTGGTAAGGAGGACCGGAGATGAACATTAACGATCCTCTCGGCGATATGCTGACCCGCATCCGCAACGCGCAGATGCGCGGCAAGTCCACCGTCGCGACGCCAGCCTCCAAGCTGCGCGCCTGGGTGCTGGATGTGCTGACGGCGGAAGGCTATATCCGCGGCTATGAGAAGGCCGAAACGGCCAATGGCCAGGGCGAACTGGTGATCAGCCTCAAGTACTACGAAGGCACTCCGGTGATCCGCGAACTCAAGCGCGTGTCGAAGCCCGGCCGCCGGGTGTACATGAGCGTCAAGGAAATCCCGTCGGTCCGCAACGGCCTTGGTGTTTCCATCGTGTCGACGCCGAAGGGCGTCATGTCGGATGCAAGCGCACGCACTGCCAATGTTGGCGGTGAAGTGCTTTGCACCGTGTTCTGAGGAGGGTCGGATGTCTCGTATCGGCAGAAAACCCGTGGAGCTGGTCAAAGGCGTCAGCGCCTCCATCTCGGGCCAGACCATCGAAGTGAAGGGCCCCAAGGGCACCCGCAGCTTTACCGCAGGCGACGACGTGACGCTGACGATCGAGGGGGATACCGTCAAGGTGACCCCGCGTGGAACGTCCAAGCGCGCGCGCCAGCAGTGGGGCATGACCCGGTCCATGGTCGACAATCTGGTTGTCGGCGTCTCGACCGGGTTCAGGAAGGAAATGGAAATCCAGGGCGTGGGTTACCGCGCCGCGATGGCAGGCAACGTGCTGAAGCTGTCGCTGGGTTACAGCCACGAAGTGAACTTCGAGGTTCCGGCGGGTGTGACCGTCTCTTCCCCGAAGCAGACCGAAATCCTTGTGGAAGGCATTGACCAGCAGCAGGTTGGTCAGGTCGCCGCGAACATCCGCGAATGGCGCAAGCCCGAGCCTTACAAGGGCAAGGGCATCCGCTACAAGGGTGAGTTCGTGTTCCGCAAGGAAGGCAAGAAGAAGTAAGGGCGAGAGAAATGGCAACGAACAAGAGAGAGCTGTTCCTCAAGCGCCGTTTGCGCGTCCGGAACAAGATCAAGGCGACTTCGCATGGTCGGCTGCGCCTGTCGGTGCACCGGTCCTCGAAGAACATCAGCGTGCAGCTGATCGACGATGCGAAAGGCGTGACCGTCGCCTCTGCCTCCAGCCTGGAGAAGGAGTTCGGCGTGATCGGCAAGAACAACGTCGAAGCAGCGGCGAAAATCGGTTCGGCAATCGCCGAGCGGGCAAAGAAGGCCGGTGTCGAAGAATGCTACTTCGACCGTGGCGGTTTCCTCTTTCACGGCAAGATCAAGGCTTTGGCCGATGCTGCCCGTGAAGGCGGCTTGAAGTTCTGAGGAGAGAAAAATGGCAGAACGTGATAACCGCCGGGACGACCGTGGCCCGCGCCGCGACAACCGCCCCGAGGAAACGCCAGAGTTCGCCGACCGTCTGGTCGCGATCAACCGGGTGTCGAAGACCGTGAAGGGCGGCAAGCGCTTTGGCTTTGCGGCTCTGGTCGTGGTCGGTGACCAGCGCGGCCGTGTCGGCTTCGGCAAGGGCAAGGCCAAGGAAGTGCCCGAGGCGATCCGCAAGGCCACCGAACAGGCAAAGCGCCAGATGATCCGTGTCGCCCTGCGTGACGGCCGGACGCTGCACCATGACATGGAAGGCCGCCACGGCGCCGGCAAGGTCGTGATGCGCACCGCCGTGGCCGGTACCGGCATCATCGCCGGCGGCCCGATGCGCGCCGTGTTCGAGATGCTGGGCCTGCAGGACGTCGTGGCCAAGGCAATCGGCTCGTCGAACCCCTACAACATGGTGCGCGCGACGATCGATGGGCTGAAAAAGGAAACCTCCCCCCGTCAGGTCGCGGCCCGCCGCGGCAAGAAGGTGGCAGAGATCCTGAAGAAGCCCGAAGCTGAAGTGGTGGAGGCTTGATCATGGCGAAGAAAACCATCGTCGTGAAGCAGATCCGCTCTGCCGCGCGTCGCCCGGCCGTGCAGACCGCGACCCTGAAGGGCCTTGGCCTGAACAAGATGAACCGCACCCGCGAGCTGGAAGACACCCCTTCCGTCCGCGGCATGGTGAACTCGATCAGCCACCTGGTCGAGATCATCGAAGAGCGCGGTTGATCGCCGAAATGTAGGTCTGGATTTACCCCGACTCTCTGAAGCGCCCTTGCGGAAACGCTGGGGCGTTATCTTTTCTGCCTGAACCACTCACGAGAACGGATTCACGATCCGCAGTTGACCCTCAACGACAAGCCCATCCTGCATGTCCTCGCTCCAAAGTGTCGTGCAGCCAGCGAGCAGCGCACTCGCCACGATCATCGCGTCATAGATCGACAGGCCGTAACGCTCCGCCAAGGCGCGGCCGACTTCATATGTCTGCAAGCTCAGGTTTTCGACCGGGCACAAGGACCGAACGCCCGCAAGAAAGATGCCGGTCTCTTCCCAGCCAAGCTTTGCCTTCCGACGACAGTTGACAAGCGTCTCGTTCAGCACCTGGACACTGATCCGGGGCCCCGTCTGCAGGATCGTCTCGGCGCGGTCGGCTTTCGGGCTGTCCTCCAGCAGGTAGAGAACGACGTTCGTGTCCGCGAACTCAACGCTCATTCGCGTCGTCGCGGCTCAGACGTTCCGCAGCCGGGAGCTTGCCCCGGAACTGGCGCAGGCCCGCAAGGACTTCCTCGGCGCGAGGCAGGCGCTTCACTTTCATCACGCCATCGTCCTTCTGCAGGTCGATCTGGTCGCCTTCTTTCAGCCCCAGTTCGCGAACAAGGTCCGCTGGCAGGCGGACAGCAAGCGAGTTGCCCCACTTTGCAATCTGCATTTTGATCTCCCGGTTTGGATATCCGAAAGTCAAAGTATATCATTTATCTCACCGCAGCAATGGCCGCCGCTTTGTCTGGTATCCAGGTTTCGGACCAAGTGCTAACCTCCTCCCAGCGACTCAACCTGCCCGAGGCGGGGCAGGAGGTCGCCATCAGGGAGGACTGCCCATGACAACCCATTACGCCGGCGGCTGCGACCATGTCCATGTCACCGCCACCGCCGAGCCCATCGACAACCACGAATGCCACTGCAACGTCTGCAAGTCGGTGACCAAGCAGCAGCACACCCATGTCGCCTTCTTCAACCACGGCGACATCCAGGTCGACCATCCCGAGAAGATGAAACGCGTGCCGTTCAATGCCCAGAATCCGGACGGGCCGCTGGAGATCTGCCTCTGCGCCGAATGCGGGGCGGCGCTGATGTTGGATGACAAGCAGCACCGCATCCGCGTTGCCGTGCCGAACGTGATGGGCTACGACGATGCCAGCTTCCCCAAGGCGACCTATCATGCCTTCTGGGATGAAACGAAAGGCTATGAGAAGCCGCATGACGGCCGCCCGGTCTATGACGGGCTGCAGCCGAGCTTCGTCTGGCCTGCAGCGCATTGATCGGCGTGTAGGATGGGCAATCGTGCCCGTCCTACTTGCCAGCGGGGAGGACAGGCTCTATACGCCCCCGGTGGCGCCGCGCGCCAGGACTCAACGAAAACGCCGTGTTTGCCCTCGCCGTCGCAGCGAAGGCATTTCCGGCAATGGAGAATGCGACATGAAACTGAATGAACTCGCCGACAATGCCGGCGCTGCCAAGAAGAAAAAACGTGTGGCCCGTGGACCAGGCTCGGGCAAGGGCAAGACCGCAGGCCGCGGGATCAAGGGGCAGAAGTCCCGGTCCGGTGTCGCCATTGGCGGCTATGAAGGTGGCCAGATGCCGCTATACCGCCGCCTGCCGAAGCGCGGCTTTACCAAGCCCAACGCCAAGGAATATGCTGTCGTCAACCTCGGGATGATCGAGAAATTCATCGGTGCGGGCAAGCTTGACGCCAAGGCCGAGATCACCGAGGACGCGTTGGTTGCGGCCGGGGTCACCTCGGACAAGCGCGACGGTATCCGCGTGCTGGCCAAGGGCGAGATCAAGACCAAGGTCACGCTGAACGTGACCGGTGCCTCCGCTTCGGCCATCGAGGCCGTGAAGAAGGCGGGCGGTTCGATCACAGTCAAGGCAGGCGGGGCGGCCGCTGCGCAATAAGGGATTGTGAGCGCTCTCGGGAGCGCTTACATACCCAGCAAGTTTTTCCGCGCCGCCGACCGGAGAACGGTCCGGCGGCGCACTTCTTGAAAGAGACCGGATATGGCATCTGCTGCAGAGCAAATGGCGGCGAACCTGAGTTGGGGCGCGCTTGGCAAGGCGACGGATCTTCGCCAGCGCATCTTCTTCACCGTTGGTCTGCTGATCGTCTACCGCCTCGGCACCTACATCCCGGTCCCGGGGATCGACGGACCGGCCCTGCGCGAGTTCATGACCCAGGCGGGGCAGGGGCTTGGCGGCATGCTGAACCTCTTCACCGGCGGCGCGATCAGCCGGATGGGCATCTTCGCGCTGGGGATCATGCCCTATATCTCGGCCTCGATCATCGTGCAGCTTCTGGCCACGATGTACGAGCCCTGGAAACAGTTGAAGAAAGAAGGCGAACAGGGCCGCAAGAAGATCAACCAGTATACCCGCTATGGCACGGTGGCGCTGGCGATCTTTCAGGGCTACGGCATCGCCATGTCGATCCAGGCGGGCAATCTTGCCCATAGCCCCGGTCCGTTTTTCGTCGCCGCCTGCGTCATCACGCTGGTCGGCGGCACCATGTTCCTGATGTGGCTTGGCGAACAGATCACCGCCCGCGGCGTTGGCAACGGCATCTCGCTGATCATTTTCGTCGGCATCGTGGCTGAAATCCCCGCGGCTCTGGCCCAGTTCTTCGAGATGGGACGGTCGCAAGCGCTGTCGACCCCGATTATCCTGGGCGTGATCGTGATGGTCATCGCGGTGATCTCCTTCGTCGTCTTCATGGAACGGGCCCTGCGCAAGATCCACATCCAGTATCCCCGGCGTCAGGTGGGGATGAAGGTCTATGACGGCGGCTCGTCGCATCTGCCGATCAAGGTGAACCCGGCAGGGGTGATCCCGGCCATCTTCGCCTCCTCGATCCTGCTGCTGCCAACCACGATCAGCACCTTTTCGGGCGGCTCTACCAATCCGGTGCTGTCCTGGCTGGCCGCGAATCTCGGCTATGGCCAGCCGCTGCATCTCGCCTTCCTGGCGGCGATGATCGTCTTCTTCAGCTATTTCTACACCGCGAACGTGACCTTCAAGGTCGATGAAGTGGCCGACAACCTGAAGAACCAGAACGGCTTCATCCCCGGTATCCGCCCCGGCAAGAAGACCGAGGAATATCTGGAATATGTCGTCAACCGGGTGCTGGTCGTGGGCTCTGCCTATCTGGCGGCGGTCTGCCTTCTGCCCGAGGTTCTGATCTCGCGGGTGGGTATCCCGTTCTACTTCGGCGGCACGTCGGTGCTGATCGTGGTCAGTGTGACCATGGACACGATCCAGCAGATCCAGTCGCATCTTCTGGCACATCAATACGAGGGCCTGATCGAGAAATCGCAGCTGCGCGGGCGGAAACGCACCGGCGCGGCCAAGGCTCCCGCGCGGCGCTGACGCGATGGCGAATGTCATTCTTCTTGGGCCGCCCGGGGCCGGAAAAGGCACGCAGGCCAAGCGTCTGGTCGATGGGCGCGACATGATCCAGCTCTCGACCGGCGACATGCTGCGCGAGGCGAAGACCAGCGGCACCGAGATGGGCCGCAAGGTGGCCGATGTGATGGCACGGGGTGAACTGGTGACCGACGAGATCGTGATCGGCCTCATCGAAGAGAAGATCGCGCAGAACACGGCCGGAGGGTTCATCTTTGACGGTTTTCCGCGCACCCTGAAACAGGCCGATGCGCTGGCCGAGCTGCTGGTGCGCACCGGCCAGAGGCTGGATGCTGTGGTCGAGATGCAGGTGGATGACGCGGTGCTCGTCGCGCGCATCACCGGGCGCTACACCTGCGGCAATTGCGCGGCCGTCTATCACGACACGACGCGGCCAACCATGGTGGAAGGCACCTGCGACGTCTGCGGCAGCCATGACCTGCGTCGCAGGGCGGATGACACGGAAGAGGCGCTGAAGACCCGCCTCATGGAATACTACAAGAAAACCTCGCCGTTGATCGGCTATTACTACGCCAAGGGTCAGCTTTCCGCCGTGGATGGCCTTGCCCCGGTGGAAGCCGTTGCCGATGCGATCGCGAAGGTTCTTGACAAACGGTGAAAAACCGCTCTGCCCGGCCTTGACGGCCCCTTGAAAAGCCCATAAAGCACGGCGTCCCGCGAAGGAATCATTCTGCGGGCCTCCTTCTTTGGGGAGTTTGGATCGTCGGGGCCAGCCCCTGGCGAAGTTGTGAAAAAAGGTTCTGGGATCACGGAACCGCAACAGAAAAGGACATGCGCGTGGCACGTATTGCTGGCGTCAACATTCCGACCGGGAAACGCGTTCCCATCGCTCTTACCTATATCACCGGCATTGGCCCGCAGATTGCCGGCCAGATCTGTGAGGCACTGAAGATCGATCAGTCCCGCCGGGTCAACCAGCTGTCTGACGGCGAAGTGCTGGCGATCCGCGAATTCATCGACGCGAACTATACCGTCGAGGGTGACCTGCGGCGCGAAATCTCGATGAACATCAAGCGTCTGATGGATCTCGGCTGCTACCGGGGCCTACGCCACCGCAAGGGTCTTCCGGTCCGCGGCCAGCGCACCCACACCAATGCCCGCACCCGCAAAGGCCCCGCGAAGGCCATTGCCGGCAAGAAGAAATAAGAGAGGCGAGACATGGCACGCGATACCAAGACCGCCCGCACGAAAAAGAAAGAACGCAAGAACATCGCCGCTGGCGTGGCGCATGTGAACTCGTCGTTCAACAACACCAAGATCCTGATCTCGGACGTCCAGGGCAATGCGATCTCCTGGTCCTCCGCCGGTACGATGGGTTTCAAGGGCTCGCGCAAGTCGACACCCTATGCCGCCCAGATGGCCGCCGAGGATGCCGGCCGCAAGGCGCAGGAACATGGCGTGAAGACCATCGAAGTCGAGGTGCAGGGGCCCGGTTCGGGCCGCGAGTCCGCGCTTCGCGCTCTGGCCGCTGTCGGCTTCAACATCACCTCGATCCGCGATGTCACCCCGCTTGCGCACAACGGCTGCCGTCCGCCGAAGCGCCGGCGCGTGTGATCCGCATCAGATTTCGCCGGGCCGCATCCTCGCTTGCGGCCCGGTTTTCGGTATTTCAAAGACCCTCGGGCGCCCTGACCTTCGGACCATGGGACAGGCGGCAAGAATGGAGGCGACAGCATGATCCACAAGAACTGGCAGGAACTTATCAAACCGACGCAGCTGGTTGTGAAGCCGGGGGCCGATGCCGCCCGCGTCGCGACGGTGATCGCCGAACCGCTGGAGCGGGGCTTTGGCCTGACGCTTGGCAACGCGCTGCGCCGGGTGCTGATGAGCTCTCTGCAGGGCGCGGCCATCACCTCGATCCAGATCGACAATGTGCTGCATGAATTCTCCTCGGTCGCCGGGGTGCGCGAGGATGTCACCGACATCGTGCTGAACCTCAAGGGCGTCAGCATCAAGATGGACGTCGAAGGGCCGAAGCGGCTGTCGATTTCGGCCAAGGGCCCGGGCGTCGTGACCGCGGGCGACATTTCGGAATCGAACGGGATCGAGGTTCTGAACAAGGACCATGTGATCTGCCACCTCGACGATGGTGCCGATGTGTTCATGGAGCTGACCGTGAACACCGGCAAAGGCTATGTTGCCGCCGACAAGAACCGCCCGGAAGATGCGCCGATCGGCCTCATTCCGATTGATGCGATCTATTCGCCGGTCAAGAAAGTGTCCTACGAAGTGCAGCCGACCCGCGAGGGTCAGGTGCTCGACTATGACAAGCTGACGATGAAGGTCGAAACCGACGGCAGCCTGACACCGGATGATGCCGTGGCCTATGCCGCGCGCATCCTGCAGGATCAGCTGGGCATCTTCGTCAACTTCGACGAGCCGGAATCGGCCAAGCTGGGCGAAGTGGACGCGGGCCTTGAATTCAACCCGCTGCTGCTGAAGAAGGTGGACGAGCTGGAGCTTTCGGTCCGGTCCGCCAACTGCCTGAAGAACGACAATATCGTCTATATCGGCGATCTGATCCAGAAGACCGAAGCCGAGATGCTGCGCACGCCGAACTTCGGCCGCAAGTCCTTGAACGAGATCAAGGAAGTGCTGTCGGGCATGAGCCTGCATCTGGGCATGGATGTCGAGGACTGGCCGCCGGAGAACATCGAAGACCTGGCCAAGCGTTTCGAGGACCAGTTCTGAAGACAGGGTGCGCTGTAGCGCACCCTACGACAATGCCCGCCCGGTGCGGGGAACAACTGGCGCAAGCCCAAGGTGAGCGGGGCCACACGTAGGCCCCGCCGGACAAAGCAAAACGAGACGTTCAGGAGAATGAAATGCGTCACTCAAGCGGCTACCGCAAGCTGAACCGGACCCATGAACATCGCAAGGCGATGTTCGCGAACATGGCCGGCTCGCTGATCGAACACGAACAGATCAAGACCACCCTTCCCAAGGCCAAGGAATTGCGCCCGATCATCGAAAAGCTGATCACGCTGGCCAAGCGCGGCGATCTGCATGCCCGCCGTCAGGCGCATGCGCAGCTGAAGCAGGACATGCACACCGCGCGCCTCTTCGACATCCTCGGCCCGCGCTACAAGGACCGTCAGGGCGGCTATGTCCGCGTCCTGAAGGCCGGATTCCGCTATGGCGACATGGCTCCGATGGCGATCATCGAGTTTGTCGACCGCGATCCGGCAGCCAAGGGCGCAGCCGACCATGCCCGCACAGAGGCGGCCGAAGGCTGAAACTTCGGGCTTCCGTAAGGTAAGGCGAGGCCTGTCGCAAGACGGGCCTTTTCCTTTTGACTTTTCCGCCCGAAAACACGTTATGAGTGTATGAGAGTTGTTGAGGAGCCGCCGGCGCTGCAAAAGCCCCGGAGTGATTGATAAGATGCATGATGTCAGACGGAACTTCGAGGATGTAAAAATGACGAAGGCCAAGGGCCTCGAGCTTGGTTTGGCGAAGCTGACGGTGTTGTCCCCTGCCGGTTATGCGCTTGGACTGCATATCCGCTTTGCCTCCGCCCAGATCATGGTGCAGACCTATGATCCGCGCTGGATCGAGATGTACACAAGTCGGGGTTACATGATGTGCGATCCCCTAGTCTCATGGGGTTTCGGTACCGAGGGCGCCATCCGGTGGAGCGAGCTTGAGTACCCCGATCCGCACAATGTTCTGGCGCAGGCCGCCGAGTTCGGGCTGCAGTTTGGTATCGCCGTTTCACACGGCCCGACAAGCTCGCGAACGATTGGTGGCTTTGCGCGCAGTGACCGCGAATTCTCTGATATCGAGATCGAGGCCATCACCGAGCTCGTTCGAATTCTGCACCGCGAATCGACGCCACCCGAAAGCTTGTCCGGGCCGCAGATCGAAGCGTTGCGACTGATTTCCAAGGGGTTCCGCTACTCAGAAGCGGCGCAGCGCATCGGGATATCGGAAAGCGCTCTCAAGGCTCGCCTTCGCACCGCACGCGAAAGGCTGCTTTGCCGCACGACGGTAGAAGCGATTCAACGCGCGATTGAATACAAACTTCTCTGAGTCGGCCCCGGCGGAAAAGGTTTCTTGACCGAGCTGGAGGCGATTATGCAAACGACGACCCTGTCTTTCCACAACATCCATGACCATGGAGCGCTTTTCACCAATGTGCTGCGCGCACGGCGCGAATCCTTCATCGTGCAGCGAAAATGGGATCTGCCCGAAGTCGACGGGATGGAATTCGATCAATACGACACCCCGCAAAGCCGCTGGATTGCGGTTCATGATGGCGGCGAAGTGCTGGCTGGCATCCGTCTTACGCCAACCATCGCGCGCTGCGGGATCTACTCCTACATGATCCGCGACGCGCAGCTTGGTCTGCTGGAGACGATTCCGCCGACACTTCTCTTCGGGCAGGCGCCTGTCTCGCCGGAGGTCTGGGAAACCAGCCGGGTGTTCATCGCGCAAACGTGCCCTCCGATATCCGCGGCATCGTCCAGCGCGATCTGATGACCGGGATGGTAAAAAGCGCGCAAGACCTGGGCGCAGATCGCCTGATCGGTCTTTGCCCCGCGATCTGGGGGCGCTGGATGCGCAGGATCGGATTTCAGACAGAGGCCGCGGGACCGGTTCTCGACATTGGCGGGGTGCCGAACCAGTGCATCGCCATGCAGTGCCCGAAGACGCTTCACTGATGCTCTTGGCCCGCCGTGCGGCAGCGGCGGGCCGAGCGCGCGTCCGCTGGCCCGGCGCCGCGCCTGTCAATGCCCGAGGATCTGGCTGAGGAACAGCTTTGTCCGCTCGCTTTGCGGATTGTTGAAGAACTCTTTCGGCTCGTTCTGTTCGACGATCTGGCCCTGATCCATGAAGATCACCCGGTTCGCCACGGCCTGGGCAAAGCCCATCTCATGGGTCACGCAGATCATCGTCATGCCCTCTTCGGCCAGCGCGATCATGGTGTCGAGCACTTCCTTGATCATCTCGGGGTCAAGCGCCGAGGTCGGCTCGTCGAAAAGCATGATCCGCGGCCGCATGCAGAGCGACCGCGCGATGGCCACGCGCTGCTGCTGGCCGCCCGAAAGCTGACCGGGATACTTGAGCGCCTGTTCGGGGATTTTCACCTTCTTCAGGAAGTACATCGCCGTTTCTTCGGCCTCTTTCTTCGGTACCTTCCTCACCCAGATTGGTGCGAGCGTGAGGTTTTCCAGAATGGTGAGATGCGGGAAGAGGTTGAAGTGCTGGAACACCATGCCAACCTCTGACCGCACCTTGTCGATGTTCTTCAGGTCATTAGTGAGCTCGGTCCCGTCGACGATGATCTGGCCCTGCTGGTGTTCCTCCAGCCGGTTGACGCAGCGGATCAGCGTCGACTTGCCCGACCCTGACGGCCCGCAGATGACGATCCGCTCGCCCTTCATGACCGTCATGTTGATGTCGCGCAGGACGTGGAACTGCCCGTACCACTTGTTCATGCCGCTGATCTGGATCGCGACTTCGTCCGAGACCTGCATCTTTGCTGCTTCTGCCATGATGTTCCCTTAGCGATGATCGGTCTTCAGCTTCAGTTCGAGGTATTTCGAATACCGCGACATGCCGAAGCAGAAGAGGAAGAAGATGACGCCGACAAAGATGTAGGGCTCCCAGTAGATGCCCTTCCAGTTGACGTCCTGCCGGACCAGGTGGGTGATCCCTTTCAGCGGTTCGTAAAGTGCCACGATCACGACAAGCGTCGTGTCCTTGAAGAGCCCGATGAAGGACGAGACGATTGCCGGGATCGAGATTTTCAGCGCCTGCGGCAGGATGATCAGCCGCTGCGCCCGCCAGTAGTCGAGGCCCAGTGCGTCCGCAGCCTCGTACTGGCCGCGCGGCAAGGCGGCGAGGCTGCCGCGCAGCACCTCGGCCAGGTAGGCGGCGGCAAAGAATGTGACCAGGATCAGAACGCGGAGGAGGAGGTCGAAATCAGCCTCGGGCGGCAGGAAGAAGCCAAGGACGAAGGCCGCAACGAAGAGGAGCGTGATCAGCGGCACGCCGCGGATCGTTTCGATGAAGATGACGCACAGCATCTTGACGATCGGCATGTCCGACTGCCGGCCAAGTGCCAGAAGGATGCCGATCGGCAGCGAGAAGGTGATCCCGGTGACGCCGATCACGATGGCCAAAAGAAAGCCGCCGAACTTGTCGGAAGGAACCCGCAGCAAATCGACCGGGATCATCTCCTGCAGGGTTCCGGCGAGCGGTGCATCGGCGAAGAGCCACCACAGGACTGCGGCGACAACCCCTGCGCCCGCCGCGGGGGCAAACCCGATGACCGGCGAGGCGAAGCGGAAGATGGCGTAAAGGACGCCGAAGCCCGCCATGGCCACGATGGGCGACCAGATCGATCCGCCCCAGAGCAGCCAGAAGCAAAGCGCCGGATAAAGGAGCGTGAACCACAGAAGCCGTTCAGGCTGGACCTGGCTCACCGCGACAAGTCCGGCAACCAGCAGCATCGCCAGGGCGAAGGCGAGCCCGGGCGCCGACGCGAGGTACAGCGTCAGAAGAAGGTAGGCCGCCACCACGCTGAAGATGATCGTGAGGTTGCGTCTCTGGCCCGCGAAAAGGATCGGCGCCAATGCCACGAACAGAAGCCCGAAGGCCAGCACCGGGCGCCACCGGTCTGACACCGGATACTGGTGGCCGAAGATGAAGGCACCCCACCAGGGCTTGAGGAAGGCCCAGCAGGCACCGCTTGCCCCTTCGCCTGCACTGGCCGCCACGATTGCGCGGCACTCGGCCAAGGAGCCCGCGTTCCAGACGGAATTCCAGAACCAGGGGAAGATGTTCCAGGCGACAAAGGCGATGAAGGCCGTGGCGAGGACCGTCAGCGCAACGTTCAGCCGCGTCGAAAGCATGTTCTCGCGCAGCCATTTCACCAGGCCGCGCTGCGAAACCGGCGGGGCCATGGCGGGAAGCATGTCGGTGCGGGTGTAACTGATTGTCATCCTAGCGCGCCTTCAGCTGAACAGAACGGTTGTACCAGTTCATGACCATCGAAATCGTCAGGCTGATCGACAGATAGATTGCCATCATCAGGAAGACGCATTCGATCTCGCGCCCGGTCTGGTTGCGGGTGATGCCGCCCAATGTACCGGAAAGATCGCTGTAGCTGATGGCAACGCCCAGCGAGGTGTTCTTGGTCAGGTTCAGGAACTGGCTGATCAGGGGCGGGATGATGACACGCAGCGCCTGCGGCAGCACCACAAGGCTCATGGTGCGGTTCGGGCGAAGCCCCAGCGCGAAGGCCGCTTCGGTCTGGCCCCGGCTGATCGCCTGGATGCCGCCGCGCACGATCTCGGCGATGAAGGCGGCGGTGTAGAGCGTGAGGGCAAGCAGGAGCGCGGTGAAAGCATGTGCGACAAGGATGCCGCCCTGGAAGTTGAAGCCCTTGAGAACCGGAACCTCCCAATGCAGGCCCAGAGCGATCATCAGTGCGATGATGGGCGCAAAGAGGATCAGCAGCGATTTCCACCAGGTGACCGGCCGGACACCGGTTGATTCCTGCACGGTGCGGGCATGGCTTTTCAGGCGGCGGTAGGAATAGACCGAGCCCGCAATGACCAGAACAATCGCAAGGAAGGTCAGATTGACCGAGACAAAGCCAAGATCGACCGATCCGAAACCACGCTCCAGCAGCGGGGACGGGACGTTGGTGCCGCGGTTGGTAACGGCAACGGTGTCGAAGAACGACATGGCCGCAGCGGGCGCTTCTCCGGCCGCCGCCATCTCGTCCGTCACCCTGAAGTCACGGGGGGCGGGCATCGTCTCGGTCAGGATGACGTAGGACAACAGCACCCAGAGAAGAAGCGGCACGTTGCGGAAGACCTCGACATAGACGGTCATCAGGCGGCTGACGAGCCAGTTGTTCGACAGCCGCAGCACACCGATGACGACGCCAAGGATCGTGGCCAGGATGCAGCCGCAGAAGGCGACGGCCAGGGTGTTGGTCAGGCCGACCAGCAAGGCCCGGAAGTGGACGTTATCGTTGGTGTAGGGGATGAGCGTCTGCGGGATATCATAGCCCGCGCGCTGCCATAGAAATGAAATGGACAGCTCTTTCCCGCGCTCGTCAAGATTGCGGTCGACGTTGTAGCCGAGCCAGACGATCAAGAGGATGAAGAGACCAAGCACCACGGCCTGAATCGTGTACGACCGATAGCGCGTGTCGAAGATGAGCATTGAGAGCCGAAAGTTCTCTTTCGGCAGTTCAGCGGCCATTGTCATGGCATCCCCCTGTTTTCTGAAACGCGACCCCGATATTTCGGTGGTGGGCCGTCAGGCTATCCGCGCTGCAGTCTGTTCTGAAGAAAGAACTGGGGGCGCCGGTGAGGCGCCCCCGATCCGCATCAACGGAAGGGCGGAGCGTATTGCAGGCCGCCCTGGGTCCACAGCGCGTTCAGGCCGCGGGCCAGGTTGATCGAGGTCCCCTCGCCGATGTTGCGCGAAAAGATCTCGCCATAGTTGCCGACCGCCAGAATGGCGTTCTTGAAGGCCGCATTGTCCAGACCGATCTTCGCGCCCATATCGCCCGAAGCGCCGAGGAGACGCTTGACTTCCTCGTCGTTGGTCGAGGCCAGGACTTCTTCGACATTGGCCTGGGTGATGCCCTTTTCTTCGGCAATCAGCAGCGCGTAATAGGTCCAGCGCACCACATCGCCCCAGTTGTTGTCGCCATGACGGACGACCGGGCCGAGAGGCTCCTTCGAGATGATCTCCGGCAGGATGATGTGGTTTTCGGCATCCGGCAGCGTCGCGCGGGTGGCGGCAAGGCCCGAAGCGTCGGTGGTGAAGGCATCGCAGGCGCCGGCGGTATACTGACGTTGGGCTTCGGCATCGTCAGCCACGTTCACCGGCTGGTAGCTGATGTTGTTTTCCTTGAAGAAGTCAGCAAGGTTCAGTTCGGTCGTGGTGCCGGTCTGGATGCAGACGGTTGCGCCGTCGAGTTCCTTTGCCGAAGAGACGCCAAGGTCTTTCTTCACCATGAAGCCCTGGCCGTCGTAATAGTTCACGGCCACGAAATCGAGCGCAAGTTCGCTGTCACGCGAGGCGGTCCAGGTCGAGTTGCGGACCAGAAGATCCACCTCGCCCGATTGCAGCGCCGTGAAGCGGGTCTCGCCGGTGGTCGGCACGAATTTGACCTTGGTCGCGTCGCCAAGGACAGCCGCAGCAATGGCGCGGCACAGGTCGACGTCGAAGCCGGTCCAGTTTCCACTTGCATCCGGGGCGCCGAAGCCGGTCAGACCGGTGTTCGACCCGCAGATAAGCTCTCCCCTTGCCTTCACGTCGTCGAGTGTCGTCGCGGACGCCATTCCCGAAACCAGCGCAGCGGCGGCGAGGGTGCCGAGGAATACGGATTTTTTCATTCTTACCTCTTCCTGAGTTTGCCGTTCTTTGATGAACGGAGTTATTTGTGCCCCGGGGAACCTCCGCGGGGGCGTAACTGACGGAGGTGAGCCTCTCCCAGTGCGCGCCAGTTTCGTCCGAAGCCGTTTGAAAGGTCAAGCGGATCGCGAACAAAGTCTAAAAGCCAATTCGTTTCATCGGCTTGGGGCCGATTCTCGCACAAGCGCGGGGGGACTGCACAGCTTTT
Source organism: Tabrizicola sp. (assembly GCA_012032275.1). Lineage (GTDB taxonomy): Bacteria > Pseudomonadota > Alphaproteobacteria > Rhodobacterales > Rhodobacteraceae > JAAURK01. The sequence goes on from JAAURK010000017.1 coordinate 22,719, forward strand.
AGGCAGCATTGTTACCCGCACAATCCAAAGAATCGGTCTGCCTGCAGGAACGCGGCCTTTCGGATTGCCTCGTCCCGCGCCGCGTCGTCGTCGCTGCCCCATTGTTCGGCCTGCCAGGTTTCATCGATCCGGCTCGCCGTCCAGGCCGCCTCCGGGGTCAGCCTCCGGGCGGTCACGGCGAAGCCGAGGATCAGCGACCCCGAGATCGCCACGAGGTCGTGGAAAGCGGCAAGCTGGAACGGCGTCAGCCCCGCAACCCGGGTCTTCAGCGCCCCGAGGCTCGGCTCCGGCTGCGGCACCGGGATCACCCCGGCGGCGATGTGCAGCGGCGCCCCAAGTGCTGAGCCTGCCCAATCCAGCAGCGGATCCCAGGCCGCCGCCTGCCGGGCGACAAGCTCTGGCGGGGTGGTGGCGCGGTAGCAGAGCAGATCCGTGCCGCCGTAATCCGCAAGCATGTCGGCCACAGCGTCGAACTGCACCGACAGCTTGTCGATCGCCGAATTGGCGGTCCGCGTGCAGGGCATCGTGGCGGGATCGACGACGCCGGTCTGCGCCCGCCACTCCACGGCGACCGCTTCGGCCAGGGCCGCGGTCGGGAGGATCAGCGGGGCTTTCGCGGGGGTGCGGATCTGGCGGCCGTCCAGCCGAACCGTGTGGCCTCCGGGGCAGGCCTCGACCGTGGCATCCGTCCAGAACCGCTTTGCCGCCCAACCTGTCACCGGATTGCCTCGAACGGATCGGCAGGCACGTCGTCTTCCTTCCAGTCCAGCGTCTTCCAGGTTTTCGCCATATGGTCCGGCAGCGGCGCGGTGAAGGTGAGCATGGTCTTCGTGATCGGATGCTGGATCATCAGGCTGCGGGCGTGCAGGTGCAGCTTGCGCGACAGGTCGCCCCCGATCGCCGCCCCCCAGCCATCCCCCTCGTTTTCCTGCGTCGACCCGCCATATTTGCCATCGCCGAGGATCGGGTGGCCGATCTCGGCCATATGGGCGCGAAGCTGGTGGGTCCGTCCCGTCATCGGCTCCAGCGCCATCCACGAGAGGCGGGCACCCAGGAACCAGAGCGTGAAGTAATCGGTCTGGGCGCGTTTAGCGGCCGGGTGGTCGGCCATCTGCGCGGGGTGGACGCAGATCATCTTCTCGCCCTCGCCGCCCCGCCCGCGCCCCGGCGCCTTCATCAGCCCGAACTTGATGGAGCCCTTGCGGGGATGCGGCACGCCCGCCACGATCGCCCAATAGATCTTGCGGGCCGCCCGGTGCCGCAAGGCTTCGCTGAGCGCCCGGGCAATCCTGTCGGTGCGTGCCAGCATCAGGATGCCGGACGTATCCTTGTCCAGCCGGTGGACGAGTTTCGGGCGGTCCTTGTAGCCGAATTTCAACGCCTCGGTCAGCCCGTCGACATGCCGCTCGCCCTGGCCCGACCCGCCCTGGCTTGGCAGGCCGGAAGGCTTGTTCAGAACGATGATATGTTCATCCTTCCACAGCACCGCCGCCTGGATCATCCGGGCATCCGCCGCACTGATGCTCGCTTCGGACCTCGGTCGCAGCGGCGATCCGGCCTCGGGCAGGGGGGGCACGCGGATCACCTGGCCGGGGTTCACCCGGTCCGATGCCTTGGCGCGCGCGCTGTCGACCCGGATCTGGCCCGTCCGGCACATCTTTTCGACAGCACCCTGGGTGAGTTGCGGGAACCGGCGCTTGAACCACTTGTCCAGCCGCTGCTCTCCCTCGTCCTCGGAGACGGTGAGAAGTGTCACGCCGCTCATGTCAGGCTCCGCGCGAGGGCCGCGCCAAGGGCAACGGCGGCAAGGGACAGGACGACCGACCCGGCGATGTAGAGAAAGGCCTGCCCGGCCTGCCCGTCCTCCCAAAGCCGCAGCGCGTCCAGCGAGAAGGCGGAGAAGGTGGTGAAACCGCCAAGGATGCCGGTCAGAAGGAAGGGCGAAAGCAGGGCGCGCTGGGCAAGGAGCACGAAGCATATCCCCATCGCGAAACTTCCCGCGACATTGACGAGGGCGGTGGCAAGGGGCGTGCCGATCGCAACCACGGTCAGATAGCGCAGCACCGCGCCAATGGCGCCACCGAGTGCAACTTGCGAAAGCGTCAGCATCATCAGTGGTCTTTGTGCCGGGCCGACGGAATTGTCAACTTTGGACGGAGCGGAACGCCCGCCGCGACTTCGCCCCGTTTTCCGCAGCGATAGCGCGCTCAGCCAGAGTGCCGCTTGGCGCGCAGTTTCGTGAAATACTCGATCCGCTTCTTCAGCTCCCGCTCGAATCCGCGTTCGGGGGGAAGGTAATAGACCGGCCGCTTCATGCCATCGGGGAAGTAGTTCTGCCCCGAAAAGCCGTCTTCGGCATCATGGTCATAGGCATAGCCCGAGCCATAGCCGATGTCCTTCATCAACCGGGTCGGGGCGTTCAGGATGTGCTTTGGCGGCGGGTGGCTGCCGGTGTCGCGCGCGGCGGTCCGTGCTGCCTTGTAGGCGGTGTAGACCGCATTCGATTTTGGCGCGAGCGCCAGATAGACCAGCGCCTGGGCCAGCGCGAGTTCCCCTTCGGGGCTGCCGAGGCGCTCATAGGTCTGCCAGCCGTCAAGGCAGACGGCCTGTGCCTGCGGGTCGGCGAGGCCGATGTCCTCGACCGCCATCCGGGTGATGCGGCGGGCCAGAAACCGCGGGTCTTCCCCGCCTTCCAGCATCCGCGCGAACCAGTAAAGCGCTGCGTCCGGGTCCGATCCGCGCACCGATTTGTGCAGCGCGCTGATCAGATTGTAATGCTCCTCTCCCGCCTTGTCGTATTTCGCGGCCCGGCGCATGAGCCGCGTGGCAAGCGCCTCGCGGGTCAGCGGACCGTCGAGCTTCCAGGCGGCGACTGCTCGATCAGGTTCAGAAG
>JAAURK010000249.1 GCA_012032275.1 Tabrizicola sp.
TAATCACCGGTAATCCTTGTGCGAGGCCGTAATGATCCCCGGGCCGCGGATCGAATCAGCCCGACGAGAGTCATGACCGTCGCGACCGGTTGCCCGATGGAACGCTCGGCCGCCCAGGCCTATGCCTGGCTGATCCTGTGGATGGAGCAAGAGTACGGCTGGGACCGCTGGCGGGCCTATGACGTGCTGACGCACGTCGGCACGCTGTCGGTCGGATATTATGCCTTCGGCACCGTCGCGGCAAAGATCGCCAAACGGTACTTGTCGAGACCATAACCAACGTACAACAAAAGTGTGCCACTGCTTGTACTCAAGCAGTGCAGGTGAGGGACCGCCACACCTGCGTGCCGATTATAGCGAATGCACTCACGCCCGCTCAAGGAGCCAGTCGAGGCCGATGTCCAGGCTGGTCGCACCGTGCGTCAACGCACCGACGCTGATCCGATCCACGCCTGAGCGTGCGATCTCGGCCACCGTTTGCAGGTTGACGCCGCCAGAAGCTTCGAGCTGGACATCGGGCGCGACCTGGTCGCGCCGCGCCACCGAGGCCGAGAACTGCGCCGTCAACGGCGCCATGGTCCGCAACCTCCTGGACGCGCTGGCGGACGCGAGCAGCCTCGAGCACGTCGCCCTGGTCACCGGCCTCAAGCACTATCTCGGGCCGTTCGAGCATTTCGCCCGCAACAAGCCCGAGACCCCGCTGCACGAGGAGCAGCCCCGTCTCCCGCTCGAGAATTTTTACTACGTTCAGGAGGACATCGTTTTCGAGGCGGCGGCGCGGCAGGTGGCGACGGTGACCGCGCTGGTCCCGCTGGCGCTGGCCGATGTGGCGACGGCCTTGTTTGCAAATCTGCGGATGATCCGCCGGATCGCCGAGATTTACGGTGGCAGGTCGGGCAGTTTTGGCAGCCTGCGCCTTCTGCGCAAGGTCTTCTCCTCGCTGGTCGCGACCGGCGCGGTGGCACTGACCGACGATCTGATCGGCTCGGTCGCGGGTGGCGGCGTGCTGTCGAAACTCTCGCGCCGCTTTGGCGAGGGCGTGGTAAACGGCGCGCTGACGGCACGGGTGGGCGTGGCGGCGGTGGATCTTTGCCGCCCGATGCCCTTTGTCGCACTTGAACGGCCGGGGGTGACGGCGCTTGTCTCAAGGGCCGTCACGGGCGTCTTCGCGCGCGCCAGCAAGGGCGCGGTGGATGGGCGTCAGGCTTGAGGTCCGGTGTCCGCCGCGCCGGTCACCAGCGCCGGGGCGGTCCAACGCACCCAGCGGCCGTGGAAATCGGCCCGGCCCAAGGCGATGTCCTCGTTTCCGGGCCAGAGCCGCAGCGTGAGGGCCGCCCCCGGTCCCATGTCATCCGCTTCCATCGACAGATGCGCAAGCGGGGCGTCGGCGGTGGCAGCTGCCCCGGCGGCATCCAAAAGGGCGCGCGCCCGGGCCTGCACCTCTGCAGGAAAATACTGCCAGGCGACGGTGTGAAAGACCACATGCACCGCGCCCGGATGGCGGGTCTGAAGCCGGGGCAGGAGCCAATCCGCCGCGTCGCCCCGGGCAATCCCGGGCCGCATCGCCGCGGCCAGATCCAGCGCCTTTGCGGTGCGTTCCAGCCGGTCGGGCTGATCGGCCCAGAGATAGGCCACCAGCCGCAGCCTGTCTTCCACCGCATCAAGCGGGTTGAGATCGACGCCCGAGCGGGCGAGGATCACCGGGTTTGCCCGCGGCGGCGGCGCGCCCTCCCATGCGGGCGTGAGGACAAGGGCAGGGTCGGCCGGGCCGAACACCGCGCCGATATCCAGCGCATACCTGTCCCAAAGCAGGTTGAGACCCGCGCTCGCACCAAGTTCCGACAGGACGAGCGGCAGCCCGAACCGGGCGGTGAGCCAGTGCCCCGCCGCGATCAGCGGGCCAGAGCGGCGGACCTCGTTCGTCTGCGGCGGGCTTTTCAGCCAGTCGATCAGGAAATCCTCGTGCCGCCGCATCGCCGCCAGCGCCGCGATGGTGAGGGGTCTGGCCTCTTCCGGCGGCAAAGGCGTTTCGCGGGCAGGGCGCCCTGCACCCGCGCGGGCATAGGCGGCCGAAAGCTCTGCGTCCTGCCCGGAAAGCACCAACGCCCGCAGCCCGCCCGCAAGCCGCAGCGGCAGCGCATCGGCGCGGGTATAGGGATCGCCTGGCCAGTTGAGAACGGCCGCCGCCACCACGCCATCGGGTTCAAGCCCCTCGGCCAATCCTCCCAGAAGGGCGGCCGTGAAAGGTGAGCCCATGGTCGCGGTCACGGCTGATTGCTTGCGGAAGGCGTCGCGGACCCGGCTCATCGAAACCTGTCCAGCAGTTGCTGCAGCGGGCTGCGGCTGTCCTTCTGCGGCTCTGCAGGCGAGGGCGCAGGGCTGGCATCGGTTCTCGAGGTCGATGACCGGGGCGGGGCGGTCCGGAGCGCCACGGCGTTCATGAAGCGCGCCGCATCGCCCTCGGCAAGTGCCGCCGCCCCGTCCGATAGGCCGCGCAACAGATCGTCCAGCCAGTCCGCATCGGCCTTGGCGAAGTCGTGCAGCACATAGGCGGCTACCACATCCTTCTGCCCCGGATGCCCGATCCCCAGCCGGACCCGGCCATAGTCCTCGCCGATATGGGCATGGATCGAGCGCAAGCCGTTGTGGCCGGCATGGCCGCCCCCCTGTTTCACCCGGCATTTCCCCGGTGCAAGATCAAGTTCATCATGGAAGACGGTGATGGCCGCAGGGTCGAGCTTGTAGAAATCCACCGCCGCCCGGACCGACTGACCGGAGAGGTTCATGAAGGTCTCGGGTTTCAGGAGAACGATCTTTTCCGCCCCGAGCCGCCCTTCGGCGACCACCCCCTGAAACGCCTTTTTCCAGGGTGAGAAGCCATGGTCGGCGGCAATCCGGTCCAGCGCCATGAAGCCGATGTTATGCCGGTTGCCGGCATATTTCGGGCCCGGATTTCCCAATCCCACGAATAGCTTCATCACCCGATCCTCCGGGCCACGGCGCGAGACCCCTGCACCCGGATATAGCCGTGAAGGACGCCCCGCTCAACCCGGGTGGGGCCGGGGTCAGGCCCCGGCGGCGCCGAGCGCCCGGATGTCGGCAAGCCAGCGGTCGCGGATCGGCGGTGTGCTGTGTTCCACCGGAGAAAGCAGCGAAAAGCGCATCGGCGCGATGCCGGTATAGCCAAGGATCTGCTGACGGATCTGCCACCGCAGCGCCGAGCGGTAGAGCAACCGGAAAGCCCAGCCGGGCGTGTCTGCCGTCAGGATTAGCCGCGCGCTGCGCCCTGCCAGCAGGGGCTTTGGCAGCCCCATCCGCTTTTCGCGCGGATCGAATGCGAAGCCCGGCAGGAAGCTCCGGTCGATCAGACCCTTGGCCTTTGCGGGAAGGCCGCCCCACCACATCGGCGACACCAGCACCAGATGCTCTGCCCAGCGCACCTCTTCCTGCAGCCGGACGAGATCGGGCTCCAGCGCCTTTGCGGCCCGGAACGAGGCCTGACCGAAATCGGGGTCGAACTCCATATCGGCGAGTGCCATTGTCCGGACGTCATGGCCAGATGCCCCGGCCCCTTCGGAATAGGCCTGTGCAAGACTGCCGCAGAGTGACACTTTTGCGGGGTGAAGAGAAAGAATGAGGATGCGCTTTGTCATGGGAGATCCTATATTTGACCGTGGTCATTATTAATCGGATAAAATGACCATAGTCAATATTTATCTGCGAGGGATCACGACATGACCCGCAAACCTCAGGCGAGGACGGCACAGACCCGCGACCGTCTGGTTGCCGCCGCGCGCGATATCGTCGCAGAGACCGGGCTTGCCGGGCTGCGGACCGAGGCGGTGGTGGCGCGGGCGGCAACGGCCAAGGGCACGTTTTTCGCGCATTTTCCCGACAAGGATCACCTGCTGGCGCTGCTTCTGGCCGAAATCCTGCGCGCCGAAGTCGCGCAACTCGCCGTGCCAGCAAGCCGGGAACAGCTGGCCGACAACCTCGACCGCGTCTTTGCCGCCTTTTCCAGCGAGCCGGAACGGCTGACACTTCTCGTGCGGTTCAGCGGCCCGGTCGGCGTCGGTCTGGGGATCGACGAGGTGATCCACGACGTCATCGCGGGCTTTGCCGGGGGGCTGGCGGGAATGCAGGCGCGGGGCATGATCGCGCCGGGCGGCGATCCGGCGCTGTTGGGCGAGGGGCTGGTCGCTTTCCTTTTTCACGCCGCCGCTTCTGCCCAATGCCCGCTGACCACGATGGACAAGGACGCCGCCCGCAGGCGCGCGCAAGTCCTGCTTCACAGGCTGACCGACGCGCTGCTCTGGCCCGGGACGGAAAGCGCGGGAAAGGCTGCCCGGTCAGGCGGATGACAGACAAAAGGGGGCCGAAGCCCCCTGATGTACGGCATATGCCAAGGTCTCAGGCCTCGGCCGGTTCTTCGGCCTCTTCGCTGGAAACGAGGCCCGCCGGGGCAGCCACGTTGGCGATGACGAAATTGCGGTCGATGGTCGGCTTGACCCCCGCTGGCAGGACCACATCGTTGATGTGGATGACGTCGCCGATCAGCTTGCCGGTCAGATCGACCGTGATGTGATCAGGGATATCGGCTGCAGTGACCTCCAGCTCGACTTCCGAGCGGACCACAGTCAGCGTGCCACCGCGCTTCAGGCCCGGGCTCGCCTCGTGGTTGATGAAATCCACGTGGATGAAGATCTTGATGCGGCTTTCGTCATGGATGCGCATGAAATCGACATGGGTCGGAAGATCCTTGACCACATCGCGCTGCACGGCGCGGCAGATCACATGCGTGTCGGGTTTGCCTTCGACCTTTAGGTTGAAAAGCGTCTGCAGGAACCGGCCCTGACGCAGCCGCTTCAGCAGATAGTTGTAGTTGAGCTTGATCGGTGACGGATCCTGTCCGTCACCATAAACGATACCGGGTACGTAGCCCTGACGACGAGCTTGACGGGCGGCCCCCTTGCCTGTCCCCATCCGTACCTCGGCCAGAAGATCGGGGATCTCGCGTGCCATAGGTCTCTCCATTTGCATATCCGCCATCCTCCAAGGGTGCATGGCGCGACCGCGGGGCTATAGCGGGGAATCGGCGCGATGAAAAGCCGAAAGTGCTGCCCCCGCCGGATGCGGCGCCAAACGGAGCGGCGTGCCGCCGCAAGTCTTTCCTGTCGCCCGCGCCGCAAGAGGCGGCTTGGCTCCGGCGGGCGCGTGCGGCCGGGGTCTTGCCCGGGCAGGGGGGCGCGGGTTAGCTCTGGATGGTTCAGGTGCCGGAGCCGCGATGACGCCATTCGTAACCCTTCGGATCGCCCGCGCGCCGCTTGCGGCATTTGCCGTGATGGGGCTGCTTTGGGGAACCTTCGCCGCCGTACTGCCTGATCTGAAGGCGATGCTGGGCGTCGACGAGGCCCGGTTGGGGCTGCTGATCTTCGCGACACCCGTCGCGGCGGTTGCGGCGATGCTGCTGGCGCCCGCCATCGGTGCCGCATTGGGGCGGGTGGCGCTGCCGGTCTCGACGATCCTCATGGCGCTCGCCTTTGCCTTGCCGGGGCAGGCGGCGGCGGTCTGGCTGTTCCCCTTGGCGATGATGGCCTGCGGTGCCGCGACCGGGCTGACTGATGTGCTGATGAACGCCCGCGTCGCAGCGCTTGAAACCGCGCGGGGACTTCATCTGATGAACCTCACCCATGCCGCCTATTCCTTTGGTTATGCCGGCGGCGCGGTGCTGACCGGCTGGATGCGCGCGGAGGGCTGGGGTCCGGGTGCGGTGATGGGTGCCATGGCCGCGGTCGGCCTGTTGATGACGCTGGGGACGGTGGAACGGGACGGCGCGATCCAGGGTCTCCGACGCCCCCCGGATGCGGAATCGGCGCGGCTGGGCTGGTGCCGCTGATTGGCGGCGGCCTGGTGCTGATCGCCTTTCTGACCGAGAATGCGGCGGAGAACTGGTCGGCGCTGCATATCGAAAAGACCCTTGGCGGCAGTCCGGCGGAGGGCGCGATGGGGCCCGCGATGCTGGCGCTGACGATGGGTTTCGCCCGCTTGGCCGGGCAGGGGATCGCCAACCGGATCGACGCGTTCCTCCTTTGAAGGCAGGGGCGGCGGTTTCGGCGGCGGGCGCGCTGGTGGCAGCAGGTGCCACCGGGCCGGGGATGGCCTATGCGGGCTCATCGTGATG
>JAAURK010000250.1 GCA_012032275.1 Tabrizicola sp.
CCGGGGCTCCGGCGCGGGGCGCGCGGTCGTCGGCCGGGCGAAATCCTGCAGCGGCATGGCCAGCGGTGCCGGGTCAGGCATCGCCGGATGCCGGGTGGTCTGATCGAGAATCATGCCGTCCATCGGTAAAGCCATGTTTCGCCGTAAACGCCCTTCGCTGTGGAAAGCTGACCGCGGAATTCGACGACGGATGCGCCATCGGGATTGAAACTCAGCACCAGGCGCGGGCCGCCGGTTTCGGGGTTGATCTGGACCGAGGGTTCCGACTGAAGCTTTCCGGCACTGTGGGCGACCGTGGCCTTGAGCTCGGCAGCCGTCGCGGGCAGGGCCTCCGTCGGTTCGAAATCGACGGTGATGATGATGCCGCGCTTTTCATAGGCGGCACCCAGCCGCATGTTGGTGATGCGGGCCACATCCACGGGCAGATGCGGATCGCGCCCCCAGCTCAGCCGATAGGTCAGCCGATGCTCGCTTCCTGCAAGGAACGGTTCCGCGGGGCGCCAGTAGGCGACGACATTATCGTTGATTTCCAGATCCGTCGACAGCTCGACAAGCGTCACCGCCCCCGCGCCCCACCCCTCGCCCGGTTCCACCCAGAGGCCCGGGCGGCGATGATATTGCGCGACCATATCAGAGAAATCGTCGAAGTGGCGGGCGCGCTGCATCAGGCCGAAGCCCTTGGGATCCTTGTCATTGAAGCTGCTGACCTGGGCCGTCAGCGGGTTGGCCAGCGGCCGCCACAGCACTTCGCCCGCGCCGTTCCACATCAAGAGGCCGTCACTGTCATGGACGGCGGGGCGGAAATCGTCAAACCGGTTGCGGTTGGTCTCGTCGAAGAGAAACATGCTGGTGAGCGGCGCGATGCCGACATGGTTCAGATCGCGGCGGGGGTAGAGATCGGCCTCGATATCCATTTCCAGCGGAAGACCGGGCCGGACGAAGAAACGGTAGGCGCCAGCCACGCCGGGGCTGTCCATCAGCGCATGAACGACGAAGCTGCGCTGACCGGGGCCGGGCCGCTCGATCCAGAACGAGATGAAATCGGGGAACTCCTCGCCCGACGGTTCGGCAGTGTCGATGGCCAGGCCGCGGGCCGAAAGGCCGTAGATCTGCCCGGTGCCGATGGCGCGGAAATAGCTCGCCCCCTGAAGCACCATGAACTCGGTGAAGATGCCGGGCTTTTCCAGCTCTGCCCTCAGCCGAAAGCCGGAATAGCCCATCGCATCGGTGACCGGCATGTCGGGAAAATTGTCGGTCTTGTCGAAGACGCGGATATCGTAGGGCAGATGCCGCGCCTGACCATTCTCGACGATGTTGATCTGCACCGCGCGGGTCGCATAAAGCCCGGCGGTAAAGGTATCGACACGCAGCGCCGCGTCGGTGTGGTTCCAAAGCGCATTGCGCTCGGCGAACCAGATATGGCTGAAGTCGTCATAGGTGATGTCGATCCACTCATCCGGGATCGTCGGCCGTGCCTCGTAGGGTTTGGCGGCCAGCGCCTTTGCCATCCTGCGCACCGTTTCCGTATCGAACGGTTGCGCCGCACCGGCGGGTGCCAGCGGTTCGGCATCCGCTTGCGATGCGGCAGCCACGGCCAGAAGGCCCGCTAGAAACTCACGACGGATCATGATTGAGCCTTCTTGACCGACCAGGGCTTGGCCTTGAACCAGGCGGCGACATAGGCCGCCGTCGCAATCAGCACAAATCCCGCGATATTGACCCAGATCGCCGAGGCCGCGCTGCGCCCGACGGCATCCAGCACCGCGCCAAGAACCTGGGCGAGAAACATCGAGAAGACGAAGACGGCAAGCGACTGCTGACCCACCTTGACGATCACCGACCGGATCGCGCCCCAGGCATCCGCAAGCAGGGGCGAGGCGGGTGCCCGGCTCAGCCGCGCGCCTTTCGGGCCGACCGCGACATAGGCGAGATAGGCCAGAGCAAGGAAATGGACATAGCGCAACAGGCCGAAATCCGTCTTGTTGAAGAGGTGTTTGTAGCCGTCAAGCCAGGCCGAGAGCGTCGGGCGGACCGATTTCAGCGCCGGTTGCAGGATGTCGATCCGGAAGAGCTCGTCATAAAGCCGGAACGACGAGAACGGAACGGAGAGGACAACCACCGCCACCGCGGCCCAGACCAGACGCCGGTCCACCGGCGGGGCTGGCAGCCATCCCATCGAAAAGGCAAAGCCGGTGAAGAACACCAGTTGCCAGCCAAAGGGGTTGAAGAACCAGGGGCGGTTCGACAGCGGTTCCGCGGGCAGGGCGAGATAGTCGAAATAGGCCAGAAGCCAGACTGTGACGACAAAGAAGACCGGCAGGTTGACGTTCTGCCGCGCCAGCGCCATCACCACCGGCATCATGGCCAGAACGACGATGTACATCGGCAGGATGTCAAAGAAATTCGGCACATAGGTCAGGGTCAGCAAGGCAGGCAGATGGACCAGCGGATCGTTGAAGAAAAGGTAGAGGTTCAGCCTGCGCACATGGTCGACCTCGAACCAGCCAGAGGCCACCAGCACCGCCGTCAGGCCCGCCACCGAGAAGAACAGCGCGATATGGGCCCAGTAGACCTGCCAGATGCGGAAAGCCACGCGGGCCGTGCCCGTCAGCCAGCCCTGATTGCGGTAGACGGCGCCAAAGGCGATGGCCGAGGCCATGCCAGAGCAGAAGACGAACATCTCGGTCGCATCGGAAAAGCCGAACCGCGCCGGGATCCAGAGGGCCAGCCAGTCGGACGGAATATGCGCGACGAGAATGATGAACATCGCGATGCCGCGGAAGAAATCCAGCCGGATATCGCGCTCGCGCGTGGCGGCCACCGGTCGCGCCGTGGACGTGGTCGAATGGGGGCTGCTCATCGTGAACGCCGTCATGGCTCCGCTCCTACTGCGCGGCGACCACATAATTGCCTTGCCGCGCCGCAGCAAGAGCTTCCCGCCGCCGCGCAGCAAAAGCATCCTCACGACCGGCGCGAAGAGCGGTTCTTTGCCGCAGAATGCCCTCGGTTTGGGCAAAATACCCCGCACGAAGCCCGGCATCGATCGTCAAACGCTCAAAAATGTCGCGTTGGGCATGGCTGCCGCCGACGGTCTGCATCACCGGCCGGGCCGCGGCGAGGGCTTTGAAAGCCTTGCCGAAATCGCCTTCCGCAAAGGCGGCCAGGCCGTTTGCGCAGGCATATCCGGGATGCGCGAGAATGCGGTCGAATTCACTGCCGCCCTGGCGGGTCGCCTCGTCCGCAATGCGGTGCAGAAGCTTTGCCACCGCCGCCTCCCGCTCGCCCCCGATCAGCGCCAGCATGTAGTGCAGATCCGCGAAGGCCAGGCAGCCGTCCTCGATCCGCCGTTCGGCAAGATCGGCCAACTCTTCCCAGCGCTGGCCAACCGGCACGCCTTCCAGCGACAGCCGCATCAGCAGCGACGCCGCGTTCGAGATGTCGCGGTAGTCGTCGGTCTTGTCGGCGCGGATGCGGTCATCGTACAGCGCGATCACATGGTCGATCTCGCCCTGGTCAAGATGCAGCAGCGCCTTGTGCCACCAGACATGATAGCGGAAGTTGTTGCAGCCAAGCCAGGTGCCGGAGTGATCGTCGATCACCTCGATGCCTTTGCCGGGCTGGTGGGTCATGTCATAGACATGCGCCACTGCATGAAGGCCCCAGGCGTCGTCGACGGCATGCTGAAGCCCTTCCAGACCGGCCCGTTCGGCCCCGGCATAGTCGCCGGTCTCTTCCAGCGTGAAGGCGTGGCATCCAAGGGCAAAGCCGCGGAAGGGATGATCCGCGCCATGGGCCCCGATTACCCGTTCGACGGACCGGCGCATGCCAAGGCTGTCGCCCATGACGAAGCGGATCGCATGGCCAAGCTTCATCACCAGCGTGTCCGCGGGATTGGTCCGCAGGATCTTTTCCAGCTCGGCAATCGATTGGCTCGGATGACCGGCCAGCCAGTGATCAAGCGCGAGGACCAGCCCGCGTTCCCGTGGATGATCCGCCTGACCCGCCCGCGCCGCGACAAGGCATTCGCGCGCGGTCGTCACCATTTCCTTGCGTCCCAGAAGCATGCAGAACAGGCCCTTGACCGCATGGCCCATGGCGAAGTCCGGGGCGCGGGTCAGAACGGCGGTCAGATGCACCGGCGTGTTGGCCCCATGCGCCAGGAAAGCGCGGATCATACTGTTCCAGTCGGCGAGGATTGTTGCATCCGCCAGTGAAGTTTCGCCCTGACAATGGTCCATCACGATGTTGTCTCCGCTGGGTGCCCGACGTGGGCGTTACGCTTCAATGTCGGTCGCAGGGGCATCAGGCAATGCAAATGCTCGACAACCACGCGCTTGTGACCGGCAGTGAACGCCGATTGATGAAATAAAGGTCTTTTCTGCGTTTTCTCAACATGTTCGGCGGAAAGCCGCACAGTCGCGTCAGCGGTCGAGGTCATCGAGAACCTCCTCTGTGTCAGCGCCAAGCCGTGGTGGCGGGCGCCGGTAGCGGACAGGCGTGCGGGAAAACTTGAGCGGGTTGCCCAGCAGTTTCAGCGCCTCGCCGCCCGCCACCGGCGTCTCCATCGTGATCACCGCCTCCCGCGCCACGGCCTGATCGGAGGTCAGCGCCTGCGCGACCGTCTGGATCGGGCCAACCGGCACTTTCACCGCCTCAAGCGCCGCGACAAGGCCGGTCATCGTCTGCCGGTCGAGCGCCGGTTGCAGCGCCTGCATCAGTGCCGCGCGGTTTTGCAGACGGGCGGGGTTGGTTGCGTAATCCGGCGACCCGGCCAGCGCGGAAAGGCCGATGACATCGCAAAACGCGCGAACTGCGCATCGTTGCCGACGGCGATGATCACATGACCGTCCGACACCTGGAAGGCATCATAGGGCACGATGTTCGGGTGTCCGTTGCCGCGCCGGACCGGATCCTTGCCGGAAAGCAGGTAATTGCAGCCCTCGTTGATCAACCAGGCCATCGTCGCATCGACAAGGCTGATGTCGATATGCTGGCCCTCGCCCGTCCGTTCGCGGTGGCGCAGCGCGGCCAGCACCCCGATCGCCGCATACATGCCGGTCATCACATCGGCGATGCCGACGCCCACTTTCGCGGGCATCCCGGCTGCGTCGCCGGTCAGCGACATGATCCCGCCGAAGCCCTGGGCCATCAGGTCATAACCCGGTTTTTCGCGGTTCGGCCCGGTCTGGCCGAAGCCGGAGATCGAGCAATAGACAAGCTCCGGATGCGCGGCGCAAAGCGTTTCGCGATCGAGCCCGTATTTCCGCAGCCCGCCCGGCTTGAAATTCTCCATCACCACATCGGCGCGCGCGGCAAGCTGGCGCAGGATGCGCTGGCCGTCCGGGGTGGCCATATCGACCGCGACCGACTGCTTGTTGCGGTTGGCTGCCATGAAATAGGCCGACAGATCCCCGGCTCCCGGCACGAAGGGCGGGCCCCAGCTGCGCGTGTCATCGCCGCCTTCGGGATGTTCGATCTTGATCACGGTGGCACCCAGATCGCCCAGAAGCTGGGTTGCCGTCGGGCCGGCAAGAATGCGGGTCAGGTCGAGGATGACAACGCCTTCCAGCGCCATCGGCATCTCAGATCCGGCCATCATAGGCCCCCCGGTCGATCTCGGCAGCGATGACGGTGAAGCGGTCGGACGCCATCGCATCGCGAAGGGCAGCGCGCAGGGCAGGGCGGTCGCACACGGTGACGCCGTTGCCGCCAAAGGCCCGGCCGATGGCGGCAAAGTCATGCCGCCCGAAATCGACGCCGCAGCTGGCCATCTGGCGCTGCCGCTGCTTCAGTTCGATCAGCGCCAGACTTGCGTCGACAAAGACCACAAAGATCGTCCGGAGGCCAAGTTCCTGCGCCGTTGCCAGCTCTCCTGCCACCATCAGAAACCCGGCATCGCCGGAGAAGGAGACGACGGGACGCTCCGGCTCCACCAGCGACATCCCCATGGCCAGCGGCACAGCGCAGCCCATGGTGCAAAGTGCCGAGGATTGCACCAGCCCGCGGGGCTCATGGCAGGCCCACATCTGCGACAGAAGGATCCGGTGTGCGCCGCTGTCGGCCGAGGCGAGCGTGTGCCTTGGCAGCACCGCCCGGCATTCGGCGATCACCGCGCCCGGGCCCCAGGCATCATCCCGGGGAAAGGCC
>JAAURK010000251.1 GCA_012032275.1 Tabrizicola sp.
GGCCTCTTTCGGGGCCGCGGCCGACACCTGCACCGCAGGCGCGGTCCCACCGCCCGAGCGGTTCGACAGGCCCAGACGATGCACCTTGCCGATGACCGCATTGCGGGTGACGCCGCCAAGTTCCTTGGCGATCTGGCTGGCCGACTGGCCCTCGCCCCACATGCGTTTGAGCGTCTCGACGCGCTCATCGGTCCAGGACATCGTGCTCTCCGGTTTGGCGGCTGGTGGCTGCATTCTAACCGCGACGGCGCGGGATACAAGGTGGAGGGGTGAAGTTCAAGATGCGGCGGTGGTCCGATTGCCCGGTATGTCCCGCTCTGGCATCAGGGCCGCCGAGGTTTGCCCGGCGGCAAAGGCGGGCACAGCGCGCGGCAAGGTCACCGGCGCGGCCAAACCGAAACCGCCTCCTTTGCTCGCGACCGCCGAATTCCGCGGATGGATATCGGCATCCTCTTGTGGCACCCTCGCCCCCGGATCGCCGTCAGGAGGGGCCACGATGCAGAGAGAAGGCCGATTGATCCTTGCCCTTTGCCTCGGCCTCGCACCGCCCGGCCTGATGGCCGAGACCGCCTATCCGGCCCTCCAGGACGCGGATCTGGTGTTCCAGTCGTCACAAAGCGGGCAATCCGCCGCGGTTCTGGCCGCGACGGGCCATCCCTTCACCCATATGGGCATGATCCGCATCCTCGGTGACCGGGTGCTGGTGATCGAGGCTGCGGGCAAGGTGACCGAAACACCCTTCCTGGACTGGGTGGCACGGGGCGAGGGCGGGCGCGTGGCGATCTACCGCCATTCGGGGCTCGATCCTGCGACCGCCGGCGCCATCGTTCGCAACGCGCTCGGCTACGAGGGCCAGCCCTACGACATCTTCTTCGCCTTCGACAATGACGCCATCTATTGCAGCGAACTGCCCTATCTTGCGTTCGATGCGGCCGGCGTGCCCCTTGGCACGGTCGAAAGGCTGAGCGATCTCAAGATCGAAGCGGAAAGCGTGCAGGCCCTGATCGCCGCGCGCTGGCAAAGCGATCCGATCTGCGCCGCAGAAGGGCTCGATTTTGCCGCCTGTCACGGCCTTCTGATGGAGCGCAGGCTGATCACCCCGGCGGCAATCGCGCGCGATCCGCAGCTGACCCGCCTCTATTCCGATTTTGCCGAGTGATCGCACCAAAGCCGCTTTCCTTTTTCATGGCCATAGGCTATCCGGTCGCCATGAACCCGCGCGCCGCCCTTTTCCGACGTCCCCGACGCACCTGAGCGGCGCTTTCGCCGGTTCGCGCGGCCATCCCTTCATTGACATCCCGCTTTGCCAGCCGTTACGGCTTGGCCTTCCGTCCGAAGGATCCTCTTCATGATCACTCCCGTTCTGCCGACCTATAACCGTGCGCCCCTGGCCTTTGTGAAGGGCGAGGGATCCTGGCTTATTGCCGAAGACGGGCGGCGATACCTCGATCTGGGGTCGGGGATCGCGGTGACGGCCCTTGGCCATGCCCATCCGGCGATGGTCGAGACGATCACCGCGCAGGCGGGCAGGCTCTGGCATGTCTCCAACGTCTACCGCATCCCCGAGCAGGAGCGTCTCGCCGCGATGCTGGTGGACAAGACCTTTGCCGACACCGTCTTCTTCACCAATTCTGGGACGAGACGGCGGAACTGGCCATCAAGATGGCGCGGAAATTCCACCATGAGGCGGCGGCCGCACCGGGTCGAGATCATCGCCTTCGAAGGCGCCTTCCATGGCCGCTCGACCGGGGCCATCGCGGCCGCGGGATCGGAAAAGATGGTCAAGGGCTTCGGCCCGCTGATGCCGGGGTTCCGGCAGCTGAAATGGGGCGATCACGATGCGATCCGCGCCGCGATCACCGACCGGACCTGTGCGGTGATCATCGAACCCGTTCAGGGCGAGGGCGGGATCCGGGTGGTCCCCGACCAATGCCTCAAGGGGCTGCGCGACCTTTGCGACACGACCGGCACGCTTCTGATCTTCGACGAGGTGCAATGCGGCATGGGCCGCACGGGGCGCCTTTTCGCGCATGAATGGGCCGGCGTCAGCCCCCGATATCATGATGGTTGCCAAGGGGATCGGCGGCGGCTTCCCCTCGGTGCCGTCCTTGCCACCGAAAGCGCGGCGCAGGGCATGGTCGCAGGCACCCACGGGTCGACCTATGGCGGCAACCCGCTTGGCTGCGCCGTCGGGGCCACCGTGCTCTCGATCATCGGCGAAGAGGCGTTTCTGGCCGATGTCAACCGCAAGGCCGCCCTCTTCCGGCAGGGTCTCGAAGGGCTCGTCGCCGCGCATCCGGCCGTCTTCGAAGAGGTGCGCGGCCAGGGCCTGATCCTCGGCTTGAAATGCCGCCTGCCGAACGGCGATCTCGTCAAGGCGGGCTACCGCGCCGAGGTGCTGACGGTCGCGGCATCCGACAATGTGCTGCGGCTGCTGCCAGCCCTGAACATCCCCGACGCCGATATCGCCGAGGCTCTGGCACGGCTCGACCGGGCGCGCGGATGCTGGAGGATCAGGCGGCCTGATCTTCACCTGGACGAAAATATCCTGCGGGGGTCCGGGGGTGCAAAACCCCCGGCGCGCCCGATGTCAGAAAGCGGAGACGATGCGGCATTTCCTCGATATCCACAAGACCGACGCCGATGATCTGAGACGGATGATCGACCGCGCCCATGCGATGAAGGTGGCGCGGGCGGATCGGCCCAGGGGCGCGGCTGACGACGACCAGCCCTTGAAGGGCCATATGGTGGCCCTGATCTTCGAAAAGCCGTCCACCCGGACGCGCGTCTCCTTCGATGTGGGCGTGCGGCAGATGGGCGGCCAGACGATGGTGCTGTCGGGCAAGGAGATGCAGCTTGGCCATGGCGAGACCATCGCCGATACCGCCCGCGTCCTCAGCCGCTATGTCGACCTGATCATGATCCGCACCTTCGAGGAGGCGACGCTTCTCGAGATGGCCGAACATGCGACCGTCCCGGTGATCAACGGGCTGACGAACCGCACCCATCCCTGCCAGATCATGGCCGATGTGATGACCTACGAGGAACACCGCGGCCCGATCGCCGGGCGCAGCGTGGTCTGGTGCGGCGACGGCAACAATGTCTTCGCAAGCTTCGCCCATGCCGCGGGCCAGTTCGGCTTCGATCTGACCTTCACCGGCCCCGAGACGCTGGACCCCGAGCCCGCCTGCCTCGATTTCGCCCACGGTCAGGGGCGGCCCATCCGTATCCTGCGCGATCCCGACAGCGCGGTCGCCGGGGCCGACCTCGTGGTCACCGACACCTGGGTCTCGATGCACGACCCCGAAAGCGCCAAGGAACGGCGCCACAACCAGTTGCGCGCCTATCAGGTGAACGAAGCGCTCATGGCCCGGGCCAAATCCGACGCGCTTTTCATGCACTGCCTTCCGGCCCATCGCAACGACGAGGCCACCAGCGCCGTGATGGACGGCCCGCATTCGGTGATCTTCGACGAGGCCGAGAACCGCCTCCATGCGCAGAAGGCGATCATGCGCTGGTGTCTCGGGGTGTGACCCTCAGACCGAGCCTTCGCTGACCCACACTTCAAGAAGCCCCGGTTCCGCCTGCCCGTATTCCGTGCCGGAGAGATCCTTGACCGCGATCGGCGGCTGGCCGGGCAATCCCGCCGAGACCGACAGCGCAAGGGCTTCGGCTCTGGCGCGGTCGTCCGCATGGAAATAACGCACCTCGTTCAGACCGTCCGCCGCGCCGGTCCGCTCGCCGCCCTTTTCCGCCGCCTCGATCTGCCAGCCCTGGCCGGACAGGGCCAGCGCCAGTGTGATGACGTCTTCCCGCTTGAACCCGGCGAACTGGATGAAGACCCGGGCCGCGCCAGGATCAGGCGATGGTGGCGCCGCTTCCGCCTCGGCGGCGGCGGCTTCCTGCTCTTCCAGGGTAAGTCTCCGGGTAACGTCGCCTGGGGAGGTTTCCGCCGTCGGGACCGGCTGGATTGAACTTTCCTCCCCCCCGGCGGCCGCGATGATCGCTTCGGGCGCGACGGATGTCCCGGCGGATGCGCGGGACCGGCCGCAGGATTCGGCGAATCCGAGGTAGGCAAGACATTTCGACGGCGCGATCGGCAGCTGGTCATTGGCGACCACCTGCGCGGTCAGCGCGCAGGCCCAGACGGTGAAGCAAAGGCCCACCACCCAGCCACAGAGGCGCCCGACGGCCACAGGCATCTGCGACAGCACGATCATCAGCAGCATCAGGCCGACAAGTGCCGCCAGCATCTGCCAGAAGGTGACCGTCTTGTCTCCGACCAGCTGGTAGGCCGAAATGCCGACGATCAGGACCAGAAACCCGCCTGCAACGATCCTGGCGGCCCGGGGATTTATTCCCAGCGTTTTCTCAATGGCTTTGAAGGGATCAAGGGTCATGGGACTACCTCAAAAAAATGAAACGGTAAGGCTTGAAATGATAGGATTGTACGCGAAACGGTTCGAATATTCAAACGCGCACATTGGCGCGCCGGTCAATCAACTATATGGTTGACTGATGCGCGCTGCGCTGATAATTCATCCATATGGTTGAACGAATCGACTCAGACCCCGCTCCCGACCGGCTTTCGCTGACGCTGAAGGCCGTAGGCGACCCGACACGCCGGGCGATCCTGACGCATCTTGCCCAGGAAGGCCCGGCCCGCGTGACCGACATCGCCGCGCGCTTCGACACAAGCCTGAATGCCGTGTCGAAGCACATCATGGTGCTGGAAAAGGCCGGTCTGCTCATCCGTCGGACAAAGTGGCGCGAGCATATGATCGAGGTTCAGCTCGAACCGCTTGCCCAGGCGTTCCGCTGGTTCCAGGACCTGCGGTCGATCTGGGATCTGCGACTGGACGCGCTTGAAGCCCATTTGACAAAGGAAGAAACCGATGACTGATCTTTCCCTCACCCTTCGCCGCACGATCAATGCGAGCCCCGAGGCCGTCTACGCCGCCTGGCTTGACCCCGCCACGATCACCCGCTTCATGGCCGGGGGCAACGACCAGAAAGTGACCGAAGCCCGCACCGACCCGCGTGTCGGCGGCGACTTCCGCATCGTGATGACCTCTGACAAGGACATCGCGCATCAAGGCATCTACCGCGAACTGGTGCCCCACAGCCTGATCCGCTTCACCTGGGACTCGCCCTATTCCCCGGCCGACAGCGAAGTCACGATCCGGCTCTCCCCCGTCGCCGAGGGCACAGAGATCACCCTCACCCAGGTGAAGTTCCTGTCGGAAGCCGCGCGCGAGGGTCACCAGGGCGGCTGGACCCGGATCCTGGAGCGGCTTGCCACTGCGCTGGAGACCGCCCGCGCCTGACCTTTGCCGGGGGCGCAGCCACTGCGCCCCCTTGGCTTTCCGGCGCGCATCCTCCACCTTGGCCGCGAAGCCAAAGGGGGGCCGCCATGCACCATCGTTCGATCACCGTCTACGACCGTTTCCTTTCCGCGCTCTCGCGTCTTCTGACCAAGGCCGAGGCACATTGCACCGCCCGCAACATCAAGCCCGAGGCGATGCTGACCTTCCGGCTGTTCCCCGACATGTTTCCCTTCATCCGGCAAGTGCAGCTCTCGTGCGATTTCGCGGCCCGGGCGGCGGCGCGGCTGGCGGGCGAGGAGCCGAAGAGCTTTGCCGACACCGAAACCAGTTTTGCCGAATTGCAGGACAGGATCAGTGCGGCGCGGGGCTATATGGCCTCGTTCACCGCAGACCGCTACGCTGGTGCCGAAAACCGGAGCATCACCTTCAAGATGCGCGGGCAGGACATGACGCTTTCGGGCGAGGATTTCCTGAACCTCTATTCCCTGCCACAGTTCTATTTCCATGTGGCCACCGCCTACAACATCCTGCGCCACAACGGCGTGGAGGTTGGCAAGGGCGATTACATGGGTCTGACATGAGCCCGGCGGTTCTGGTCATCGACATGCAGATGGGCATGGCCCATCGCATTGCCGAGGGGCGGCTGCCGGTGAGTGCGGAGGCCGAGGCGACGATCGCACGTTGCCTGGCCTGGGCGCGCGGGGCGGGGGTGCCGGTCATCCATGTGCATCACGACGATCCCGATCCGGCCTCGCCCTTTGGCAAGGGCAGGCCGGGCGCGCGCCG
>JAAURK010000252.1 GCA_012032275.1 Tabrizicola sp.
TCAAAACGATTGACTCCATCACGTTTGCTGGCGGCTTTGCGACGGCCGGCCTGCCGGACGCTTGGCGACAGGCCGGGCCCCGCCATCGTGATCCGCCCCTGTCCCGGCTGACGAGCGGGGTTGCGGTCGTCTTGCGGCATTGGCATAAACCGCTGGCCTTGGGAGGGGTGAGACATCCATGCAACGCCGCGAATTCCTGGCCTCGATCCTGTCGCTTGCCGCCTGTCCGGCCGTTGCCGAGGGCCGCGCCGCTCTCTCCAACGAAACCGTGCTGACCACCTGGTACCGCCTGATCCTGGAGCTTGTCCGCCATACGCCGACCTATTCGCCGCCGGTCGCCAGCCGTGCCTTCGGCTATATCGGCGTCACCGCTTACGAGGCGCTTGGCATTGGCAGGCCCGGTCACCTCAGCCTTGCGGGCCAGTTGAATGGCCTCGCGCCGTTCCCGGTGGCGGACGCCGGGCCTTGCGATCCGGCGGTTCTGCTCAACGCGGCCCTTGCGGCCTCTGCCCTGGCCTTTTCGGGAACACCGGGCCCACCGGCCAGCGCGCGATGGGCGCCCTTGCCGAAGAATTCGCCGGTCAGGCCGCACAGGGGGTCGCGCCGGACGTCGCCCTGCGCAGCCGCTTGCAGGCAGAGGCGATTGCGGCCCATGTCCTGTCCTGGTCGCTGACAGATGGCGGGGCCAAGGTGGAGAACATGGGGTTCCCGCTGGAATACCAGCCCGGAAGCGACAAGGCAGCCTGGGTTCCGACAAGCACGATCAGCCAGCAGCAGGCACCGCTCTTGCCGCGCTGGGGCGAGAACCGCCCCTTCGCCATGCCCTCGGGCCGGTCCTGCCCCGTGCCACCCCCGCCCGCCTACAATGAAGAGCCGGGCTCGCCGTTCCACGCAGCGGCGCTGGAGGTGCGCGACACGGTCCTGAACCTGACCGAAGAGCAGCGCCAGATCGCGCGCTTCTGGTCGGACGACCCGATGCTCTCGCCCACCCCGCCCGGCCACTGGATCGGCATCGCGCTTGATATCGCAGACCGCGACGGTCTTGCCGCACCGCGACGCGCCGAGGTTCTCGCCCGGCTTGGAATCGCGATGGCCGATGCCTTCATCGGCTGCTGGCAGTCGAAATACGACCATAACCTGCTGCGGCCCGTCACCTATATCCACCGCGTGATCGACCCGGCATGGGAGCCGCTTCTGATCACGCCGCCCTTTCCGGAATATCCCTCTGGCCACAGCACCCAGTCCGGTGCCGCGAGCCGCGTGCTGACCATGGTGTTCGGCGAGGACTTCGCCTTCGAGGACGCGACGCACGAGGACGAGGGCCTTGCCCCCCGCCACTTTTCCAGCTTTCGAGAAGCCGCCGAAGAGGCCGCGATCTCGCGTCTCTACGGCGGTATCCACTACCGCTTTGCCGCCGAGGCGGGGGTCGTGCAGGGCGACTGCATCGGAACCTATGCCACTGCCTTGACGATGAGGGCCTGATGCGTCTCCTCCCGCTTCTGATCGCGGCTGCGGCCGCCCCGGCATGGGCCGAACCGGCGCTGCCGCTTTTCACCGACGAATCCGCCACCGCAGGCCTTGCCACAAGCTATGAGGGCGAATGGGAATTCATGGTCGGGGGCGGGGTTGCAAGCTTCGATTGTTCGGGGGATGGCTATCCCGAACTCTTCCTCGCCGGTGGCGCCTCCCCTTCCGCGCTTTACCTGAACACCAGCACCTCTGGCGGCCCCCTCTCCTTCGCGAAATCCGACGCGCTGTCGGTCACCGATGCGACGGGGGCCTATCCGATCGATATCGACAGCGACGGGATCATGGATCTTGTCATCCTCCGCGTTGGCGAGAACCTGGTCATGCGCGGCACGGGCGATTGCCGCTTTGAGCGGGCGAACGAGGCCTGGGGTTTCGACGGCGGTGACGCATGGTCCACCGCCTTCGCCGCGATCTGGGAAAAGGGCCAGTCCTGGCCCACGCTTGCGATCGGCAACTACATCGACCGCACCGCCACCGCCTTTCCCTGGGGCTCGTGTACCGACAACTGGCTGCACCGGCCGGACGAGGCAGGTTTTGCGCCCGCCCTGCCCCTCACGCCGTCCTTCTGCGCGCTCTCGATGCTTTTCACCGACTGGGACCGCTCGGGTCGTCCAAGCCTGCGCGTGTCCAATGACCGCGAGTATTACAAGGGCGGGCAGGAACAGCTCTGGCATCTCGATCCCGGCGCCCCGCCCCGGCTTTACACCGAGGACGAGGGCTGGGCGCGGTTGCGCATCTGGGGCATGGGCATCGCCAGCGCCGATGTCGACCGGAACGGTTACCCCGACTATTACCTCACCAGCATGGCCGACAACAAACTGCAGTCGCTGAAACCGGCCAAGGCGGATCAGGCGCTGGCTCCCGTCTACGATGACATCGCCTTCGCGCGCGGGCTGACCGCGCACCGGCCCTATACCGGGGGCGAGGTGAAGCCCTCGACCGCCTGGCATCCGCAGTTTGCCGATGTGAACAATGACGGCCGGGTGGATCTTTTCGTGGCCAAGGGCAATGTGGCCAGAATGGAGGATTTTGCCGCAGCCGACCCGAACAACCTTCTCTTGCAGGGCGAGGACGGTGTCTTTGTCGAGGCGGGCGATCGGGCCGGGGTGGCAAGCCTGAAGATCGGGCGCGGGGCGCAGCTTGTTGATCTTGATCTTGATGGCAAGCTGGATCTCGTGGTGGTCAATCGCTGGGCCCCGGCCGAGATCTGGCGGTCGGCCGGAGGGCTGGAGGGCGGTTGGGTGCAGGTCCGGCTGGCACAACCCGGACCGAACCGCGATGCCATCGGGGCCGTGATCGAAATCCGCCGGGGCGAGGCGGTCGAACGCCACGAGGTCAGTTCGGGCGGCGGCCATGCCAGCGGCAGCACCGGCTGGCTCCATCTCGGGCTTGGGGCGGCCGACCATGCCGACCTGCGCGTCATCTGGCCCGACGGACGTGAAGACGATTGGCAGTCTCTGCCGTCGCGCGGCTTCTATCGGCTGAGCCCCGGCGCCGCGCCAGAGCCCTGGCCGCCGGGCTGAGCCCTATAACCGCGCAATCGAAAGCCCACCGTCGACCGGGATCACCGCCCCGGTCGAAAAGCCGAGCCGACCCTCGGCGATGGCAACCGCCACCGATGCCACGTCAGCCGCCTGCCCCCAGCGCGCCGCGGGCACCAGCCCGCCCTCGATCCGGGCAGTAAACCGGTCGCGCTGACCGGGTGGAAAGGCGGTCTCGATCAATCCGGGCCGCAGTTCGAACACGCCGATGCCCAGGGGTGCCATGCGAACCGCGAAAACCTGCGCCATCATCGCGACACCGGCCATGAGGATGGAATTCTCGCTGCGTTCCGCGCTTGCCATCCCGGCGCTGACCGAGGTCACGAAGATCATGCTGCGATATTGCCGTGACGACCGCCCGGCCATGCCGCGCGCAACCGCCTGCGCGAGGTGAAAGCCGCCCCGGAGCAGCACATCCAGTGCCGGATCAAAGATTTCCGCTTCGATCTCCAGCAGATCGCCGCGATGGCGGACGGGAATATCGGCGGCGGTGACATAGGTGGTGACGGGAGCCATGTCACGCTCGACCGCGTCGAAGAGTGCTGCTGCGGCGGTGGCATCGCGGAAGTCATGGCGAAAGTAGCGCGCCTCCTCGCCAAGCCGTGACAGGGCATGCTCGACCACCGGCTGATCCGGCGGCGTCTCTCCGACGACGGCGATCCGGTATCCGGCCAGCGCCAGCGCCTCGGCAAGGTCCAGCCCAAGGCCGTGATGCCCGCCGGTGATCAACGCAACTGCAGTCATGATCCTCCCCAAACGCGCCCGGATCGCGCGTTCTGCGGCCACCGTCTCACCCGACATGATCCTGCCTGCCTAGCATGACGGGCACCACCTGACTGCATTTTTCGCGACCCTTCCCGACGTTCCGGCCGAGGCGGCCGCCGCATCGCCGAAACCGCTTCGGTTCCGGGACGGAATGGCGTCCACGCTCCGCACAAAAAAAGGACTTGCCAAAAAAAATTCGCCGAAAAATGCGGCACAACATCCGATTGCGCGCAAAGCGGGCCGCAGAGGCCGAAAACGACATCGGTAAGGCACTGAGCGCCGTTTTGCACCCTCGCAAAAGGTAAACAGTCCGAGGCAGTTTGAGTGATTCGGCGACGGTATCCAGTCAATTCCTGCCGATACCGAAACAATGGAAATGTCGTTTCTCCGCATATTTGCCGCGGATCGACCGTCAGTCGGGCATCCGGACGCATTCTCTGACGGCGGGAAATTGCCCAAGTTTCATTGGCATATGGTCGAAACTTCGCGTAAATGGCTAGATGCTGTGTATCCGCGTGTGACGTACCCCTGCTGCGCCGCAAGATTGTCCAAATTCGAGCAAACTGCAGCCGCGTTTGAACACGATTACTTAACGTCAGGGTTTTCCTCATGTCGGCGCAACTCTGCGTCGAGTGAAACGGTGGAAAAGAATGTCTAGGAACAATGGGGCCGCAAAAGCTATATCTGACTGGTCCAAGGACGATTCTGCGGTTGCGAAAGCCATTCAGGAAATGGTCGCACGCGATCCGGTCGGCCAGGGCGAAGCTGCTGCGCAAAGCGACGGGGTCATGAGCAACAAGATCGAGGCGACCGGCGGGTTCGACGACTCCGGTACTGAATCCGTGGATGGATTCGTTGACGAGCTGAAGCCCGGCACCAAGCTGCTGCAGGGCCAGTACACGATCGTCAGCTTCCTCAACAGCGGCGGTTTCGGCATGACCTATCTGGCCAAGGATTCCCTTGACCGGTCGGTCGTCATCAAGGAGTGCTTCCCCAATTCGCTCTGCCGCCGCAGCGGGACCATCGTGCGCGCCCGGTCGCGGGCCCATCAGGGCGAGTTCCGGTCTGTCGTGCGGCTGTTCGTGCAGGAAGCGCGCAGCCTGTCCAAACTGGTGCATCCGAACATCGTCGGTGTTCACCAGGTCTTCGAGGACAACGACTCTGCCTATATGGCGATCGACTATATCGACGGCAAAGACCTTCTGGACATCATCGATTCGAAGTCGATCACCTTCGCGCCCGATGAAGTGGTGGAGCTTTTGAAGACGCTTCTGGGCGCCATCGGCTTCATTCACGACCAGGGAATGCTGCACCGCGATATCTCGCCGGACAACATCCTGATCGACCAGTCGCACAATCCGATCCTGATCGACTTCGGCGCAGCGCGTGAGCAGGCCACCAAGGCAAGCCGCGTGCTGTCTCAGCGCCGCGTGGTCAAGGATGGCTATTCGCCGCAGGAATTCTACCTGACCGGCAGCGAGCAGGGCCCGTCGAGCGATCTTTATGCCGTCGCGGCGACCTTCTATCACCTGATCAGCGGCGAGGCTCCTCCCGAAAGCCAACGCCGCCTTGCCTCGATCGCGGAGGGCAGCAAGGATCCCTACGTGCCGCTCGCGGGCCGGTTCGAAGGCTTTCCGGTCGGTTTTCTCGAGGCGATCGACAAGGCCGCCAATGTGCTGCCCAAGGACCGCATCAAGAATGCGCCGCTCTGGCTTGACTACATCGAAACCGGGGCTGCGGCGGATGATGCCGATCCGGTTCTGCTGGCCGAACCGGCAAGTCGCCCGGCCTGGGACAGACAGGGCGCCTCGATCGCTTCTGACGATACGGATGTGATCGACGATCTCTCTGCGAACATCGCCCCCATGGCTGCGGCATCGGGCAACAAGATGCCGATGCTGCTTGGCGGCGGTGCTGCGCTTGCCATCGCGATCGGCCTGGGTGCCTGGGCGTTCAGTGGCGGCGATGTCGAGCAGCCCGCCGTTCCGCCAGGGGCCA
This sequence comes from Tabrizicola sp., assembly GCA_012032275.1. GTDB lineage: Bacteria > Pseudomonadota > Alphaproteobacteria > Rhodobacterales > Rhodobacteraceae > JAAURK01. Next base: position 5,835 of record JAAURK010000252.1, read on the forward strand.
CGACCACGGCTACAGCCACGACCACCGCCGACCCGGCCGTCACCAAAGCCTCCGCCGAGGCAGAGGCAGCCGCCGTAGCGGCACGCGAAGCTGAAAACCAGGCCCGCATCGAAGCGGAAGCCAAGCGGGCTGCAGAAGCCGCCGCTGCAGCCGAAGCCCAAGGCGAAGGCCGACGCCGAGGCGCAGGCCAAAGCCGATGCCGCTGCAAAGGCCGAAGCCGAAGCCGCAGCCCAAGGCCGAGGCGGCCGCCC
>JAAURK010000253.1 GCA_012032275.1 Tabrizicola sp.
CAAGCGTTCGAATTCGGCCGCATCGCCGCGCGCCTTGGCGGCGCCGACCTCTTTTCGACGCGGCGTTCTGGGCGGCGGCTGCGGTTTCGGCGGCGAGAATCCTGGCCCGCCGCGCCTCGTCCATCGCAAGCAGATCCGATGACATGCCAGCCAATCCACGACGGAAAAGCGCCGCGTCGAAGGCGGCCGGGTTTTCGCGGATGGCGCGGATGTCGTGCATGATGTGCCTCTTCATCGGTAGGTTGCGCGGCTTATGCCCGATTTGGCCGAATGGGGGAAGAGCCGGTGCAATCTCTCCGCCCGCCTCTGGTAACCGTCGAGGAAAGGCCTTACATCGCGCGGAACCGCAGCGGCTTGCGGGGCGAAAGCCCGGCGAGTAGGGTCTGCGCCAGATTTCGCCGGGGCGATCCCCGCTGTTTGAGAGGATGTCGATGTTCGTTTCTCCCGCTTTCGCGCAAGCCGCTGGTGGCGCCCCGGCCGGATCGGCCTTTGCCTCTTTCATTCCGCTGATCCTGATCTTCATGATCATGTACTTCCTGCTGATCCGCCCGCAGCAGAAAAAGCTGAAAGAGCATCAGGCCATGGTCGCGGCGCTGCGTCGGGGGGATCAGGTCGTCACCCAGGGCGGCATCGTCGGCAAGGTGAGCAAGGTGCAGGAAGACGGCATGGTCGAGGTGGAAATCGCCGAAGGCGTGAAGGTGAAAGTCGTGCGCAGACGATCGCGCAAGTGCTGAACAAGACCGAACCAGCCTCTGCCTGAGCCGATATCATGCAAGCGATGGCGCTGTGGAAGCGCGCACTCATTCTTCTGATCTGCCTTTGGGGCGTCGTGGCCGCCGCGCCAAACCTGTTTTACGATCGGGTGGAGCGGCACAATGATGCCGTGGCAGCCATCGAGGAGGCAGGCGGCACGGCGACGCCCGAACAGGAGGCCGAACGGGGGCTCTGGCCCGACTGGACGCCATCGGCGCTGATGAACCTCGGGCTTGACCTGCGCGGTGGCGCGCATCTGCTGGCCGAGGTGCAGCTGCCGGATGTCTACAAGTCGCGGATGGACAGTCTCTGGCCGGAAGTGCGCGACGCGCTGCGCGATCTGCGCGATGAGGTCGGTGCCGTGCGGCGCGCGCGTCGCCCGATGATGTTCTGCGGGTGACGATCAGCAAGCCCGAAGGCCTTGCCGCGGCGCTGGAGGCGGTGCGCGCTTTGGGCGCGCCGGTGATCAGCCTGACGGGGGCCGGGCAAAGCACCCTCGATGTCACCGCAGAGGGCAATGATATCGTGATCCGGCTGTCCGAGGCCGAAAGGGCCGCGACAGACGACCGGACGATGCAGCAGACGGTAGAGATCATCCGCCGCCGGGTGGACGAAGCGGGCACCCGCGAGCCCACGATCCAGCGTCAGGGAAATGACCGCGTGCTGGTGCAGGTGCCGGGTATCGGATCGGCGGCAGAGCTGAAGATCCTGCTCGGCTCCACCGCGAAGCTGGCTTTCCATCCGGTGATCAGCCAGACCACCGATGCCGGCGCGAGCCCGGGTGCGCGCAACCTGATCCTGCCCTCTGTCGATGAGCAGGGGCTCTATTACATCGTCGAGGGAACGCCGGTCGTGAGTGGCGAGGAGCTTGTCGACGCACAGCCGTCGTTTGACCAGAACAACCGCCCGGCGGTGAGCTTCCGGTTCGACAGCAGCGGCGGGCGAAAGTTCGGTGACTATACGGCTGCCAATATCGGCGCGCCCTTCGCCATCGTGCTGGACGACGAGGTGATTTCCGCGCCCTTCATTGAAAGCCATATCGCCGGCGGATCCGGCATCATCACCGGCAGATTCTCGGTGGAGGAATCCACCCGGCTTGCGGTTCTGCTGCGCGCAGGGGCGCTGCCAGCGGAGCTGACTTTTCTTGAAGAGCGCACCGTCGGGCCCGAGCTCGGCGCCGATTCGATCCAGGCCGGAAAGATCGCCGCCCTGGTGTCGATGGTCGTGGTGGCCGTCTACATGATCGCGTCCTACGGGCTCTTCGGCCTTTTCGCCAATATCGCGCTGGCGTTGAACATCGGCCTCATCTTCGCCGCTCTGTCGACGGTGGGTGGAACGCTGACCCTGCCCGGCATTGCGGGGATCGTGCTGACCATCGGCATGGCCGTCGATGCGAACGTGCTCGTGTTCGAACGGATCCGCGAGGAATTGCGCAACAACAAGAGCCCCGGCCGCGCCATCGAGCTTGGCTATGAACGGGCGCTGAGCGCGATCATCGATGCCAACATCACCACTTTCATCACCGCGTTGATCCTGTTCACGGTCGGCGCGGGGCCGGTGCGCGGCTTTGCGATCACGCTGGGCATCGGGATCATAACATCCGTCTTCACGGCGCTTTTTGTGACCCGGCTGATGGTTGAATTCTGGTACAATCGGCGCCGTCCCAAGACGGTCGTGGTCTGAGGGGAAAAGACAATGGCTTGGCGGCTGCGGCTGGTCCCCGAAAAGACCAACATTGACTTCTTCAAGGCGCAGTGGCTGACGTTCGGCGGCTCCATGGCGCTGACCGTCGTCGCGATTGTCCTCTGGGCCGTGGTCGGGCTGAATTTCGGGATCGACTTTCGCGGCGGCACCACGATCCGGACGGAAAGCACCAACGAGGTGGATGTGGGCATCTATCGCGATGCCTTGCAGGGCCTTGATCTTGGCGATGTGGCGATCACGGAGGTGTTCGATCCGTCGTTCCGCGAGGATCAGCATGTCACCCAGTTGCGCATTGCCCCGCTGGACGGCGAAGAGGCGGTCACTTCCGAGCTGATCACCGCGGTCGAACAGGCGCTGCGGGCGGTGGATCCGGCGATCACGTTTCCCAACGTGGAATCGGTGGGCCCCAAGGTCTCGGGAGAATTGATCTGGAAGGCGATTGCCTCGATGGTCGCCGCCAGCTTTGCGATCATGGTCTATATCTGGCTGCGGTTCGAATGGCAGTTTGCGCTGGGCGGGGTGATTGCACTGGTGCATGATGTGTTCATCACCATCGGCATTTTCGCCCTGTTCCAGATAAAATTCGATCTGTCGATCATCGCGGCGCTGCTGACGATCCTTGGATATTCGATCAACGATACCGTGGTCGTCTTTGACCGGCTTCGGGAAAACCTGCAGAAATACAAGACGATGCCACTTCGCGAGGTGATGAACCTTTCGGTCAACGAAACCCTGAGCCGCACCTTGATGACATCGGGCACCACTCTGATGGCCCTTGCCGCGATGCTGATCTTCGGGGGCGACGTGATCCGTGGCTTTGCCTTCGCAATCTTCCTTGGCGTCATCCTGGGCACCTACTCCTCGGTTTTCGTGGCGAAGAACCTGGTGCTTCTGATCGGGCTTGATCGTGGCGACAAGCCGAGCAAGGCGAACAAGAACGAGTTCGCCAACATCGACGCCTGAGATGCGGCTGACCGAGATCAGCTATGGCAGCGCCAAGCCGATCGAGGGCTATGGCCCCGGTTTCTTCCGCATCGACGGCCAGATCCTGCGCGGCCCCTGCCTGATCACGCCCTGGGATGCAGGCCCCTGGGGCGGCCTTTCCGACACTGCGGTGCCATCAAGCCTGTCGGGCCGCATCGATGTGCTTTTCGTGGGAATGGGGGCCGAAATCGCCCATGTGCCGATGGAATTCCGCGCGGCGCTGGAGGCGGTCGGGATCGGTGTCGAAGTCATGTCTTCGCCCGCCGCCTGCCGGACCTACAATGTGCTGCTGAGCGAGGGCCGCCGGATCGCCGTTGCCCTCTTGCCGGTGAGTTGAGCCCGCGTGCCCGGTCACCACAGATGGTGGACATGGGGGGCGACAAGGCGCTGGTAGATCTCTCGCGCCGCCGCCATGGTTTCTGCAGGCAACGGCGGCAGGGTGACAGCGGCGGCATTGGCCCGCGCCTGCGCCGGGCTTTTCGCGCCCGGGATGACGACGGTCACGGCGGCGTCCATCAGGATCCAGCGCAGCGCGAAGGCGGCCATCGAGGCCCCCTGCGGCACAAGGGCGCGCAGCTCTTCCACCGCTTCAAGGGCCACATCGAAGGGCACGCCGGAAAATGTCTCGCCCTTGTCAAAGGCCTCGCCGTTGCGGTTGAAGCTGCGGTGATCGTCAGCCGCAAAGCTGCTGTCGGCGCTCATCTTGCCAGTCAAAAGCCCCGAGGCGAGCGGAACCCGGGCGATGACCGCGACATTCTTCTTCCGCGCCTCGCCGAAGAAGACCGCGGCAGGGCGTTGGCGGAAGAGATTGTAGATGATCTGGACCGAGACGACGCCGGGCTGGCGGATCGCCATCAGCGCCTCGTCCACCTTCTCGACGGAGACGCCGTAATCGGCAATCTTGCCCTTGGCCTTCAGCGCATCCAGCGCCGCGAAGACCTGCGGGTCGGAATAGACGGCGGTCGGCGGGCAATGCAGCTGCAGAAGATCGATCCGCTCCACCCCGAGATTGACGAGCGAGCGGTCGAGGAAAGCTTCGAGATTGGCGCCGTTATAGCCATCCGCCACATGGGGAGACAGGCGGCGGCCTGCTTTGGTGGCAACGAAAGGGCGGTCGCCCGGCCGTTCGGACAGCACCTCGCGGATGATCCGCTCTGACCGGCCGTCGCCGTAGACATCGGCCGTGTCGATGAAACCCATCCCCGCGTCCAGCGCCGCATGCAGCGTGGCCTTGGCATCGGCCAGCGTCACCTCCCCCCAGGTTCCGCCTATCGCCCAGGCGCCGAAACCGATGCGTGTGGTCATCTTGCCTGTCCGGCCGAAAGTGGTTGTCTGCATCACCGTTCCCTTTTGGCCAGATATAGCGCCCGGGGCAGGGGCGAGCTACTCCCCTTTTCGCCGGGGCCAGCATCGGTTAGGGCTGAGGCATGGAGATGGTGGTTCGCGATCTGTCCGTCGCGCGGGGCGGGGTGAGGGTGCTGGAGGGCGTGACGCTGGCGTTGCGCGCCGGGCAGGCACTTCTCTTGCGCGGACCGAACGGCATTGGCAAGACGACGCTGCTGCGCACCCTTGCGGGGCTGCAGCCTGCGCTTGGCGGAACCGTGTCGCTGCCCCCCGAAAGCACGGTTTACGCGGCCCATGCCGATGGGGTGAAGGCGGCACTTTCGGTGGAAGAGAATCTGGCGTTCTGGGCGGCAGTTCATCGGACGGCGGATCTGCGGGCGGCACTGCGGGCGATGGGGCTGGACGACCTTGCCACCCGGCGGGCGGGCGATCTTTCGGCGGGGCAGAAGCGGCGGCTCGGCCTTGCGCGGCTGGTCCTGACCGGACGGCCGATCTGGCTTCTGGACGAGCCGACCGTCTCTCTCGACACCGCGTCGGTGGCGCTGTTTCTGGACGTGCTGCGCGGGCATCTGGCGGGGGGTGGCGCGGCGCTGATCGCCACCCATATCGATCTGGGGCTGGCCGAGGCATCGGCCCTGGATCTGAGCCTGTTCAAGGCGCAGCGCCCGGCGCCCGATCCGGCCTTCGACGGGGCCTTTCTGTGAGGGCGCTGCTGGTTCGCGATCTGAAGCTTGCGTTCCGCGCTGGCGGCGGCTTCGGCCTTGGTCTGGCGTTCTTTCTGCTGATCGCGGTGCTCGTCCCTCTGGGTGTCGGGCCGGAGGGAGGCACGCTTGGCCGCATTGCGCCGGGTATTCTGTGGGTCGGCGCGCTCCTGTCGTGCCTGCTGTCGCTGGACCGGATGTTCGCGCTTGATTTCGAGGACGGGTCGCTGGACCTGCTGGCCACCTCGCCGATGCCACTGGAAGGGGTGGTCGCCATGAAGGCGCTGGCGCATTGGCTGGTGACGGGGGTGCCGCTGACGTTTGCGGCGCCGGTGCTGGCCGTTCTTCTGAACCTGCCGGGCCCGGGATATGGTTGGCTGGTGCTGTCGCTTCTGCTTGGAACGCCGGCCCTGTCGATGATCGGCGCCTTTGGTGCGGCGCTTGTCGTCGGCCTTAAGCGGGGCGGGCTGTTGCTGAGCCTGCTGGTGCTGCCGCTTTACGTGCCGACGCTGATCTTTGGCGGCGAGGTGGTGCGCCGCGGTGCGGAGGGGTTTGCCACCGGCGCGGTGCTGGCGCTGCTCGCGGCGTGACGGCCGG
>JAAURK010000018.1 GCA_012032275.1 Tabrizicola sp.
GGCCATACCGGCCATCGCCAAGGCCGGATCGAAGTAGTAATGCCCGGGCATGTCGGGCAGATCGCCGGTCAAGGCGGGCGCGACCTCCGGCTGCCGACGCAGTCTCGCCAGCCCTTTCTTTCCCATCACCGCCTGAAGCCCGGCCTTGATCAGCGGCCGGGCGACCAGCTTCATCGGTGGCGGGACGGGATCGGCCTGCGGATCGGGAATCCCCGGCCGGTTGATCACCAGCGCCCCGCCCGCAATCGTCGGAAAGAACTTGTAGAAGCAGAAGACCGAGAGATCGCCCGTCCGCCCTCGTGCCGGGGAGGGCCGCTCAGAAGGCTGAGCGCGCAATCCTCGATCATGTGGAGCCCGTGGGTATCGCAGATCCTGCGGATATCGGCGGTCGCGGGATGCAGAAACCCGAAATAGTGGATGAGATAGATCGCACGCGTGCGCGGGGTGATGCGCCTCGCCACCTCGTCAGGGTCGACGCCGGTCTGGCGGTTGACCGGATAAAGCGAAACGGTCAGCCCCGCATGCCGCAGGGGATCCGTTTCCGAGCCGCAATTATAGGCGGGGACCAGAACCTCGTCGCCCGGTTTCAGGCCGAGCACGTCACAGCCCCTGCGGATTGCCACCCTTGTGCTGAACCAATGGCTGGCCCGTCTGCCCTTGAAAAGTGCCGCCACCCCGCCCGAGGGATCGCGCTTGACGAGCGACGCAAAGCTCACGGCCAGGTCTGCGCAATCGGGCGGCTGATTTGAAGCGGTCGGCATTGGACATTTCTCTGACACTTTGAAAGGCAATCATCGGTCCGCGGGTTCTCACCGGGTGTTTTTCCGTGATATCGTCAGTTTGCGTCAAAGTCTTCGTATTGGTAAGACGCATGTCCAATCGGAAAACAGCTATTCTTATTTGTGGGTTGATATGACGAAGTCCTTCGGTTCCGCCACCACGCCAGATTATCCGGTGGAGGTGTCGGTCGTTATCGTGAACTGGAACACAGAAGACCTGTTGCGCGGATGTTTGCGATCAATTCGTGAACAAACCAACCTTCCGCATGAGGTTATCGTCGTCGATAACGCCAGCAGGGATGGGTCCGCCGCGATGGTTCGGGCCGAATTTCCAGAGACGATCCTGATCGCGAATACCGAGAACAAGGGTTTTGCCGCCGCAAACAACCAGGGCTTGCGAATCGCCCGGGGGAGTAGCGTGCTGCTGCTGAACCCCGATACTCTGGTTCTGGATCACGCCATCGACACCATGCAGGGCTGGCTGGATCGCCATCCGCAAGTCGGCTGCGTCGGCTGCCAGGTGCTTGAAGGGCCGGACGTGATCCAGCGAACCTGCTTCGCGGACCCGACCTTCCTGAACTCGCTCATCATTGAATTCGGTCTGATGCGGCTTGGCCATGTGGTGCCTTTCTTCGGCCGTCCCTGGTATGTGACCTGGGATCGGAAATCCGAACGCGAGGTCGATGTCGTCTCGGGCATGTTCATGCTGGTGCCGAAGGCGGTGGTCGACAAGGTTGGTCTTCTGGACGAGGAATTCTTCGTCTACTCCGAGGAGGCCGACTGGTGCCGCCGCATCCGCGATGCCGGTTACACATGCGTCTTTGCGCCCGAGGCGCAGATCATTCATCTGGACGGCGGATCCAAAAGCACCTCGCAAATCCGGTCCCGGATGTTCATCCAGATGCACAAGAGCCATCTCATCTACACCAGAAAACATGGTGGAGCGCTGGGCTACTGGGGTGCCCGGATGATCTATCTGGGCACGTCCACCCTGCGTTTCGGGCTGTTTTCGCTGTTGCGGCTGGTGAAATCCGACGAGAACATGAAGGCGCGGGTGCGGCTTTCGCGTGCGGCAATCGCCTATCATCTGCTTGGGCGGGAGCCTGTCTGATGGCCATCCGGTACGACTGGCTGACGCGGATCGAGGATCTGGTGCCGCTTTATCCCGAATGGGCCGATCTGGCGCGGCGCACGGAGGCCGAGGTCTTCCTGACCCCGGACTGGTTCGATGTATGGTGGCGCGGGCTGGCGGCATCGCGGCGGCTCGTCTGCCTTGTCGCGCGGGATCAGGGGCGGCTCGTCGGTCTGCTGCCCTTTGCGGTAGAGCGGATCTGGGCGGGGCCATTGCCCTTGCGGCTGGCGCGGTTCGCCGGAACCGACCCGCATTGCATGATCTTTCATCTGCCGCTGGAACCGGAAACGGCCGCCGAGATCCTGCGGACGGCCTTTGTGCATCTTCTGGGCGCTGTCGGTTGCGATGCCGTGAGCCTGACGCCGGTTTCGGCATTGTCGGACATCCTGCCGGCGGTTCGGGCGGCCTCTGATCCGTCGCTGGCGATCCTTGATCTCGACGACGGAGTGCATACGGTTTTCGAACTGCCCGACAGCTTTGAAGCCCATCTTTCCGGTATGTCAAAGAACCGCCGGTCGCAGTTTCGGCGTGACCGCAAGCAACTGACAGAGCGGTATGCGATGACTTCGGCCATCCATGCCCCGGATGCCGCGGACTTCGAAAGGTTCATCGGTTTTCACAATGCGCAGTGGCGCGCCGTCGGCAAAGGCGGCAACTTCGGCGACTGGCCAGAGAACGCCAGCTTCTACCCGGTGCTTGCCGAAAAGACCAAAGCGATCCCCCTGATCCGCTTTCATGATCTGACGGGCACCACGGGCCTGCTTGCCAGCCAGTTCACGGTCCTGTCGGGGAAAACGGTGCATTGGCGCCTGCCTGCGCGAACGCTTGATCCCGAGGCCGAAAAGCTCAGCGTTGGAAAGGTCAGCCTGATCATGCTGATCGAGGATCTGATCATCGCCGGTGTGAAGCGGATCGAGGCCGGGCGCGGGGAATATGACTACAAGGTCGGGCTGGGCGCGACGAGCGCCGCGGTGCATCGGCTGATCCTGTGCCGGGCGAGCCCGCTTGGCCGACTGCGGCTCAGGCTTCTACTGGCCTGGGCGGATTTCCTGAACCTTTGTTACTATCGGATATGGTTTCTCAAGCTTGCGCCGCGTCTGCGCAGGGCAACGGGCCTGCGCCCCGCGCCGCTGTGGCGCAGCTGGATCAGGACACGGATATGACGGATGCGCCGCTGAGTGTTCGCGCTGTCGATGCGTCGGAATGGCCGACCATTTCCGCCCGGTTCCGCGATCTGAGCTTTGAGCAGAGCCTGACCTACGGCACGGCAGCGGCGGGCCGGATCGGCGGGCGCATGATCTGCCTGGTGATCGAGCGGGACGGGAAGGTCCTGTCGGCCGCGCTGGTGCGGGTGAAGGCGCTGCCGCTTTTGGGACGCGGGATTGCATGGGTCGCAAGCGGGCCCCTGATGCAGCGGATCGGCCTTTCCGATCCGTCGGAGGAGGAGGTCGCGGCGATCCTGCAGGCGCTGCGCGCGGAAGTTTCCGGGCGGATGGGGCATATCCTGCGCTTCCGGCTTGCGGGCATCGGGCTTTACGATGGCGAGGCGACCGCCAGGATCGCGGCCGCCTCGGGATATGTTCCCACCGATCGCGCGGTCGCCTACAGAAGCATCGCGATCGACCTTGACCATACCGAGGCCGAACTGATGGGCAGGCTGGACGGGAAATGGCGGACCGATCTGCGCTATGCGCTGAAATCGGAACTGACGGTGGAGTGCGGCAACACACCAGACCTCGCGGCCCGCTTTCTGAAGCTTTTCGATGACATACAGGTGGCGAAGGGTTTCCGCCCGGATGTGACGCCCGAGTTCCATTTTGCCCTCTCCGGCCCGGATCTCAGCCATGACATTCTTCTGGTCACCAAAGATGGACAGGATCTTGCCGGCATCGTCATCGGCACCACCGGGCGGACGGTGATCTATCTTTACGGTGCGACGGCGGATGCCGGGCGACGGCTGCGCGCGGGGTATCTGCTGACCTGGGAGGGGATCAGGCTGGCCCGGTCGCGGGGCATGCGGTGGTACGATCTGGGCGGCGTCGATTTTGACGGCAACCCCGATGTGGCAAGGTTCAAGCAGCGGATGAACGGGGTGACGATCGTCGGGGCCGGTCCGTTCGAGGCAACCGCGTCAGGCCCGGTCTTTACGCTGATCCGGGGTCTGGAACAGGTGCGCGGCGCGTTGCGGCGTCGGAAAGGCAAAGGCTGAACCATCATGGCGAAACGGATCGGGATCATCTTTCACGGTATCGGCACGCCGGACCGTCCGCTGGAACCGGGAGAGGCGCCCTATTGGATCAGCACGGATCAGTATCGTGGCGTGCTGGACCAGATCTGCGCGCTGCCCGATCCCGACGCGGTCTGCATCAGCTTTGACGACGGCAATCGTTCGGACATCGAGATCGGGCTTCCGCATCTGCAGGAGCGGAACCTGCGCGCGGATTTCTTCGTGTTGTCGGGGCGCATCGGCAAGCCCGGCTCGCTGGACGCGACGGCGATCACCGCGCTTCGCGATGCGGGGATGGGGATCGGCAGCCATGGTGTGGATCACGTCGCCTGGAACAAGCTTGCCCCCGATGCGCTGAAGCGCGAGCTGGAACTGTCGCGCGACGTGCTGGAAAACATCTGCAATGCAAGGATCACCGCTGCCGGTATTCCGTTCGGCGATTACAGCGCCCCGGTGTTGAGCGCCCTGCAGCGCGCCGGGTATGACTGCGCCTATTCAAGCGACGGCGGCCGCATGGATGATGCGGCGTTCCTCCGGCCCCGCACATCGGTTCAGGCCGCAATGACGGCCGCCAGCGTCGGCTCCATCCTGTCGGCGCGCCAGTCCATCGCCCGCCGGATGCGCCGCATGGTCGGGATGGCGCGGAAACGGTTGTTCTGAGGGGCTATCGCCGCCGCTTTGCCGGGCCTTGCGGGCGGTCTGCCGGTGGCGTCCGGCTTTGGGAAAAGCGCGTGTAGGGAGAGGCGCCGTCAGCCGTTTCCCTGGCGAGTTGCCCGCGCGACCAGCCGATCTTCCGCTCTGGCTCCGGCTCTGATGTGGCCGCTGCGCCCACCTCTGACGGCTGTGCCGTCAGCATCCAGATGCCCGATCCCAGAATGAAGGCGACGAACGAGAACATCGTGCCCCAGACATCCACAGTCGACAGGCTGAGGGCGAGGCCGAACAGCGTGATCGTCCAGGCACGCCGCAACTGCCACAGCAGGCTCGCCTCGTCGATCCTGCGAAAGGCGATCTTGATGAAGGGGATGGCATAGCCGATCGCCATCAGAAGAAAGCCCGGAATGCCATAGCGCACCGCATTCAAGAGCCAGAAGTTGTCCATGCTGCCGGAATGCATGAACCACGGGCGAACCCATTCGTTGAGGCCAAGCCCGACGATCGGATTGGCCCAGACGTTCTTCATCCCCCATTCGAAGATCAGCGCGCGCCAATAGGCATTGTGGGGCGAGAAGGTCGCATAGCTCATGAACACCTGCATCGGCGTCCGGTTCGACAATGCGTCCACGACCACGTAAGCCACGCTGGCCAGCCCCAGCAGAATCAGCCAGCGCGCCTTGACCTGTTTCAGCATGACCGCCCAGACGATCAGTCCGATCTGGATCACCATCGGCAAAAGCGCCCCCGAGGACAGCGACAGGAACACCCCAAGCGCAACCTGAAAGCTGACCAGATAGCGAAAGGCGTTGGAATAGACGCCCTTGAAGCCCATGAGGGCCAGGGCGAAGGCGGTTGAACAGAACAGCCCATAGTGGATGGGATGCGCGAAGATGACCTGTGCTCGCTCCAGCCCCAGCCGCACACCGGCCAGTTCATTGTAAAAATCGTCGAGGCTGAAGAAAAAGGGCAGCTTGTTGATCGTCTCGGGGATCAGCGCCCGCCCCGTCTGGCTTTCAAAGAGCGCGAAGGGAAGCGTCATGAAGATGACGAAGAACAATCCCTTTGCCATTGCGATGAAAGTCTCTTCAGACCGGATGTATGCCCGGGCGAGAAGATAGCCGCCGAAAAACTCCACCGCGACCGAGCCGCCGAAGGAGATCGCCTGATCGGGGTTGTTGATCGACAGGGTGTATATCGCCCAGGGGCAGAACAGGAAGAAGAGGATATCCGTGACAATCACGGGCCCGTATTTTCCGCGCAGCAGATTGATCAGCATCGGCACGATCATCAAGATCAGCATCATGCGGATGCCTGTCATCCGCATGGGGCCGGCGTTGAACTCGATCGGCAGATAGATCATCAGCAGATAGAATTTCACCGGCCACGGCAGTCGGATCGCAGAGGCCGCGAAATCCTTCGCAGCCGCGACCGGGGTGGCGCGGGTCGGTCCCGAACGCAGCATCTGTCGGTTCACGGTCATCGGCGCAAGAATTGTCCTACGGGCGGGCGGGCGGTTGATGACGCCCGTCTTAGCTTATCCGGGGCCGTATTTCGAGAGGCGGATCCCATCATCATTGCGGTGCCCAGGTGCGCCGTGCCGCGATGTAGTGACGAAGATCCTTCATGCTGAAAATCAACAGCGCGAGAAGAACGAAAATCGGGGCCAGCGTCCAGAATGACCAGAGCGGAGATCCCGTCTCCACCCGCGTCAGAACCGTCTGGACACCCGCCAGCGCGAGGATGGCCAGCGTCAGGCAAAGCGGGATGGAAATGCGGGCCAGCGGCATGTCGGCCTGACGCTTCAGCAGAAAGATCGAGATCAGAAAGCCGGTCATTTCGCCAATGATCGCGATCCAGAGCACGACGAAGATATCACCGGTATGGCTGGCCGCGAACCAGGCCGCGGGCATGGAGAAGACGCGCGGCAGATTGGAGATGGTCGCGATGCCGGTCCGCCCGATGGCAAGTGCGATGGTCGAACTGCCGCCGCGCATCAGCCGCAGGCTTTGCAGCACCGCAAGAAGCGTCATCAGCGGGATGAGCCCCGCGTATTTCGCGCTGAGAAGCAGGTGGATGACCGGATCCTCGAAAAGCATCACGCCGATCACGAAAAGCGTGGCGAAAAACAGATGCGCCTCGAATGTCGCGGCGGAGAGACGGTCGAACCGGCCCTTGTCTTCCTTTGCGGCCACGAGCTGCGGCAGGAAGAAGGTCTGCGTGCTGCCGCCAAGCAGCAGCGAGGGCGTGAGGGTCAGCGTGAATCCCATGGCGAAGATCGCCAGCGCCTCCATCCCCAATGTCCGGCCGACAATGATCTTCTCGCCCTGAAAGATGAAGAACAGCAGGATGTTGTTGATCAGAAGCGGCCAGCCGAAATCGAGTGCGCGCAGAATAATCGTCTTGTCGATGCCAAGGGAATAGCGCCGCTGGCACACCAGATGCGAGGTCACCACGGTCAGCACCGCCTGAAGCATGACGGAATAGAGCATGACCTGATAGTCGCCGTAGATCATGAACAGCGGCCAGATGGCCAGCACCGAGAGTAGCGCCGGAATTGCCGAGCTGAGGATCGACGGCGTGTAGATCATCTTCCGCTGCAGCCGGTAGATGTCGAAATGGGTCAACCCGTTGATGACGGGAATCAGTGCCAGGATCTGATAGGCCCAGGCGATGTCCTCGACCCCGATGAACCGGGCGATGGGATGGCCAGCAGGAACAGGATGAGGCCGCTGAACAGGCTGCGGAACAGATGAAAGCCCTGCAGAACCGATTGCAGCCGGGGATCCTCGCCATCCTTGTCCTGGATGATCAGCTGATGCAGCCCGATCGTCGTCATCATCTCGACGATCGACATGCTGATCGCGAAGGTCGCCGCGATGCCATAGTCCTCGACACTGATCAGCCGCGCGACGATCAGGTTGCGCAGCAGCAGCAGGATCGAGGTGAACGCCTGTCCCGAAAGGATCAGCAGCGCTGACTTGAACATCTAATGCACCATGTAAATTTCCGGTAGCCGGAGAGCCTTGCCAGCATCATTGCGGCACCGCGATAGCGATGTATTGTGTCAATATCGTCTCGTGTTTGCAGGATGGAGGTCTATGGTTTCCGGCCTGGGGGAAATCGCAAGTTCTGCTGGCCCCTACTGTATTTGTAGGATAGTCACCTGCCAATAGTGACCTGTCCGAATACTGGCATTCCTTGTGATCAAAATTGCTCTGATATCCCATTTGGCGAAGAACGATAACCTTGGCGTCGGGGCCCTCACGGTCTCTGAGGTCGGTATTCTGCGCAGCATCGCAGAACAGAACGGACTTGCCATACATATGACCGTGATCGACGGTCCCGGCCCGCGCCCCGCCTGCGTTTCGGGGGACGACATCCAGGTGCTGGAGATGCGGCCGATCCGCAATCCGATGAGCTTTTTCCGGATCGTGCGCGCGCATGATCTGGTTCTGGATATCGGCGGGGGCGACAGCTTTGCCGACATCTATGGTGGCGCGCGCTTCGCCAAGATGATGCTGATGAAATATCTGGTGCATCTGGCAGGCAAGCCGCTGGTGCTGGCGCCGCAGACGATCGGCCCGTTCAAATCGCGCATCCGCCGGTTCGTCGCGAAACAGACGATTCGCTGGTCTGCGATCATTGCAACCCGCGACGCGATGTCGACGAAGGCGACGCGCGACATGGGGATCGCGCAGCCGATCATCGAGGCGTCGGATGTGGCGCTGAAACTGCCGTTCGATCCGCCGGGTGCACGCAAGCCGGGTCCGGTGCGGGTGGGGATCAACGTCTCCGGCCTTCTGATGAGCGGCGGTTACACGCGCAACAACATGTTCGGCCTGCAGATGGACTATCGCAAGCTGGTGCAGGACATCATCACCCGCTTTCAAGGCCACCCGGACGGCTGCGAAATCCATCTGGTGCCGCATGTCATCACGTTCGAGCGCGGCTCGGTCGAGGATGACTATCAGGCCAGTGTCGATCTTGCGAAGGAATTCCCGGGCGTGATCGTCGCCCCCGCCTTTGCAACTCCGCCCGAGGCGAAAAGCTACATCGCGGGGATGGATTTCTTCATGGGAGCGCGGATGCATGCCTGCATCGCCGCGTTTTCCAGTGGTGTACCGGTTGTGCCGATGGCCTACAGCCGCAAGTTCGCCGGGCTTTTCGGCAGCCTTGGCTATGACCACACGGTGGACTGCACGACCGATTCCTCGGATGCGATCCTGCAGCGCATCTTTGCGGCCTATGAGAACCGGTCAATCCTCGCCGACGAGGCGAAGGTTGCGCTGGCCAGGGGGCGCGAGAAGCTGGGGCTTTACGAGGCAGCACTTGCCGCCTTGATGACCAGGCTGGCGGCCGGCCGGGCGGGGATCAGGGACGCAGGGTGAAGACCCGCTCCAGCGTCAGAAAGACCGTGTTCGACGTTGCCGTGCCGGTGCCTTCGGTAAAGAGCCGCGTATGCTCATAGCCGGTGGTCAGATCCCAATCCGGCGTTAGCTCATGTGAGTATTCCGCGCGCAGGCCAGTCCGGTCGCTGCGGCTGGTGGTTCCGGCGCCGGCATCCTCGGTTTCGGCATAGTCGAGCCCGAAGGAAACCGTGGAAAGCGGTGCAAGATTGAGATCAAGCCCAAGCGCTGCCCGCGTGGTCAGAACATCATTTCCGGCATCATTGCTGACAACGCTGCGGTCGAGTTCGGCCGTCACGGTGCCGCGCGGCAGGGCGCGGGAATAGTCGAGGCCCGCCAGAAGCTCGGTCGACCCAAGCTCGCCCCGCGTGGCACCCAGGCTGAAGCCAAGGGTGCCGCCGGGAAGTTCCATGTCACGGCTGACGGACAGCGAGGTGCGCCCGCCTTCGATGCCAAAGGTCCGTTCAAGAAGCAGGCCCGCCGTGCCATTGGCGAGTGTCTGGGTCACTTCGACCGCGCCGAACGTCCCGCGGTCACTGGTGCCAAGACTGTCCTCGTCGATCTTCTCGGTTCCAAGTTCGGCGTCGACGGTCAGAACCGGAGAAACCTCATAGGTCGCGCCGAAACTCAGACGGGTGCTGGTGCGATCCGTGTCGATGGCATCATCGGCGGTGTAGTTTTCCAGCGCCGCCGTGACCCTGCCTTCAAGGACCGGGCTGAAGCGGAACTTGCCGGTCAGAGACGCCTCATCGGTGCGGTTGTCGAACAGCTCGGGATCGGTCGTATCCACATAATCGACATCGTCGTGCTGAAGATCCAGCTCCACGCCGAACGGATCGTTGAGCCCGGTTTCGAACGTCAGCCGCGCCGCGCTGGTCTTGCGCGTGCCAGTGTCGGTCACCAGATCGATATCATCGAAGTCGTCCACCAGTTCGAACGGATCGAGGAAGTCGAGATCAGCCTGATTGTAATCGGCGCTGAGGCTCAACCGGCTGTTGGCCCAATCGCGCGAATAGGCGAAGGCGGCAGAGGGATCGTCCACCGAGATATCGCTGCCAGCGCCCGGTATGTCGGCAAAGCGGAGCACGGCGCCAAGATCGAAGCTGAGCCGCTCCGTCCGGGTTTCGGACAGAAGCCCGAAGGTGAACTCATTGTCGAGGATGGTGCTGGTTCCGGGCGCATCCACTTCAAGATTGAAGTTGTCGCTGATGTTCACCGTGCTTGCCAGACCGAAGGTCAGCGTCGTGCCGCCGCGATCTTCCTCTTGCGCAAAAGCGATCGTAACCTCGCTTCCCGCAAGGAGCGCGCCCGCCAACGCGAGCGAATGGCCAACCCGTCTTTTCACCGCCCACCTCTTTTTCTTGGCCCTCGCACCTTGCGGCGCGCTGGCTTATTCGAACAGGCGCCGCTGCGGAACCACGATCACGTCACCGCTTTGCAGCCGGGTGCTGCCCTTGATTCCGGACGGCCCCTTGCCGTTGTAGTTGAACAGATAGACCTGCTCTTCGCCGGTTTTCGCATTGGTGCGCCGCAACTGCACGCGGTTTTCGGCCGCAAAACGGGTGAACCCGCCTGCCTGCGCCAGAAACTGCAGGATTGTCGTGCCGGGAGGAACATCTGCTTTGCCCGGCGCCGTTACCTCGCCCATCGCATAGACGCTGATGGTGCGGGCCGCCGCAGGGGCGCGGGCGGATGTGGATGCCGCCCGGGGTTCGGCCAATGTCGCCACGCCGACGAAGACATTGGGCGAGGTGGCAAAGTTCGACGCCAGCGCCGCCGACAGATCGCGCCGCACAGCCTCGACCGTCCGCCCCGCTGCAGGGATCGTTCCGGCAAGCGGAAAGCTGATTGATCCATCGGGAAGCACCAGAACCGACCGGTTGAGGCTCGGGTCTTCGATGACCTCGATCTGAAGGCTGTCACCGCTCCGGATCTCATAGGCGCTTTGGGCCGAGGCCACGGTTGAAAACAGCACGGCCAGCAGCAGGCCGAGGGTGAATCTTAGCATATCACGTCCCCATCTTCCCTAGATTCTTGCACGCAGTCTAATCCGGCCAGGAGATTCCTGCAAAAACAATGTGCAACGGGCCGTTTTTGATACGGCGACCGTTGCACATCAACACCTGGCCGCGACATCCACGCGGGCGACACCTGCCTGATGGCACGGCATACCGACCGCACAGCTGCAACCCGAACCGGCAAAGCCAGCCTAGTATCCGGTGCAGTTCATCACTGCAGCGACCGTCCTGAACAGGATCTTCACATCGTTCGAGAAGGAAACATTCATATAATATTCAGTGTCATACTTGGCCCGATCAGCGAAGGAGCTGTCGTTGCGATCGGAAACCTGCCAGGGCCCGGAAATGCCGGGGCGCAAGGCGTAATAGGCGGTTCCGGGGTACAGCGACTGCTGATCGACCATCATCGGGCGCGGCCCGATCAGGGACATTTCGCCGACGAGGACGTTCCAGAGCTGTGGCAGTTCGTCCAGCGACGACTTGCGCAGGAACCGCCCGGCAGCGGTGATGCGCGGATCGTTCTTCAGTTTCTGGCTGCTGTCCCATTCCGCGCGCGCGGCGGGGTCACTGGCCAGATGGGCTTCGAGCAGGGCGTCGGCGTTCGGCACCATGGTTCTGATCTTGACCAGTTTGAAGATCTTGCCATGCTTTCCAACGCGGCGCTGGAAGTAGAACGGCGACCCGCCGTTCAGGCTTGCGAGGATCGCGATAACCGCGATGATCGGAAGAACAAATGGTGCGGAAGCGACGACGACAGCTATATCAATCAGTCGTTTTCCGGCGCGGCTGTAGAGCCTGTGCCGTTTCCGCAGTACGTATCCATGCGACGGGGCAATCGTCAACGAGGCCCGCCGCTCGGGGAAATCCTTGGAATGCATTATCATTCTACTCACCGTACTTCTTCAATCAGACGTTTGTGAAAACTGAACTCGAACCTTGATCACGGCGGCACCACCCTAAGAATGTCAAAGTCATGGGTGATTCCTGGCATTACTGTGACCGAACATAGCGGGTCTCTCCGGTGCTGGCAAACATGGTTGATCGAAGGTAAACCAGCCTAGAAACCATATAAGCTTGAAATGCAACACAAAAAAAACAGGATCGCAACCAAACCGGTAGTAATAAATTTATGTCTAAATCTTGGCGCGTGGTTTTCGCCCGCTTACTGTAGCGCAAGTCTGCACGATCATCCAGCTACAGAATGTCTGACCTTGACGCGTGGATAATCGCGGGTCCAATCTGCCGGTTCGAGCCCAAGTCTGACTGCCCGGGCTGCCCGCTTGCCATGAAATCGCCGCAAATCGGGGCGACTTAGTCGCGCCATGTGGATGGAGCGACGATCGCCGCTTGCGGTGTCGCGGGACTGAGGGTAGGGAGTGTACCGTTGTCGGCATGTTGCCAGGCAGCCTTCCGGGGCGTATTGTCGCCCGATTTTGCGGGTGAGGTTTCTGTCGGTGCATGCAGGGTCTCGCCAAATGAGGGCGACCACTGATGTCAGAGATCGGAACGGCCGCGGAAACGCTTTATGCGGAGTTCTTTGGCCTGAAGGAACGGCCCTTCACGCTGGTCCCCGACCCGAGCTTCATCTATTGGTCGGAGCAGCACAAACGCGCTTCGGCCGTTCTGGAGTTCGGCATCGCCTCGCGCGCGCCCATCACTCTCATCACCGGCGAGATCGGTTCGGGCAAGACCACCCTTCTGCAGGAAATGCTGAGCCGCATGTCAGAGACGCTGACCGTCGGGCTGGTCTCGAATGCGCAAGGCGGGCGGGGAGAGTTGCTGCAATGGGTTCTGCACTCGCTCTGGATCCCGTACGAACCGGGCGCGAGCTATCTTCAGATGTTCGCCAAGCTCGAGGATTTCCTGATCCACGAATATGCCGAGGGACGGCGTGTCATCCTGATCTTCGACGAGGCGCAGAACCTGTCGACGGAAGGCCTTGAAGAGCTGCGGATGCTGACCAACATCAATGCGAACAAGGATGAATTGATCCAGTTGATCCTTGTGGGGCAGCCGGAGTTGAGAGACGTGGTCCTGAGGCCCAACATGCGGCAACTGGCCCAGCGCGTGGCGGCAAGTTTTCATCTGCCGCGCATGGACGTCGGGTCGGTCGGAAAGTATATCGAGCATCGCCTGAAGGTGGCGGGCGGGACGGGAAGCGAATTTGCCCCGGAAGCCAGCGTCATCATTCACAAGGTCACTAGGGGAATTCCGCGCTTGATCAACCAGCTGTGTGATTTTTCAATGCTTTACGCCTGGAGCGTCGAAGAGCGGGTCGTCAGCCTGGCCACCGTCGAGAAGGTTCTCGCGGATGGCGTCTTCTTCGGCGGCCGTTCGGTTGAAGAGGAGATGACGCCGTGAAGGCGCAGTTCAAGTTCTATCTGTCGATTTTCCTACGTCGTTTGCCGCAGTTCCTGGTCCTGTCGACGATCATCGCCACGGCGTCGATCATCGTGGCGATGGCCTTGCCGCCTGCCTATGTGTCGCAGATGCGCCTTATCGTCGAGGCGCCGCAGATCACCGACAACACGCCGGCAAATACCAATGTCGCGACCCCCGCCGTGCAACAGCTGCGCGTCACCCAGGAACGCCTGCTGACCCGCGCCAACCTTCTGGAGATCGCGCGCAAGTTCAATGTGCTGCCCGATCAGGAAACGCTGACCAGCGACGAGATCATCGAGGGCATGCTGTCGCGGACGGAAGTCGAAATCTCGGCAGGCCGCGACGATCCGCCGATCATGATGATCTCGTTCGAGGCCGGTTCGGCCGAGACGGCGGCCAAGGTTCTCGAAGACTATCTCGCGCTGATCAAGGCGCAGGATACCGGTGCGCGCACCGAACGCGCGACGATCACGCTGAACTTCTTTCAGCAAGAGGTGGACCGGCTGAACCAGGAGCTGGCGGAAAAAAGCGCGGCGATCAGCGCTTTCAAGACCGCAAACATCGAGGCGCTGCCCGACAGCCTGCAGTTCCGCCTGTCGCGCCAGGCTGACATGCAGGAACGGATCACCCAGTATGACCGCGATATCCTGAGCCTGCAGAAACAGCGCATCCTGCTGATCGATCTGTTCGAATCTACCGGCGAGGTCGCAGAAGCCCGGCTTGATGCGCTGAGCCCGGAGGAAATCCAGCTTGATACGCTGAAGTCCGAACTGAGCGATGCTCTGGCGATCTACTCGCCGGAAAATCCCCGGGTGAAGGTCCTGAAAGCGCGCATCGCGCAGCTGGAGGTCGCCATTCGCGCCCTGCCCGCGCCAGAGCCTGTGGAGCGGCCGGAAACCGGCAACCCGTTGCTGGACCTTCAGCTGGCCGAGATCGACACCCGCATCGTCGATCTGAAGGAACAGAAGGGCGTGGTCAGCGAGGAATTCGACAATCTGACCGAGAGCATCGAGAAGACGCCGGCCAACACCGTCAAGCTGGACGAGCTGACCCTCGACTACCAGAATACCCAGCTCCAGTATAACATTGCGGTGGATCGTCTGGCCAAGGCCAGCACGGGCGAGCGGATCGAATTCATGGACCGCGGTCAGCGGATTGCGGTCATCGAACCGCCGGCCGTGCCCGACAGGCCGTCAAAGCCCAAGCGCCTGCTCATCGCTGGTGGCGGAAGCTTCTTCGGCTTTCTTGCCGGACTGGGGCTGGTCGTTCTTCTGGAAGTCATGAACCGGACGATCCGGCGGCCGGACGACCTTGTCCGCGCAATAGGGGTGCTGCCGCTGGCGACGCTGCCCTATATCCAGACGCGGGGCGAAGTGCTCATCCGCCGCAGCCGCAAGCTGCTGCTGATCATCGTCATCCCGCTTGCAATATCGGCGATAATGTACGCGGTTCACATATATTATCAGCCACTTGATGTATTGGCCGAGCGTCTGATGAACAAGTTGGGCGTCCGGTGGTAAGCCGCTCGCGGCGCTCTGCTGACAGGGGAAGGACTCGCTGAATGGAAAGACTGCACGCGGCCATCGAAAAGGCCCGGTCCCAGCGGCAGGAGACTCAGGGCAAGGTGATGGTGACCCGCGCCACCTCGCGCATCATTCCGCGCAGCGAACTGATCCTGAACAAGGCCTGGGACATGCTGCGCATGATGGAAATGCGCCCGGCCCACATGCAAAAGCACCGGCTCGCGGCGTTCGGCGGCGGCCATCATGCCGCGCCCTATGACCTGCTGCGCACGCGCATCCTGCAGCAGGCCAACAAGAACAACTGGCGCCGGATCGCGATCGTGTCGCCGCATTCGGAATGCGGAAAGACGACAACCGTCGCCAACCTGATCTTCAGCTTTGGCCGCCAGCGCGACCTGCGCACCCTGGCGCTTGATTTCGACCTGCGCCGCGCCGGGCTGGGAAAGGTTCTTGGTCAGACGCTGGTCCATTCGATGGGCGAAGTGCTGGAACGGCGCGTGCCGTTTTCGGCGCATGGCCTGCGGTTCGGGCTGAATGTGGCAATCGGCCTGAACTCGGGGCCGGTCCGCAACCCGTCCGAACTTCTCCAGAGCGTCCAGACCATCGAGGTGCTGGAAGAGCTTGAGGCCACCTATCTGCCGGAGATCGTGCTTTTCGACATGCCGCCGCTGCTCAGCAGCGACGACAACTATGGCTTTCTGCGCAATGTCGATGCGGCGCTGATCATGGCCGAGGCCGAGCGTACGACGATCGCCCAGATCGATCTGGCCGAGCGGCAGGTGTCGGAACTGACCAGCGTGATGGGGATCGTTCTGAACAAATGCCGGTATCCGGACGAAAGCTATGCCGCTGAAACCGCCGCCAGCTAGGCCGGTCCCCTGGCGGAGCGTCGCGCGATGATGGCCACTGTCCCCGAAATGGCGGTGATCATCCCGCATTACAACGATGTGGTCCGGCTGGAACGTTGCCTTTCCGAACTGATGCGGAACGATACGGCGGGCTGCGAAATTCTTGTCGTCGACAACGGGTCCACGCAATCGCTGGCCGCGGTGCAGGCGGCCTTTCCCGCGATCCGTTTCCTGACCGAGCCGGAAAAGGGCGCGGCGGCGGCGCGCAACACCGGGGTTCGCGCGTCGACGGCGCCGGTCCTTGTCTTCATCGATGCCGATTGCGTGCCTGCGGCAGATTGGCTCACGGTTGCGCGGCGGGTTGCCCCGACGGCGGATCTGATCGGCGGGCGGGTCGACGTCTTCGACGAAACGCCGCCACCGCGCAGCGGGGCAGAGGCATTCGAGGCCGTTTTCGCCTTCAATTTCAAGAACTACATCGAGGTTCAGGGCTTTACCGGCGCGGGCAATCTGGTGACCAGCCGCACGGTCTTTGCCGCGGTCGGGGATTTCACCAACGGGGTTTCCGAAGACCGGGACTGGAGCATGCGCGCCGTCGCCAAGGGATATCGGCTGATCTATGCGGACGACATGGTCGTCAGCCATCCCTCGCGGTCCGACTGGGCGGCGCTGCGGCACAAGTGGCACCGGCTGACGCGGGAGCTTTGCGCGTCAAACGGCTTTGCGCCGGGTGACCGTCTGCGTTGGGGGCTGCGCGGACTGCTGATGCCCCTGTCTGCCCTTGCCCATATGCCGAAGGTGGTGCGCAGCCCCAGGCTCGCCTCGCCGGCAGAGCGGCTGGCAGCGGCGGCAACGCTGCTGCGGCTGCGCTTCGTGCGGGCGGGATGGATGCTGCGGCAAGCCCTCGGCTTCAGCATCTGAGATGCGGCTATGGCATTGACCGACCGGGCCGGTGCCAGCTAGGACAAAGCGGTCGGTATGACAGAGTGATTTTGTGATGAACATTTTCCTGGCGGTTTTGAGTGGCGCGGTTTTTCTTGCGCTCGCCTGGTTTGGCGCGGGCGTGCTGCACCGTCGGCTCGTGACGGCACGGCTTGCCGCGCGCTGTGCCGAACGCCGCGCCATCGTGCTCAGCTATGACGACGGGCCAAGCGACCGGGTGACCCCGGCGTTGCAAGACCTTCTTCGGCAGCACGAGGTGAAGGCCACCTTCTTTGCCATCGGCGCCGAGGCAAAGGCGCAGCCGGCGGTTCTGGCGGGGTTGCTGGCCGACGGGCACGAGATCGGCAGCCACACCGAAAACCACGGAAACGCCTGGAAATCTGCCCCCGTCGGCGCGATCCGCGATCTGTCTGCCGGGCAGGCGACACTGTCGGCGCTTGGCGTCCGGACGGTTCTCTTTCGCCCGCCCTTCGGCAAAAGCACGCTTGGCACGCTGCTGGCGGGGCTTGGCCGGGGGATGCGCTTTGCATTCTGGACCGTGGATTCGCGCGACAGCTGGGCTCCGCGCGGCATCGACGACATCCTGCGCGAGATCGGCGACAAGAATGGTGGAGTGGTTCTCATGCATGATTTCAATCGCGCCCGGCGCGGGCCAAGGCCGGAGGCGCATGCAACCTATGTACTCGAGCTCACGGCGGCGCTGATCGGCTTTGCCCGCCGCGAGGGCTTTACCCTGATGCGGTTCGGCGATCTGACGGCGCCCGCCACCGCCCTGCCCGGAGGCAAAGCATGACCCGACCGACCCGCGTTCTGGCCGTCGCTTCGGCGGGCGGCCACTGGGTGCAGTTGATGCGCATCCGCCCGGCCTGGAAAGGGCTGGAGGTGACCTATGTCACGACCGATTCCGGTTTGCGCCAGACGGTCCTCGATCTTGCCCGGGCCGACGGCGAAGCGGAGCCGGGCTTTCGGCTGATCACCGAGGCCAACCGCTGGCACAAGCGCAAGCTGATCCGTCAGCTTTTCGAACTGGTGGTCGTGATGGCCCGGCTTCGGCCCGATGCGGTGATCACCACGGGTGCCGCACCCGGCTATTTCGCGCTGCGGCTGGGCCGGATGTTCGGCGCCCGCACGGTCTGGATCGACAGTATGGCGAATGCCGAGGAGCTGTCGCTTTCGGGGCAGCAGGCCCGGCGCTACGCGGATCTCTGGCTGACGCAATGGGACCATCTGGCCACCCCCGACGGGCCGCAATATCTGGGGTCTGTGCTGTGATCTTCCTGACGATCGGAACCCATGAGCCGTTCGACCGGCTGGTCAAGGCCGTGGATGAATGGTGCGCGGTGCATCCCCTTGGGGCAACGGTTTTCGGCCAGATCACCTCGCCCAAGGCGGATGGATACGCGCCGAAGAACTTCGAATGGATATCACGCCTCAGCCCGGCCGATTATGCGACGAGGTTTGCCGCGGCCGATCTGATCGTGTCGCATGCCGGGATGGGCTCGATCCTGACGGCGCTGCATTCGGGCAAGCCCATCGTGATCCTGCCGCGCCGGGGGCATCTGCGGGAAACGCGGAACGATCATCAATATACCACGGCAAAGATGCTGGGCACGCGGCCGGGCATCCATGTCGCGCTGGACGAGGCGGCGCTGGGCGGCGTCATGGATCAGGCTTTGGCCGATCTGGGCAAACCCGGCGGAATCCGCATCCCGGCGACCGCCGATCCGCAGTTCACCGATGCGCTGCGGTCGTTTCTGACGGGCGGGTCCGCGCGCAGAAAGTGACACCAACCCGCCTTTGCAATGCCGCGAATTCGGGGTAACGCCCGCACAGTCCGGCCGGACCGATTTGATGACGAGGAGATAGAAAGTGACACCGGGTTCCTTCGAGACCTTAGAACAGAAGATCGCCAGCAAGACCGCAGCGGTCGGCATCATCGGGCTTGGCTATGTCGGCCTTCCGCTGGCCGTCACGGCGGCGAAGCGCGGGCTGCCGGTGACCGGTTTCGATATCGATCCGGGCAAGATCAGCCGGCTCGATGCGGGCGAAAGCTATATCGAGGCGGTCGACAGCGCCGATCTGGTCGCGCTTAAAGCCGCGGGACAGATGGGCTGGACGACCGATTTCTCCGGCCTCGCGCAGATGGATGTGATCGTCATCTGCGTGCCTACGCCCCTGACCGTGCATCGCGACCCGGATCTTTCCTACATCGAGCGAACCGCCGAGGTGATCGCGCGTCACCTGTCGCCCTCGACGCTTGTGGTCCTTGAATCGACGACCTATCCCGGCACCACCGCCGATGTGATGACGCCGATCCTCGCCACCTCGGGCCATCTGCCAGGCAAGGATATCTTCATCGGCTTTTCGCCGGAACGCGAAGACCCGGGCAACGCGAAATTCCGCACGGCGACCATTCCGAAGATCGTTGCCGGGGACGGGGCCGAGGCCGGCAAGCTGATCGAGGCGTTCTACACGATTGTCGTTGACCGCGTGGTGCCCGTTTCCACCACCCAGACGGCCGAGGCGGTCAAGATCACCGAGAACATCTTCCGCGCGGTGAACATCGCTCTTGTCAACGAATTGAAGATGATCTTCGACCGGATGGGCATCGATGTCTGGGAGGTGATCGATGGCGCGGCGACAAAGCCGTTCGGCTTCATGCCCTTCTATCCGGGGCCCGGCTTGGCGGCCATTGCATCCCGATCGACCCGTTCTACCTGACCTGGAAGGCGCGGGAATACGAGCTTTCGACCCGGTTCATCGAGCTTGCGGGCGAGATCAACTCCAACATGCCGCATTATGTCGTCTCGCGGCTGCGCGAGGTGCTTGATCACAAGCTTGGTCTGGCGCTCAGCCGGGCGCGGGTGCTGATCATCGGGATCGCCTACAAGAAGAACGTCTCCGACATGCGGGAAAGCCCCTCGGTTCGGCTGATGTCGCTGTTGCAGGAAGCGGGTGCCACGGTCGCGTTTCACGATCCGCATGTGCCAAGCATTCCCCGCATGCGGGAATATCCGCAGTTCATGGGCAAGACCTCGCTTGACCAGCAGGATATCCGCGCGGCGGATTTCGACGCGGTCCTGATCGCGACGGACCACGATGTCGTCGATTATGCCGCGCTCGAAGCCTTGAACATCCCGATCATCGACACCCGCAACGCGATGCACAAGCGCGGGCTTTCGATGCTGAACGTGACCAAGGCTGATCAGCCGCGCGCTTGCCGTCGGCGCAACAGGCGCCAGGCGGCAAGCGTGATCAGGGCGGGGCTGAGGATTTCCAGCGTTTCGGTGAGACTATGAACAGCTACGTCGGCCAGACCTTCCTCCGTCACGAAAAGATGCAAGAGATGCATGCCCCGCACCAGCACGAAACCGACCAGCGCCGCGAGGCCCGCAAGCGGCAGCAGATTGGCGCGGACGCGTCCTTTCAGCATCCAGATCAGCAGCGCCGCACCGGCGCAGGACAGAAGCGCGAGCAGCAGGATGAAATCCCGCTGCGCCACGCGCCGGTCTTCGTACCAGCCTTGCGCCTGGGACAGGCAATGGCCGACGGCATTGGCGAGGCTCTGCAGATCAAGCTGCTTGTTCAGCCCGACCGCAATCATCAGCGCGGCGATCAGCGCCCAGAGTGTCTGGTCGCGGCGCCGGTGACTTTCGGGAAAGGCGCCGCGTGTCAGCGCCGCGACGGCGAGCACGCCCGCAAGGATGTAAAGCCCGAAGACCGACCAGCCCAGAACATCGGGATCGCCTATCGACAGTTGCCAGCGGCCGGAAACGCAGGCGGAAAGGGCGGGAAGCGACAAATTCATTTTGGCCGTTCAAGGGATCGGGCGCAGGTCTTGGCGGCAGTCTATGGCAGGAACGCGGTCTGAGAGAAAGGGGTCGAAGCGACAATGCCGAATAATGAACACGGTCCCGACACTCCGCCGCTGCAGGAGGTGACCGGCAGTCTGGCGCGGGTCGAGCGTGGAAAGCTCTGTTCAGGCTGCGGTGGCTGTGCCCTTGTGGCGCCCGCCAGCATCCACATGGAACTGCAGCCGCCCGGCTTCCTGCGCCCTGTGCAAACCGGGCCCGTCAGTGCCGCCGAAGACGCGCGGATCGCGCGGATATGCCCCGGCCTTGGCCAGAGTGTCAGCGCAGGCGGTCGCACGGATGATGCCATCTGGGGCCCGTATCTGGCCATGCGCACTGGTCATGCCACCGATGAAAGGCTGCGATTCGCCGCGTCATCGGGTGGCGCGCTTTCGGCCGTTCTTACCCATCTGCTGGAGACGGGCGAGGTCGATGCGGTGATCCAGACAGCCGCAGCGCCGGCGCTGCCGATCGCCAACATTGCGGTTCTGTCCGAAACCGCCAGCGCTGTTCAGGAGGCGGCAGGGTCGCGCTATGCGCCTTCGGCCCCCCTCGCGGGGCTTGCCCCGCTGCTGGAGGAAGAGCGCCGCTTCGCCTTTGTCGGCAAGCCCTGCGATGTTGCGGCACTGCGGGCACTGGCGGCAGAGGATGCACGGATCGACCGGCGCATTCCGGTCATGATCTCGTTCTTTTGCGGCGGCATTCCGTCGCAGAAGGGTGGCGAGGCGGTTCTTGCCGCGCTTGGAACCGATCTCGCGACGACGGTGGCCTTTCGCTATCGCGGCAACGGCTGGCCGGGCCATGCGACAGCGACGCTGCGCGACGGCAGCCAGAAATCGATGACCTATCATGCAAGCTGGGGCGGAATCCTGTCGCATCACGTGCAGCACCGCTGCAAGATCTGCGCGGATGGCACCGGGACGGCCGCGGATCTTGTCTGCGCCGATGCCTGGGACAGCGACGCGCGCGGCTATCCGGTGTTTGACGAACGCGACGGGGTAAGCCTGATCGTGGCGCGCACCGCAAAGGGCGCGGCCCTGCTTGCCGAAGCAGAGCGCGCGGCCCGGATCGTGACCGAAGCCTTCGATCCCGCGCGGCTGGCGCTGATCCAGCCCGGTCAGCTGAACCGTCGGCGGGCGCTTCTGGCCCGGCTCGCCGGACTGTGGATCCTGGCAAAGCCGATCCCGCGCTATCGCGGGCTGCATCTTGTGACGGCAGCGCGTCAGAACCCGCTCTTGCGCAACATCAAGAATGCCCTCGGCATGGTCCGGCGCGGTCTGACTGGCCGAATCGGCTGATCCGATCTACAAAGATGACATGGACGTCCCGATGCATTTAACGCGATTGATTGTTTCTTGTCACACCACAATGCCGGCGTTTGATGCCGGAAAACCAGAAGGTCCGATTGCGCCGCCAGCCAAAATCGCTTTACCGACACCTCTGATCTTACGTAAGCTATTCCATATGTTACTGTCATTGCATTGCCTGCCCGCCGGAGTCGACGAATTACGAGTTCGCGCGCATTTCTGAGACATCTGCGGCAAAGGCCCCAATTGAGATTGGCCCTGTTTCCATGCTGAGAGAGCTACCGCATTTTCCTGATCTGACCAGCGCCTTCGGGTGGGTTGCGCGTGAGAACGGCTCCCGTCCGGCGATCGCGTTCGGAGAGGAAACGCTCAGCTACTCTGACCTTCTTGCAAGATCCGGCGCGCTGGCGCGTCGTCTGGTCGATCAGGGTGTCGGGCCCGGCGATCTGGTCGGACTTGCCGCGACCCGCGATCCCGGCAGCATTGTCGGGATGCTGGCCATCATCCTGTGCGGCGCGGGCTATGTGCCGCTGCCGGAATACTACCCTGCCGAAAGGTTGCGCCTGATCGCCGAAGACGCGGGAGTGCGCGTGACCCTCGGCTCTGTTTCCGCGCTTTCGGGCACCGGGATCACGCCGCTCACCATCGACTGGCGTGACGCCGGGGAGGCAGTCGCGGGGCATGACGCCCCATTGCCGGACGGCGAGGCGGTGGCCTATGTCATGTATACTTCCGGATCGACGGGCGTCCCGAAAGGCGTCGTCGTGCCGCATCGGGCCATCCTGCGGCTGGTCGTGAACCAGAGCTTCATGCAGCTTGGCCCGGATGAGCGTATCCTGCAGAATTCTCCCATCGCCTTCGATGCCGCCACCCTGGAGATCTGGGGCGCGCTGTTGAACGGGGGCACGCTGGTGATCCCGGACGCGCCGGGTGGCAGCCTGCGCGAACTTGGCGAGGTGATTGCCCGGCGCGAGATCACCACGCTTTGGCTGACGGCGGGTCTTTTCCATGCGATGGCAGATGCAAGGCCCGGGGATTTCGCGCCGCTCCGCCAGCTTTTGACGGGTGGGGATGTGGTCTCGCCCGCCTCGGTTGCGCGGGTCATGGCGGCCTGCCCGGGGCTGACGGTGATCAACGGCTATGGCCCGACCGAGAACACGACCTTCACCTGCTGCCACCGGATCAGCCGGGCCGAAGCCGAGGCGTCGCTGGCGCTGCCCATCGGCCAGCCGATCAGCGGGACCGAAGTCTTCATTCTGGATGAGACGCTTGCCCCGGTGCCGTCTGGCAGCGAGGGCGAGCTTTTCGCGGCGGGAGAGGGGCTCGCGCTTGGCTATCTTGGCCAGCCGGGCCTGACGGAGGAAAAATTCGTCCGCGCGCCCTGGGATGGGGAAGTTCTTCTCTACCGGACGGGCGATCTGGCGCGGCAAGATGAGGATGGCACGGTCCATTACCTTGGCCGGATCGATACGCAGGTGAAAATCCGCGGTTTCCGGGTAGAACTTGGCGAGATCGAAGCAGCGCTCGAAGCCGGGCCGGGCATCCGTCAGGCCGTGGTGGTGGCGCGCGAGGGGCAGGACCGCGCCGACAAGATGCTGGTCGCCTATTGCATCGCCGACGCCGCGCTGGACGAGCAGGGCCTGCGCAGCGCCTTGGCGGCAAAGCTGCCGGATTATGCGATACCGGCGCGGTTCATCGCGCTGGAGGCCCTTCCGCTGAACGACAACGGCAAGGTCGACGCCGCAGCCTGACGGCCTTGCCCCTGCCCGCCGCGCCGCGCGGGGCGGGTCGCTCCACCGGGCCGGGCACCGAGGATCTGATCGCGGGGCTTCTGGCGCAGGCGCTGAACGCTGACGAGGCCGATCTTGATCGCGGGGCGAATTTCTTCGATCTGGGCGCGTCATCGCTGCATGTGGTGCGGGTTCACGAAGGGCTGGAGGCGGCGCTTGACCTGCGGTTCCCGATCTCGGATTTCTTCCTGCATTCGACGATTGCGGCGCTGGCCGATCATCTGGGCCGGATGAAAGGCACGGTGGCAAGGCCGCAGGCAAAGCGGCAGGGCCCCGGTGCCACGACCGGCACGGGGCTGATCGCCATCATCGGCATGGCAGGCCGGTTTCCGGGCGCTCCGACGGTCGAGGCGCTGTGGGACGGGCTCGTGTCCGGCCGCGAGATGATTTCGCATTTCACGCCGGAAGAGCTGGACATCGATCCCTCGAAGGAAGATCCGAACGCCCCCTATGTGCGCGCCCGTGGCGTGATGCCGGATGCCGATCTTTTCGATGCCAGGCATTTCGGCATTCCGCCGCGCGATGCCGAAAGGCTTGATCCGCAGCACCGCATCCTGCTGGAGGTTGCGCAGACGGCGCTCGACGATGCGAGCCATGATCCGGCGCGTTTTGCGGGCAAGATCGGGATCTTCTCGGGCACCAGCCAGAATTCCTATCTGATGAACAACCTGCTGTCGGCCCCGGGTGCCACGCGGGCCTTTGCAACCGGCTATCCCGTCAAGGATTTCGCGACGCTCTTTGGCAATGACAAGGATTTTGCGGCGACACGGGTGGCCTACAAGCTGAACCTGCGCGGCCCGGCAGTGACCGTGCAATGCGCCTGTTCGACCTCGCTTGTCGCTGTGGCGCAGGCCTGCGAAAGCCTGCGGCAGGGCACGTCGGACATGGCGCTGGCGGGGGGCGTGTCGGTGACCTTCCCCTCGCGGCGGCCCTATATGTATCTGCCCGACGGCATGGCCTCGGCGGACGGCCATTGCCGGACCTTCGATGCCGATGCGACGGGGACGGTCTTCGGCGATGGCGCGGGGCTGGTGGTGCTGCGTCGGCTGGAGGATGCGCTGGCCGATGGCGACCGGATCATCGCCGTGATCCGCGGCTTTTCGATCAACAACGACGGATCGGAAAAGGCGGGATATGCCGCACCGTCGATCAAGGCCCAGTCCGACGTGATCCGCGCGCGCATCTGGCGGCGGGGGTCGATCCGCGCTCCATCGGCTATGTCGAGGCGCATGGCACGGCAACGCCGCTGGGCGATCCGATCGAATTCGCCGCCCTGCATGACGCTTTCGGTGCCGCGACCGCGGACAAGGGCTTCTGTGCGCTTGGCACCGCGAAGACCAATGTCGGCCATCTTGACATCGCCGCCGGGGTCACCGGGCTGATCAAGGCCGCGCTGACCCTTCAGCGTGAGGTGATCCCGCCGCTTCTGCATTTCAAGGCGCCGAACCCGCGGATGGATTTCGCGTCATCTGCCTTCTATCCCGTCGCGAGGCTTACCCCCTGGGCACGTGGCGAGACGCCGC
>JAAURK010000254.1 GCA_012032275.1 Tabrizicola sp.
GAGGTGGCCAGGGCACGCCCGCGCAAAGCCACCGACCCGCCCTGCGCCAGCGTGACGGGCCAGTCGCCGCCACCGGGCATCTGGCCAAGGGCGCGATGCTCTCCGGTATCGATCAGGATATCGGTCAGGCCCTCTGCCGTCAGCAGGGCAGCGATGCGGTCGGCGACATAGCCCTGCGCGATGCCGTTGAGGGTCAGGCCCATGCCGCGCGCATGGTGATCTGGCCGCTGTCGAGCCGCAGGTCGGCCCATCCGCCCCGGGCGCGGGTGGCGGCAAGCGCGGCGGCTGCGGGCCGGTTTCCGGCCGAGGCACTTTCCGCCCAAAGCGCCCAGAGCGGCTGAACAGTCGGATCAAAGAGCCCGCCGGTGGCGCGATGGACCGCACCTGCCAGCGTCAGGCATTCCAGAAGCTCGGGCGGCGGGGCCGACAGGCGGGCCCTGGCGTTCAACCTCGACAGGGCGGAATCGGCTCTGTACAGGCTGAAAATGCCCTCAAGCCGGAAGATTTCGGCAGCGGCACGGGCGGCGATGGCCTCTGCCTGCGGGTGGTCAAGCCGGATCGACGCGCGCGCGCCAAGGGCCACCCCGGCCCAGACCTGACGGGGCGCGGCCTGCGCCCCTGGGGCAAGAAAGCCGGCGGCCGAGATGGCCAGAAAGCGGCGACGGGTCAGCATGTCATCCTCCGATCTTGTCGGACAGGGCCCTGAGACGGGCGTCATAATCGGCGTCATCGCCCGGAGCGAGATCAGCGCCCAACGCCACCGGGGCGATGACGGCCTCATCCGGCACGGCGGCCAGCGCCATGACCGCGCCGCCCTTTTCGCGGGCGAAGGCGGCGGCACCTTCGGGATCGGCGAAAGGCACCAGTTCGGGGGCGCCCATCCCGCCTTCGGCCCGTGATCCAACCACGTAATGCGCCTCTTCGGCGGGGATCCAGTTGGAGGCGCCCGGATTGGTCCAGCTGGCACCGGGCGCGCCCATGTCGTTCACGTAGATCGCAAGGATGACGCCATCCTGTTCGGGCAGACGGGAATAGGCGATGGCGTCGCGGACCTGGCTGAAATACAGCGGCATGCCTGCATAGCCCTCAAGATGCACCTGCGCCTTGGGGCCGGAATGTTCCAGAAGACCCATCTGGCAATAATGCCCGACCGCGTCGGCGGTCAGCGCGACGGGGGTCAGATCCTGCGCCTCTTCGGTGCAGGCTGCCAGCAGAAGGATCAGCAACGGCGCGCGTTTCATGGTGTCACCTTTCGGAATGCGGCGGTGGCAAGGGCCAGGGCCAGAAGCGGCCAGAGCAGGACCGAAACCGCCGACTGCCAGAGCGGGATGGTGTTCGCCGCCCCGCCCACACCGGCGGCGGCCGCGGTCGCCTGCGATGCGGCGAGGTTGTAAAGGCGAAAGGCGTCGGCGGGGTTGGCAAGAAGGGCGAAGGGGAAGGCCTCGGTCGTGAACCAGCCACCGTTATCGGCCACCACGGCGGCAAGGAGGCCAAGGTCGTATAGCACGACTGCGCCAAGCCAGAGACCCATGGCAAGACCGGCCGCCCCCGACGGGCGACGGGCAAGCGATGACAGCGCATAGCCTGCGCCAAGGAAGGTGGCTCCAAGCAGGACCGATGTCCAGGTCAGGCGGATCAACGCAGGCAGCCCGGCAAGCGACGCAGGATCCGTCCGGAACGCGGCGAGGGCGGCGAGCGCATAGCCCGTTACGACAGCAAGTGTCAGTACCGCCAGATGGGCCAGAAGCTTGCCAAGCAGGATCTCTACCCGGGCAACAGGATAGGTAAGCAGAAGCGGCAGCGTGCCCCGCTCCACCTCACCGGCGACGGCATCGAACGACATCAGCAGCGCCACGAGTGGCACGAGATAGACCGCCAGCGACGTCAGCGAGGCGACAGTGACGGAAAGCCGGTCGACGCCCAGGTCTCCGGTCGGGGCGGATCCGGCGGCAGAGAGGACAAGCGAGAAAAGCGCCATCAGGATGACAGAGATGGCGACCCAGCGGTTGCGCAGCGCAATGCGGAATTCGGTTCGGGCGGTGGCCAGGATCCGGATCATTGCCCGTCCCTCCGGCTGACATGGGCGTAGATGTCTTCCAGACTGGGGGGCACCACATCGATGTCGGCGACCTTCGAGCCCAGAGCGGTGATGCGGGCCAGCGTCTCCAGCTTGTCGGCCTGCGGGATGGACAGGCGAAGGTCGCCGCCGGTCCGGATGGCACCCGGCAGGGCGGCGGCGATCTCGGTGGCATGGCCGTTGCGGGCGGTGACATGCAGCGAGACGGGCAGCGCGGCCATGCGGCGCAGGTCGGCCAGCGTGCCGGTCGCAACCATGCGACCGCCGGACAGAATGAGGATGCGGTCGGTCCGCGCCTCGACCTCGGTCAGCGCGTGGGAAGACAGAAGGATAGCCGCCCCCTCGGCCGCCAGATCATCAAGCAGGGCATAGAAATCACGGCGCGACACCGGATCGAGGCCGGAGGTGGGTTCATCCAGCACCAGAAGGCGGGGCATGCCGATCAGCGCCTGGGCCAGGCCGACGCGCTGGCGCATGCCCTTGGAATAGGTGCCGATCCGGCGGCGCGCGGCATCATGCAGACCGACACGCTCCAGCAGCGGCAGCGCCTTTCTCGGCGCCTCGCCGCGCAGCGCAAGGTAATGGGCGATCTGCTCCTGCCCGGTCAATGCGGGGTGGAAGGCCGCGTTTTCCGGCAGGTAGGCCACCTGCGCGCGCGCGGCGGGCGAGCCGGGCGCTTCGCCGCAGACGGTGACGGTGCCGCTGTCGAAGGGGATCAGCCCGAGGATGATCTTCATCATCGTCGACTTGCCCGCACCGTTATGGCCAAGCAGCGCGACCCGGCTGCCCGGCTCCACCGTCAGCGAGACGCTGTCCAGCGCTTTTGTGCCTGCAAAGGACTTAGTGAGTTCCGAGATTTTCAACGTCGGTGTCATCATAGGTTCCGGTTGCCCAGCGACCCGCGACATCGGCCTCCATGGTCTCGATCGCGGGCGGGACGGGGATGGCGAGGGGCAGCATCAGGGGAAAGGTGTCGAGCACGCCGCCAGGAAGGGTGGCGGGAAAGCTCTTCTGGCTCCACCGCACCAATTGCACGGCGGGGGCGCCGGTCAACAGGGCGGTGGCAGGTTGCGACCAGAGGATATGGTCCATCAGGTCATTCGGGCGAAAGACGGAATCGGCGATCCCATCGCCATTCAGATCGAAGGCCGGATGGTCGGACCAGAAATTGCCGCGGCCCTCAAAGCTCCACTCGACGGATTTCGTGCCGACGTATTTCACCTGCTCGCGGTTGGCGATGAAGGCGTTTTCGGTCAGCACGTTCCGTTCGGACCCGGCCGTGAAGTGGATGCCGATGCCGCAGCCTTCAAGCCGGTTGCGAAAGATCAGGTTCTTGTGGGCGTTGTAGATGAAAAGGCACTTCTCCGCCCCGCCCCGCACCAGATTGCCCGACACTTCGGCATTGTTGGCATAGTTCAGCATCACGCCGTTGGACCGGTCACCAAGGCTGAGGTTATCCTTCAGCACGATGCGATCCGAAAACATGATCGCAAAGCCGAGGTGATTGCCGATGCTCACATTGCCGGCAACCTCGGTGTCATTGGTATACATGTAGTGGATGGCAAAGCGCAGGTCGCGGAACAGGTTGTTGCGGAACACATTCTTGCGGGAGGCATTGGCGAAGATGCCGTCACGCCCCCAGCGGACGGAATTGCCCTCGACCACTGCGCCGGGGCTGTTCCAGACATAGATGCCATTGCCGCGGTCGTTCATGCGCGGGTTCTCGGTACCCTCGATCACGTTGCCGATGACGCGCGCATCCTTGCCGCCATGCACGTCGATGCCATGCAGGTTGCCCGAAAGCCGGTTCCCCTCGACCGTGACCCTGTCGGCCTTCTTCACGATCTTGATGCCCGCATCCAGCCCCTGACCGTCCATGCCGGAGCCGATCACCGTCAGACCGCGCAGGGTGACGTCGGGCGCCGTGACGGTGATCACCGTTCCCTTGCCCTGACCGTCGATGATCGCCTCACCCTCGGCCAGAAGCGTCAGGCTTTCACCGATCGTCACCGCTCCGGGATAGGTGCCCGGTTGCAGCAGCAGCACATCGCCGGGTTCTGCCCCGGCAATGGCCGCCTGCAGGGCCCCCGGCCACGGCATGACCTGCACCTCGGCTGCCAGTGCGGGCAGCGACAGGGTCAGGGCAAGCAGAAGGGCGAGGGGCCGGATCATGGCTTAGGCATCTTTCGGTTCAACGAACATCCGGCCGCGCATCTCCATGTGCAGGGCATGGCAGAACCACTGGCAGTAATACCAGTAGACCCCCGCCTGCGCCGCCGTGAAGGTGACGGACGAAGTTGCCTGCGGGCCGATCTCCATGGCGACACCATGGTTGCCCATGGTCAGGCCGTGGGTCAGATCGTCGATGTCGTCGAGGTTGGTCACGATGATCGTCACCTCGTTCCCTTCGGTCACGGTAAAGCTTTCCAGCGCGAATTGTGGCGCCTGGCTCGACATGTAGACCCGCACCTTGTTGCCGTCGCGGATCACCGTGTCCTGCCAGTCGTCCAGGTTCACGCCGTCAGCCTCGGCCTGCTTGCGGGTTTCGGCCCACATCGGATCCTGCCGGTTCCATACGGACAACGGGTTCAGCTTCGAGGCATGCACGATGATGCTGTCATGCGGTTCGGCAAAGGTCGGGCCGTCATGCACCAGCGTCAGCTTGTCGCCTTCGATCACGAAGACCTGCTCATTCTCGGGCTTCAGCGGACCGACGTTCAGGAAGCGGTCTTTCGAGAACTTGTTCATGGTGATGTAGAACTTGGCTGTCGCATCCAGCGTCTCGCCCTCGGCG
Source organism: Tabrizicola sp. (assembly GCA_012032275.1). Lineage (GTDB taxonomy): Bacteria > Pseudomonadota > Alphaproteobacteria > Rhodobacterales > Rhodobacteraceae > JAAURK01. Next base: position 4,872 of record JAAURK010000254.1, read on the forward strand.
GTGGAGTTGTGGCCGGGCTGGTAATGCACATCGGCCTTGGTCACGATCGAATCGACCGCCTCGCCACCATAGGCGCGCACCGCCTTGTCGATATCCCAGACCACCACCTGACTGTCGAGAAACAGCGTCGTATAGGCGCGGCCCTGGCCATCGAAGGCGGTGTGCAGCGGGCCGAGGCCAAGCTCCGGCTCCGCCACCACGGCGCTGCGCGGATCGGCATCCTTGAAGAACACGTCATCCAGCTTGCGCACATCGATCACCGATACGGTGGGCGACAGCTTGCCGCCGATGCACAGGTGAATCTTGTCCGGCGCCATGTTGCAGCCATGCGGATTGTTCGGGATCGGAATATAGCGGGTATAGTTCTTGTTCTGGCCCTTGCGGCCGTCGATCACCTTCACGCCGTTCAGCTCGATGAAATCGCCCGCAGCGATGCCCTTCTCGATCTCGGCGATGTTGTAGACCACCACATGGTCCATGTCCGACACCGTCATGTCGGCAAGGTTCATGCCCATTTCCGAGTTGTAGGAGGTGGAAAAGGCGTATTTGCCTTCGTAGTCGGCATCGGTGTTGTCCAGGTTGCCGGATACCATGACCTGCCAGGCGACGGTCATGTCATCGGCATTGATGGCGGTGTAGAAGTTCACGTATTGCGCCGGGTCATCCAGCACCTTGCCGTCGTTCACCATCGGCGCCTCGTCCTCGCCGTTGGCGAAGACATAGTTGGTGCGCGGCCATTTCTGCGGGCGCAGGCCGTGGATGCCCTTGGCGTTCGGAATCTCGATGATCTTGTCGCATTTCATCACGTCGCAGCGCACCCGGGCGACGCGGGTATTGGCCTTGTCGTTCATGAAGAGGAAGCGGCCGTCATACTTGCCTTCGGTGAAGGACATGTGGACGTGATGCAGATCGCCGTTCTGCGGGTATTCCTGGCCATTGGCGGCGAGATAGGCCTTGGTCTTCTCGGTCAGGCCGTCGGTCAGGATCTTCTTCGATTCGTTGGTGATCCCCCAACCGGTGGCCGAGCAGCGGTTGAAGACCGGCACGCGCATCAGTTCGCGCATCGACGGAATGCCGAGGATGCGCATCTCGCCCGACTGGCCCGAGGACCAGAAGCCGTAGTATTCGTCCAGTTGGCCGGGGGCGACGGTGGCGGTTTCGCCTGCGGCGAGGGCAGCGCCGGTCGAGGCAAGGGTGCCAAGGCCGATGG
>JAAURK010000255.1 GCA_012032275.1 Tabrizicola sp.
CGAGCAGGCGCTGCGGCGGGAACGCGTGGCCGCCGGATGCCGTGTCGGTGCTGGTGCAGGAAGCCGGCGGCAGCGCGACCCGGCCTTACGGTGGCCGGGATGGCCGCGCTGGCTTATCCCGACCGCATTGGCCTGCGCCGCAACGGCGATGCGCCGCGGTGGTTGCTCTCTGGCGGCAAGGGCGCGGTGATGGACGCCGGAACGCCGCTTTCCACGGCGCGGCTGATCGTGGCGACCGATCTTGACGAGAAGGACCGCGAGGCGCGTATCCGGCAGGCGATCCCGATCAGCGAAGCCGAGTTGCGCGCGCTTTTTGCAGACCGTCTCTGCTGGTGCGAGGTTTGCGAATGGTCGCGCCGCGAGGGCCGGGTGCTTGCGCGGCGGCGCGAGATGCTGGGGGCGATCGCGCTCGAGGATCGCGCCTGGAGCGATGCCCCGCCCGAAGCCATGGCCGAGGCCGCGCTGGAGGGGATCCGCGATCTCGGTCTGCCCTGGTCGGATGCCGCCCAGAGGTTCCGGGCACGCATGGCGCTTGCCCGTGGCCCCGATTGGCCGGAGGTGAGCGATGAGGCCCTGCTCGCTTCGGCGCGGGACTGGCTCCTGCCCTTTTTGCAGCATGCACGGACCGCGGCCGATCTTCGTGCGCTTGATATGGTCCCGGCGCTCCGGTCGCTGCTTGATCATGACCGTCTGGCGCGCCTCGACCGGCTGGCTCCGGCCGCGTTCGAAACGCCGCTCGGCCGCAGGATCCCCATCGACTATGACGGCGAGGCCCCGGCGATCGAGGTCCGCCTGCAGGAGATGTTCGGCGTGACCCGGCATCCCGTGGTGGGTGCAGCGCGACTGCCGCTTCGCATCACGCTGTTGTCGCCTGCCGGGCGGCCCGTGCAGGTGACGATGGATCTGCCAGGCTTCTGGGCCCGATCCTATGCGGATGTCCGCAAGGACATGCGCGGGGCTTATCCGCGGCATCCCTGGCCGGAAGACCCGACCCTGGCCGAACCGACCCTGCGCGCCAAGCCGCGCGGCACCTGAGCGGGCCGGGCGACGAGGCGAACCGCGCTGCAGGCCCGGATCAGCCCGCGCGCACGAAACTGTCGGCCCGTGCCAGTGACCAGGCCTCGCGGAACCGGGGCGACAGCGCGGGATCGGTCAGCAACTGGCCGGGGGGAACCTGTTCGTAATGGTCGGCGAACGAGATCACCTTGTCGGCCGCACTGCGCCGCAGGAAGTGATGGGGCCGCAGCTCGGACGGATGCGCCAGCCCCGCCGCCGCGACGAGTTCGGCCAGCGCATGCAGCGTATTGCGGTGGAAACTTGCCACCCGCTCGGCCTTGTCGGGCACCACGATCGCGCGCTGGCGCAGCGGATCCTGGGTCGCGACGCCGGTCGGCAGGCGCCGGTATGGCAGGACTGCGCCTGAATGCAGCCGACCGCGAACATGAAGCCGCGCGCCGCATTGCACCAGTCCGCGCCAAGCGCGATGACCTTGGCCATGTCGAAGGCCGAGGTGATCTTGCCCGAAGCCCCAAGCCGGATCCGGTTGCGCATTCCGATCCCCGTGAGCGCGCCATGGGCAAAGGTCAGCCCGTCCAGCAGCGGCATGCCGACATGGTCCATGAATTCCAGAGGGGCCGCACCGGTGCCGCCCTCCTTGCCGTCGATGACGATGAAATCCGGCGTGATCCCGGTTTCGACCATCGCCTTGCAGATCGCCAGAAATTCCCATGGATGACCGATGCAGAGCTTGAACCCCGCAGGCTTGCCGCCCGAAAGATCGCGCAGCTTGGCGATGAACTCCAGCAGGCCGACAGGCGTGGAGAAGACGCTGTGATGGGCGGGCGACACGCAATCCTCCCCCATCGGCACGCCGCGGATCCGGGAAATCTCTTCCGTCACCTTGGCCGCGGGAAGCACACCGCCATGGCCGGGCTTGGCGCCCTGCGACAGTTTGAGTTCCACCATCCTGATCTGCGGATCGGCGGCGGTTTCGGCAAAACGGCCGGGATCGAACCCGCCGTCCTTGCCCCGACAGCCGAAATAGCCCGACCCTACCTCCCAGATCAGATCGCCGCCGAATTCGCGGTGATGGGAGGAAACGCCCCCCTCGCCCGTGTCATGGGCAAATCCCCCGGCTTTCGCACCCTTGTTCAGCGACCGGATCGCATTCGCCGAAAGCGCGCCATAGCTCATCGCCGAGATGTTCAGAAGCGAGGCCGAATAGGGCTGCCGCGCCGCATCGCCAACCGTGACCCGCAGCGCCTCGGGCAAGGCGACGGGCTTTGGCGCGATGGAATGGTGCAGCCATTCATATTGCGGATCGTAGACGTTGAACTGCGTCCCGAACGGCCGCTTGTCGAGATCGCGCTTGGCGCGCTGATAGACGATGGCGCGCTTGTCGCGCGGGAAGGGCGCTCCGTCCTTGTCACCCTCGAAGAAATACTGCCGCATCTCGGGCCGGATGCTTTCCAGAAGAAACCTCAGATGCGCGGCCACCGGATAGTTTCGCAGCACCGCATGGCGGGTCTGGGTCAGGTCATGCAGCCCCACCGCCACGACGACGGCCATCGCCAGCGCGAAGATCAGCGCCGGCGTGGCCCAGCCGGGCGAAAGGAGGGCGAGGAGAAGGGCCGCCACCAGAAGAACCGCAGGCCCCGTCACCAACCCGAAGCGCAGCTTGGTCACCAATCGCAGGAAGCTCATCACTCTCTCCACCAGGGCAAGGCACACATGCCACAGATATCGTTGCGGCGAGGTTAACGGGCTTCTGCGCCGGGGCGATAGCGAAATGATGTCAGAACGGGCAGGGTGCCGAATAGAAGACCCAGTCGCCCGATCCGGGGTGGTGAAATCCCAGCGTCTCGGCGTGCAGCATCAGCCGGGGGTGATCTCGCGCCGGGCCCGTGGCATAGATCGGATCACCAAGGATCGGATGACCAAGCGCCAGCATGTGGACGCGGAGCTGGTGGCTGCGTCCGGTCAGCGGTGACAGGCGGACCCGCGTCTCTCCGGGTGCCCGCGCGATCACCTCCCACTCGGTCACGGCAGGGCGGCCATGCTCATGGCTGATCATCTGCCGGGGGCGGTTCGGCCAATCCGCGCCGATCGGCAGGTCGATCCGGCCGCGTTCCCCCGGAAGGTCACCCCAGACCCGCGCGACATAGGTCTTGCGCGCGCGCCGCTTCTCGAACTCCTGGCCAAGATGCCCCTGGGCGGCCTTGGTCCGGGCAAAGACCATCACTCCGGAGGTATCGCAGTCCAGCCGATGCACCAAAAGCGCATCCCAGCGCAGCGCGGTCAGCCGCGAAACGAGGCAATCCTGCCGCCCGGCAAGCTTGCCCGGCACCGACAGAAGGCCCGCGGGCTTGGCCACCACGATGATCTGGCGGTCCTCGTGCAGGATCACCGGCGCGCCTTCGGGCGGCGAATAGACGAAGTCCGGGATCATCGGATCACATGGCCCGCAGCGCAAAGCCGGTCGGCCAGATGGCGGATATGGGCGGGCCCCACGTCGCAGCAGCCCCCGACGATGGTCGCCCCGATCTCCACCCAGCCCAAGGCGAAGTCCGCATATCTGCCGGGCGTCAGGTCGTGCCGACGGGTCAGGTCGCGCGCCACCGGCGCCTCCTGCAGAAACCGGCGGGAGATATGGGTGAACCCGTTGGCATAGGCGCCGAAGGGCAGACCGAACGGCTTCAGCGCGGCCAGCGCCGCCGCCATCGCCTCGGGCACCGAGCAATTGGCCAGCACCGCCGCGACGGGATGGTCCTGCAAGACCCGCGCGATCCCGGCCAGCGGCTCTCCCGAGCGCAGCTTCGCGCCGGCCCGATCATCGACCGTCAGCGCCAGCCAGATCGGCTTTCCCGCCGCCTCTGCGCCCCTCACCGCCCCTTCAGCCATCGTCACCGACGCCACCGTCTCCAGCAGCACAAGATCGACATGCGGGCCAAGGATCGACGCGATCTCGGCATATTTCGGCGCCGCCAAGGCGACAGGCTCGGTCAGGTCTGGCCGGTATGATGCCCCAAGCGGGCCGATCGCCCCGGCAATGCGCCCCGAACCATATGCCGCCCGCGCCTCATGCGCCTCGGCCAGCGCCCGCAGATGCAGGGCATGAAACATCGGATCAAGGCCAAAGCGGATCAAGCGGTCGTGGTGGATCGCATAGGTGTTGGTGGTGGCCACCGTCGCCCCGGCGGCGAAGTAATCGGCATGGATCTCGCGAACCAGGCCCGGATGATCCAGCATCGCCTTGGTCGCCCAAAGCGGCGTCGGCGCATCGCCTGCCCGCGCCAGCAGCTCCTGCCCCATGCCGCCGTCCAGAAGTGTGATCTCCGCCACGCCCGATCCCCGCCCGACCTTTCACATTGGCCCAAATATCCCCGCCGGAGGCATCCCCGCCACCCGCCTGCGCCCCCGCCCGCCCGACCATCGGCGCGCGCCGGGGTAAGTTCAAGGGAACTGTCGTCGGACGACCGGCCCGCCAGTTTCGCCCCTTCCGCCCGGCCGGAAGCGGTGACCCGCCGGTCGGGCGGCAGACCCGCGCCGGAACCGCATTGATTTTGACAATCTTCATTCTTTCGTCACATTTATGCATTTACAGAAACTCATTGGTAACCAGCTTTCCGGACGCAGAGAGAATGCGCATCGATCCGATTTCCGTGGCCTTCGTGCTGCCTTGCCTGAACGAGGCGAGGACGATCGAATGGTGCGTCGCCCGCGCCGTCGAGGCCCTCACCCTTGTCGAGCAGACCTACGGGCTTTCGGGCGAGGTGATCGTCGCCGACAATGGCAGCACCGATGGCAGCCAGGCGCTCGCCGAAGCGGCGGGCGCGCGCGTCGTTGCCGTGCCCGAAAAGGGCTACGGTGCGGCGCTGATGGGCGGGTTTCGCGATGCCCGCGCGCAGTACCTCGTGATGGGCGACAGCGACTGCTCCTATGATTTCGTCGAAGCCCTGCCGATGATCGGAAAGCTTCTGGATGGCGCGGATCTCTGCATGGGGTCGCGCTTCAAGGGCGAGATCAAGCCCGGCGCGATGCCCTGGAAGAACCGCTACATCGGCAATCCGGTTCTGTCGGGCATTCTGCGGCTGCTCTACCGCACCCGGATCAGCGATGCCCATTGCGGTCTTCGCGCGTTGACGCGCACGGCGTTCGACCGGATGAAACTTTCATCGACGGGGATGGAATTCGCCTCCGAAATGGTGCTGAAATCGGCGCTGATGAAGATGAACGTGGCAGAGGTGCCGGTCACCCTCTCGCCCGACAAGCGCGGCAGGCCGCCGCATCTCAACCCCTGGCGGGACGGGCTGCGCCACCTGATCTACATGTTCCTGCTGTCTCCCGGATGGCTCTTCATGCTGCCCGCCGCACTCATGTTCGCAGCCGGAGCGCTGCTGCTCGGCCTGCTGGTCGGCACCGACGGGTCCGAACCGCTGCGCCTCGGCGGGTTCCGCTTCGGCGATCACTGGGCCATCGTCGCAAGTGGCGCGCTGATCATGTCCACCCAGACCGCGCTCATGGGGCTGTTCGCGCTGGTCTACGGATATCGCGAAGGGTATCGCAAACCGGGGCGCCTAGCGGAAATCTTCCTGCGCCGGTCGCGGCTGCAATACTGGCTGCTGGCGGGGATGATCGTGATGGGCGTCGGGTTCGGCTTTGCCATCTGGATCGCGGTCGGATGGGCGGAATCCGGTTTCGGCAGCCTCAACGCCTTGCGCAGCCTGCTTGCCGCCTCGACCGCGATCGTGATCGGCGCGCAGATCTTCTTCTCGGGTTTTCTGTTGTCCATCGTCGCGGGGAACCGGTCGCGTCTCGCCGCTGTTCTGTGAAGGGGCGGGCAGCCTTGATGCTTTTGCCATCGCAAAAGGCGGGATGACTCCATGCACTGGCGCCATGTCCTGGTCTCCATTGCGCTTTCGACCGGCCTTCTGGCCGCGCTCGTCTGGTGGAGCGGCCTGACCGCGGCGGGGCTCTGGCAGTCGATCCGCGCGGTGCCGGCCTGGGCTTACCTTCCGATCGCGGCGGGCCAGG
>JAAURK010000256.1 GCA_012032275.1 Tabrizicola sp.
CTGACCCCGGTCACCGCGCTTGGCGGCGTCGTCACCCCGGCACTCCAGGCCATAGCCTCGCGTGCGGCACCGGCTGACGCCCAGGGCCAGCTGCAAGGCGTGCTCTCCAGCCTCAACGCCATCGCCATGATCACCTCGCCCCTGATCATGACCACAACCTTCGCCAGCTTCACCGCCGCCGACGCCCCGCTCTACTCGCCCGGCGCGCCCTTCGTCCTCGCCGCACTGCTCATGCTCGTCTGCATCGCGCTGCACCGGCCCGCGCCCCGGGCTCCGCTTCCCGGATGACCGCAGCGAAAAACTCCCCTAGTTTCACATTGGCGCAAATATCCCACAGGGGGTGCGGGGGATGTGAAATCCCCCGCCTCCGCCCGAGAAAGGACCGGACATGAAACTGAAGGATCTCGAGATCTTCATCGTCGCGCCGCCTTTCCCCGGCTGGGGCGGGCGCTACTGGATCTTCCCGAAACTGACGACCGACACCGGCATCGTCGGCTATGGCGAGTGCTATGCCTCCACCGTCGGGCCCAAGGCAATGCAGGCGGTGATCGAAGATGTCTTCGAACGCCATATGGCGGGCGAGAATCCAGAAAACATCGAGCTGATGTTCCGCCGCGCCTACAGCGCCGGTTTCACCCAACGCCCCGATCCCACAGTCATGGGGGCCTTCTCGGGGCTGGAGATCGCCTGCTGGGACATTCTCGGCAAGGCCCGCAACCGCCCCGTCTGGGCGCTGCTCGGGGGCCGGATGAACGACCGCATCCGCAGCTATACCTACCTCTATCCGGAGCCGGGCCGGGAAACGGCCGCGTTCTGGGTCGATCCAGATGCCGCCGCCGAAGCCGCCGTCCGCTTCATGAACCAGGGCTTCACCGCCGTGAAGTTCGACCCCGCCGGCCCCTATACCATTCGGGGCGGGCACGAACCGGCGATGTCCGACATCACCCGCTCGGTCGCCTTCTGCAAGGCGATCCGCGAGGCGGTGGGCGACCGCGTCGACCTTCTCTTCGGAACCCACGGCCAGTTCACCACTCCCGGTGCGATCCGGATGGGGCGCGAGCTCGAACCCTACAATCCCTTGTGGTATGAGGAACCGATCCCGCCCGACAACCTCCTCGAATTCGCCGAGGTCGCGAAATCCGTGCGCGTCCCGCTCGCCACCGGCGAGCGCCTGACCACCAAGGCCGAGTTCGGCACGCTCCTCCGCGCCGGAGGTGTCAGGATCCTGCAACCCGCGCTGGGCCGCGTGGGCGGCATCTGGGAAGCGAAGAAGATCGCCGCCATGGCCGAAATCTTCAACGCAGAGATGGCCCCGCATCTTTACGCAGGCCCCGTCGAATGGGCCGCCAACGTCCACTTCGCCGCCTCGATCCCGAACCTCCTGATCGCCGAAACGATCGAGACCGGCGGCGCTTTCCACCAGAGGCTGATCAGGAACTCGATTACCTGGGACGATGGCTATATCCTGCCGCCCGATGCCCCGGGCCTTGGCATCGACTTCGACGAGGACGTGGCCCGGGCGCACCCCTACACCGGCAGCGCGCTCCATCTGCAGATGCAGGAGGCGCCCTGCGATTACCGCCACGGCAACCGCTTCGAGGGCGGTGCGCCGTCATCGAAAACCTGAAATGGCGGGCCCAGAAGGACTCGAACCCTCAACCTCGGACTTAGAAGGTCCTTGCTCTATCCAGTTGAGCTATGGGCCCGCACCGCGCCCTTTTGCGGCAGGCGGCGGCGTCACGCAAGACGCTTTGTCATGAACACCGAATTCGGGTCCAGAGCATAGCCCTCGAAGGGCGGGCAGTTCTCGAAGCCCGCCTTCAGGTAAAGCGCCCGGGCGGGCAGGAACATGCCCTGTGCGCCCGTCTCAAGGCTCAGCCGCCGAAACCCCGCAGCCCGCGCCGCGGAAAGCAGATGATCCAGCATCCGGCGTGACAGCCCTTGCCCGCGCCGCTCTGCCAGAACATGCATCGACTTGATTTCGGCATGGGCCGCGTCAATCCGCTTGAATGCCCCCATGCTGACCGGCTCTCCCCCGTCGCGCATCACGAAGAACCAGATGCCGGGCGCGGCAAGCGCCGCCTTGTCCATCATGTGGATCGATTCCGGCGGGGTGTCGGCGCGCATGTCCACCGCGTGCCGGTCGAACAACAGCGACAGGTCCGGGGTCAGCGGGTGTTCTTCGGCGATGGTGATCTGCATGGCGGCTCCCGTTTTCGCCTTCCTGCCGCGTCGCATCGCCAAGGGCAAGCGGAACTCCGCGCCACACCGGACGGGCTCCGGATTTCATGACTTCCCCTGCTCGCTTCCTGTGCCAGGCTTGGCGGGTTCAATCGACCTTTGGTGGAGGCATCGCGGATGCGTATTCAGGTCCTTGTCCTTGCCGGCTTGCTTGCGCAACCAGTCGCCGCCGAGACGCTCCAGCATGGCAACATCATCTTTGACGTGCCCAAGGGTTGGTACGTGGGTGGGGTCGACGAAAAAGGCACGCTCACGCTTCTTACCGACCTTCCGGACGACGAATGCGAGTTCTGTTACATCAGGATCAGTATCGGTCAGGACGGGCAGACCCAGCCAGACAGCTTTCTCGCCTCGCAGGCCACCCGCTTCATCGACGATGACGACGATGTGCCCCGGCGGGACGTCATCTCCCCACCCGAGAGGATGACCGCAGGCGGCAGGCCAGCGGCGATGATGGGGCAGCTGGTTGACGGCGACGTCCAGATCCTCTTCGCAACCCAGCTTTCGGATCGGCTGGAGATCATGGCCTTTGACGGGGAAAGCGATGATGAGGAGGAGCTGACCACATCGATGCAGGTCTTCCAGCGCGATGTCGCGCCAATGTTTGAAAACGCCCGCTACGTCTCTGAAGGCGCGGACCCGCTGATGCCCGCGCCCGAGGCAGGCGATCTCTCGGGCCTCTACTGGGGCTTTCGGACCGAATGGCGGCTGCAACTGGACGGCACCATGCAGATGGAGATAGTCCAGCGCCGCCTGGTCTTCTGGCCGGACGGGTATTTCTACGATGGTCGCCCGCCGCAGGGTCTTCTGCTCCTCGATCCGCAAGCCTTGCTCGCGATAGGTGACATGGACTTTGGTACCTATCAGCTGTCACGCGGCACGCTGCGACTGGGCTTCGCCTCGGGCAAAGTCGAGGAACTTGGAGTTGAGGGCGAAACCTTCCTGGACGGTAACCGGACGATGTATCTGGCCGAACCGGTTGCGGATGGCGAGACCTTTGCCGGCAACCTTTCGTCAATCAGCTTCGAAGGGTTCAGTCCGGGCTCAGGTGTGACGGGCGGCGTCTCCCGCTCGTCCTTTGCCGAATTCCGCACCGATGGCACCTGGAGCGGCGAACATTCCGGCGGGGCCTTTGGCAGTTTCGAAAACGCCTCCGGCGACAATCTCGGCGGCTATGCGACCTCGGGCGGCGACAGCTATGGTGGACGCTATGAGGTGAAGGATGGCCTTCTGTACCGCTACTTCGACAACGGCGATCCGCCCGACGTCGATCTCATATACCGGATTTCAGGCGATCTCATGATCGGCGACCAGACCGTCGAACCGCCCGGCTGAAGCCTTCCCGACAAAAGCGGACTCCGGCTTTGTCGAAGGGCAGGCGGCAGCCAGGAGCCGAGAGGTCGGCCTAATGCGTCCAGGCGCCCTTGCGGTCGGTGGCGAAATTCTCGCCATAGCCGCGCGGGCGGATCACCGCCTTGCGCGCCTTCGGCTCCACCACGTCATAGGCGATGGCCTTGGATTTCGCATAGCTTTCGGCCGCTTCGCGCGTGTCGAACCGCAGACGGACCTGCGACTGCGTGTCATCCGACGAGGTCCATCCCATCAGCGGATCGACGTCGCGCGCCGAGGCGGGGGCGAATTCCAGCACCCAGCCTAGAGTTTTCGCGGTGCCCGATTGCATTGCGGTGCGGGCGGGCTGATAGATGCGTGCGCGCATGAGAAGACCCCTGAGGTTTTCCCCTTATTCCCAAGGCTGAGGAAAAGCGCAAGCCTGACTGGCGAAAAGAGCTGTCGGCCGACCTTGGGGAGTGTGGGTGGGGTGTGATGGGGTCGGCCGACAGCGTCAGTTGCTGCTTGCCCCATCATCTTGCACCAACCGATCCGGCCTGACAACCGAAAGATGAAGTGTGAAGAAACTATTTTCTCTAAAATTGTTCCCGGTTTCGCAGGTTTTCGGAAACTTTCAGTCCGTCCGTGCAAGTTTCAGCAACAGATAGCGGTTGTAGATCTTGAAGGCCTCGCTCGTCCGGTCCCGTTCAGTCAGGCGTTGCCACAGTCGCTCGCGCCGCTTGCGTTTCACAAACAGCGCGGTCAGCCGGGTGATCATCCAGCTGACCAGCGGCTTTTTCTGCGCCAGTTCGGTGGAGGACCGCTGCAGGCCGGTGCCGATCACGTTGAAGAACCCCTGCTCCAGGTCGATCGAGGGGGCGACGGCCTCGGTCAGGTCTTCTTCCTCCGCGACCTCGAACGGGACCGACAGCAGCGCCGCGCGAAAGGTTGACAGCCGGTGCCCGCCTCCGGGCTGCGGTCCATGCTCCTCGCGCCCCAGATAGGCATCCGTACGAAAGCAATCCGCGATCAGCACATGGCCGCCGGGCGCCAGCAGGGCGGCACATTTCGGTAGGCTGTCCATGATCGGAATATACTGAAAACTCTCGGAAAACAGGCAAAGGTCGAAGGGCCCAGCGCCTGCGAAGGCCTCGAACGTGCATTCATGCACCGCCGCTTCGGGCGCATTGCGGCGGCAGCAATCTGCCAGAAAGGCCGATGGCACCACAATCTCCACGCTATGCCCAAGCGCGATCAGCTTGCGCGCCGTCTCGCCCGCGCCACCCCCGATATCGAGGATCCGCAGCGGATCCGGGGGAAGTGCTGCGAACAGCCGTTCGGTGTAGGCATCCTGTGCCCGACGCAGATTGCCAGCCGTGATCTCCAGCCCCGTCCAGAGCCCGTAATGCAGGTTTTCAGCGCCCGTCAGCCAGCGCATCAACGCCAGCCCGGTGTCAAGGCCGACGGCCCGCGTATCGATCTTCTGTCCCATCATCTCTCCCGTTCTCCGCAGGCTTAGCCCGGCCCGCGGCATTCGGCAACGGATTCGCCATGGCCGGGATCAACGGCCGGGATCATGGGTTGAACTGGAACAAAAACGGATCAAATCTGAAGGGCCGAGTCGGCCGCCGAAGGGAACCACCATGCCCCACAACAACACCAACAGCCTCGACATCCGCCCCGACGTTCTGGTCCGGCCAAAGCTGGAAGGCGGGCGGCGCTTCGTGCTGTCGACCCCGTTCACCGCGGCCGGAGATCAGCCGACGGCGATTGCCGAACTTACCGCCGGTGTCGTCGCGGGTGAGCGGGATCAGGTGCTTCTTGGTGCGACCGGCACCGGCAAGACCTTCACCATGGCCAAGGTGATCGAAACCTTGCAGCGCCCGGCCCTGATCCTCGCCCCCAACAAGATCCTCGCTGCGCAATTATATGGGGAGTTCAAAAGCTTCTTCCCCGAGAACGCGGTCGAATATTTCGTCAGCTACTACGACTACTACCAGCCCGAAGCCTATGTGCCGCGCTCGGACACCTATATCGAGAAAGACGCGTCCATAAACCAGCATATCGAGCAAATGCGCCTGTCGGCGACCAAAGCATTGATCGAACGACCGGATGCCATCATTGTCGCGACGGTTTCGGCAATTTACGGCCTGGGCGACCCGGAGGCCTATTTCAGCATGGTCCTGCATCTCGTACGCGGCGACAGGACAGACCAGCGGACGATTCTGCGGCGCCTGGCCGCCTGCGGCCGTACAATTCGCGGCCGATCGAGATTATCCTCGGCGGTGAATCGCCGCATGCTGACCGGCGAGAGCGGGCACTACACCACCCGCGGTGGCCAGCCGATCCGATATCCAAACGCATACGCGCGGAGGGCCGCTCGAACATGGTTTACCACGCCAGCACCCTGTCAGTGGCGGTGGGGGTGGAATACCT
>JAAURK010000257.1 GCA_012032275.1 Tabrizicola sp.
CTCTGCCGTCGCCTTCGCCTGGGCCCTCAGCCCGCCATAGGTCAGCCAGGGGCGATCCGGCGCGCCGATGGCCAGGGCGGCGTCGGGATGCGCGGCGATCACGGAAGCAAGGGTCGTGGTCATGCGTCAGGGTTCTTTCTACTCGGCCGCCTGGGGCGATTTTCGGCTGTCGCGGATCGCGCGCACAACGGGCATGAGAAACAGCGCGATGGCGATGAACATGAACACCGCAGATATCGGACGTTCGAAGAAGGTCAAGACATCGCCTTGCGAGGCGATCATCGATTGACGGAAGCTGCGCTCCATCACCGGGCCAAGCACGATGGCAAGGACCAGCGGCGCCAGCGGGTAATCGACCTTGCGCAGCAGGTAGCCGATGATCCCGAAGATGCCGATCAGCCAGACGTCGTGCATCCTTCCGTTGGCCGCGAAACCGCCGATGATGCAAAGGAAAAGGACGACCGTGCAAAGCACCGTGAACGGCATCTTCAGCGACCAGACAAACATCGGGATAAGCCCGATGTTGACCAGAACTGCCGCGACATTGGCAACGTAAAGCGACGAGATCAGCCCCCAGACGAAAGCCGGCTGTTCGACGAACAGCATCGGTCCCGGCGTCAGGCCCCACATCACCATCCCGCCAAGCAGGATCGCGGTGGTCGGTGAACCGGGGATCCCCAGCGTCAGCATCGGCATCATCGAACCGGTGGAGGCCGCGTTGTTGGCGGTTTCCGGCGCGACGACACCGCGCACATCGCCCTTGCCGAAATTCTCGGAATTGCGGGACGAGGTCTTTGCGACGCCATAGGCCATCAGGGCGGCCGGTGTCGCCCCGGCAGCGGGAAGCATGCCGACGAAGAAGCCCAGGATCGATCCCATCGACATCGTGCGCCAGGTGCCCATCAGCTCCTTCAGGCCGCTGACAATGTCGCGCCACCGCAGCCGCGCCGTCGTCAGCACGGGCGAAGCCTTGGACTGGTCAAGCGTCCAGAGCAGCTCTCCCACGCCATAGATGCCCATCGCGAGGATCAGGAAGCTGACGCCGCCGGTAAAGCCGGGCAGGTCAAAGAACACCAGCCGGGGCTGACCGGAGATCAGGTCGAAGCCGACGGTCGACAGCACCAGCCCCATGCAGATCATGATGATGGTCTTCATCAGGTCGTCGCTGCCAAGGCCGACAAAGGTGGTGAAGGCCAGAACCACAAGCGCGAAGGTTTCCTGCGAATGGAACTTAAGCGCGATATCGGCCAATGGCTGGGCAAAGGCAGTAAAGAGCACGATAGAAATCGTGCCGCCGACGAAAGAGGCGAATGCCGCCGCAAGCAATGCCAGCCCGGCGCGCCCCTGCACGGCCATCGGCCGTCCGTCGAACGTGGTCGCGACCGCCGTGGACGCTCCGGGAATGCCAAGCAGGATGGAGCTGATCGCCCCCCCGTACATCGCGCCGTAATAGATGGCGGCCAGAAGCATGATCGCCGATTCCGGCGGCACGAGGAAGGTCAGTGGCAGGACGATGGCGACCCCGTTGATCGACCCAAGGCCCGGCAAGGCGCCGATGAAGATGCCGATCGTCACGCCCGCAAAGATCAAAAGCAGGTTGACCGGCAACAAGGCATAGCCGAAGCCGTCGATCAGATGCTGGATGATCTCCATGACGGCCTCTCAGAAGAAAATGGCGTAAAGCGGAACGAAAAGTGGCTCCAGCGGGCCCTTTGGCAGGAAGACCTGCAGCGTGACCTCGAAGAAAAGCCACATCACCAGGATGGCGCCAAGGGTGAGCGAGAGGGTCAGCAGCCAGCTGTGCCTGCCAAAGACGCGGACATACCAGATGACGAACAGCGGCATCGCGACATAGGCGCCGGCATATTGCATCAGGACGATGGCCGCCATGGTCGCGATCGTGACCTGCGCGACAGAGCCGAAGGTTGCGGAATCGAAGAACCGGTCGAACTTCCGCGCAGCCATCAGCGATTTCACCAGCACGACCAGCGCCGCCACCAGCATGATCGCCGACAGCCAGAATGGAAACGCGCCGCCGCCGGGGCCTTTCTTGTCGACCCAGCCGATCGGCAGCGACCAGGCATGCCACATGCAATAAGCGGAAAAAGCGACGATGGCCGCCGCGATCAGGCTGTCTGCTCTTTGCATCGGGATCTCCGGCCTTGCGAACGAATGGAAGGGCCGGACGGGCGTTCTGCCCGACGGCCGGTCGCAATGTTATTCGCCGAGCTCTTTCAGGATCGCGGCATGCTTGTCACGTTCGACAAGAAAGTAATCCTGCAGCGGCTGACCCGCCTCGAAATTGGTCAGCAGGCCTTCCTCCTTGGCATAGGTCTGCCATTCCTCGGATTCGCTGACCTTCTGGAACAGATCGGTATAGAAGGCCACCGCCTCGGCGGGCATGCCGGCCGGAGCGACGAAGCTGCGCTGCATCTTGTAGTCCATCGGATGGCCAAGTTCTGCCATCGTCGGCACATCGGGCAGCGAGGCGAGGCGTTCGCTGGCGATGATGGCGATCGGACGCACCTTGCCCGCCTCGAAGAAGCCCATCTGTTCGGAGGGGTTGTTCACGGTGGATTGCGCCTGCCCGCCGACCAGTGCGGTGGCCACGTCGCCGCCGCCATCCATCGGCACATAGGTGAAGTCGATGCCGAATTCCTTTTCCAGCATCGCGGTGACAAGACTGTCTTCCTGCCCGGTTCCGGTCCCGGCCATGATCCAGGTTCCGCCCGCCTCCTTCACCGCCGCGACATAGTCATCCAGCGTCTGGATCGGGCTTTCGGCGTTGACCCAGATGATGAACGTATCTTCGGCAAGCCGCGCGATGGGCGTGAAATCCTTGATGTCGACGCCAAGATCGCTGCGCAGTGGCGTGGTGTAATAGCTGTTCAGCGTGGCCATCACCACGTTGCTGTCGCCCGCCTTCTCCTTGAGATAGAGCAGAGCCTCCGCCCCCGAGCCGCCGCCCTTGTTCACCGGCACGACCGGCATGGAGGTCAGGCCCTCCTTCTGGATGATCGCCTGGATCAGGCGGGCCAGGCGATCCGCCCCGCCGCCCTGTCCGGCCATGATGACCAGTTCGACCGGCTTGGTCGGTTCCCAGCCCTCGGCGGCAGCGGGCAGTGCCGACATGACGCCGCCAGCCATCAAGAGCGCGATAGTGACGCGGCGTGAAATCCAGTTTCTCATTCTCGTCCTCCGACTGTTGTCTGTGTTGTTGCGCAGGATCTGGACTGCGGCATGAACCCTGTAAATGGGCCTTCGTCTTTCCGGGCCGTAATTCGCCCATGAGTTGTGAGACGCCCGCGGCTTCGTTGCAAGAATTTTGTTAACGATTGAGGGGAAATCCGCACCGGATTTCCCCCTTGCCGCGGCGATGACCGCGGCCGCATCGATTCCCGGGCATCTGTTGGCGCTGACGGCGCCTGCCGGGCCGGGTCTCAGGTCTCTGGAACGAGGATCTCGCGCTTGCCGACATGATTTGCCGAGGTGACGATTCCCTGTTCCTCCATCTGCTCCACAAGACGCGCGGCCTTGTTGTAGCCGATGCCAAGCTTGCGCTGGATATAGCTTGTGGAGCACTTGCGGTCCTTCGCGACGATGGCGACCGCCTGATCGTAAAGCGCATCGTCCGATCCGTCGCCGCCAAGGCCGAGCACCAGGTCGATATCGTCGGCCTTTTCGTCATCCACCCCGTCGACGACGCCCGACATGTAGACGGGCGGACCGAAGCTTTTCAGGTGGTTGACGATCTCCTCGACCTCTTCGTCGCTGACAAAGGGGCCGTGGATGCGGGTGATCCGGGCGCCGTTGCCCATGTAGAGCATGTCGCCCATACCCAGAAGCTGTTCGGCACCCTGTTCGCCAAGGATCGTCCGGCTGTCGATCTTCGAGGTAACCTGGAAGGAGATCCGGGTCGGGAAGTTCGCCTTGATCGTGCCGGTGATCACGTCGACCGACGGGCGCTGGGTAGCCATGATCAGATGGATGCCGGAGGCGCGGGCCATCTGGGCAAGGCGCTGGATGCAGGCCTCGATCTCCTTGCCCGCGACCATCATCAGATCGGCCATCTCGTCCACGATGACGACGATGTACGGCAAGGCGACGGGGGCGAACTCCTCGGTCTCGAACACCGGTTCGCCGGTCTCGTCGTCAAATCCGGTCTGGATGGTGCGGCGGAACATCTCGCCCTTGGCCAAGGTCTCGCGCACGCGGCCGTTATAACCCTCGATGTTGCGCACGCCCATCTTCGACATCTTGCGATAGCGTTCCTCCATCTCTCCCACGACCCATTTCAACGCGACGACGGCCTTCTTCGGGTCGGTCACGACGGGGGACAGCAGATGCGGGATGCCGTCATAGACGCTGAGTTCCAGCATCTTCGGATCGATCATGATCAGGCGGCACTCTTCGGGCGTGAGTTTGTAGAGAAGGCTCAGGATCATGGTGTTGATGGCGACGGACTTGCCCGATCCCGTGGTGCCCGCGATCAGCAGGTGGGGCATCTTGGCCAGGTTCGCCACGATCGGGTCACCGCCGATGTCCTTGCCAAGCGCAAGCGGCAGGCGCATCTGGCTGTCGCCGAAATCGCGGGCAGAAAGGATTTCCTTCAGCACCACTTTCTCGCGCACCGCATTGGGCAGCTCGATCCCGATCACGCTGCGGCCCGGCACGGTGGAGACGCGCGCCGACAGGGCCGACATCGACCGCGCGATATCATCGGCAAGCCCGATCACGCGGGAGGCCTTGAGGCCCGGCGCGGGTTCGAGCTCGTACATCGTGACGACGGGGCCGGGCCGGACGGCGACGATCTCGCCCTTCACGCCGTAATCGTCGAGCACGGATTCAAGCATGCGGGCGTTTTCTTCCAGCGCTTCGTCGGAAAGCTGGGTCCGCTGGATCGCGACGGGATTGGACAGCAGGTTGAGCGGCGGAAGTTCATAGAGGGGCTTGCGCTCTTCGAATCTGAGGCGCGGCTGGGTTTCCTCCATCGCCTGCCGCGACGGGGCGGTCTTGCGGGCCAGATGCTGGACCACGGGTTTGCGGTCGGCGGCATAGTCAGTGCGCTGGGGTAGGGCCTCGTCGCCGTCGAAATCGTCATCCTCCGCCTGCCAGTCGGTCACATCTTCCGCCAGATCGTCAGGGGCCTGCCAGGCCTCCGCGAGCGGCGGGGCAACCATCGGTTTCGGCAGCGCGATGCCGGGCAGGGGCCGGGTATCGGCCAGCAGAACCGCCGGGCCGCGCCCGCGGTTCAGCAGCTTGAACTGGATGCCCGCGCGATCGGTGATGCGGCCCATCAGCATGGAGCGCGCCTCCGAGGACCGAGCCGACAACTGCTGAATCCGCGGCACGAAATACGACAGCGCGGCCGCATAGACGGCCAGCCACACGATCAGCGGCCACACCAGCAGCAGGTCCGCCTGGGCGAACAGGATCAGCGCGCCCAGCCAGTAGGCGAATACATGAAAGACGGAATCGATCAGCTGCACGACGGTCTCGCGCAGCGCATGCCCGGTGGTCATGACGCGGTTCGACAGCCGTCCGGCGAAGTCGTTCTGGAAATAGGCCAGGCTCTGGCGGATCACGTGAGCGTGCGACAGCCAGCGGATCCGCACGGTGAAGGGCGCCGCGATCGTCTGCGCCTTGATCAGCTCGTGGGCGAGCGACGTCAGCGGCGCGCCACCAATGCGATGAAGGCCATCGTCAGCAGCAGGCCGGCGTTGTCGGACATGAAGGTCTCGGGCTCGTCGCCTCGCGCATGCGGTCGACGAGATTGCCCACGAAGGCGAACAGCGATACCTCGATCGCCGAGTAGACCGCGCTGCAAGCCAGCAGCGCCGCCATCACCGGCCAGATCGGCTTGACGAAGTACCAGTAGAAGCCGAGCAGGCTCTGCGGCTGGGTGACGGCAGGCCCTCGTGCGGGGGGGAACAGGATCGATGCGGGTCTCGAACCAGGCGAACACCGGATCGG
>JAAURK010000258.1 GCA_012032275.1 Tabrizicola sp.
ACCCGTTCTCCTGCTCCTTCAAGATCCCGATGATCTGCGCTTCTGTGAACCGAGATTGCTTCATTGTCCGTCTCCTTGCGTGGACGGACTCTACCAAAAGCTGGAGGAGGTTCAGGGGCTCAGGTCACTCGGCTCTGCCCATGTGCGCTGTTCGCCGCACTTGCGGCATGACGGAAGGAAATCGAAGACCTTTGCCGCACAATGCAGAATTTTGCGACAAGACCTTTCTTCTGCGCAGCAATCCAATGAAATCAGTTGCCTGCGATGGTGCGGAGCTCCAGCTGAAGGATGCCTGACGCCGGTCCGCCGTCCTCTCCCCCATCGTCGAGAGCGACAGCCCCGCGCGTCGTGATCCCGAAGCCTGCCTCGGCAAAGGCGCTTTCGAGGGACGAGCCACCCACCGTGCGCGTGATGGTGACGGCCTCCTGGGCCAGATAGCTCAGGTCTTCGACCGGGCTTTGCGGCCTGGCGGGGTGATCACCACGACCATCCGCTCCTGCCCCAGCACATCCGCACTGATCTTGAAAAGCCCTTTCTTCAGTGCATCGCCCGGCTGCAGGCGGCCCGAGAACCAATGGCTGACCGCGTAATCCGCACTCACATAAAGCACGTTCACATCGACGGGCTGATCCATGTTGTTGCGGGCCACGACATGGACCTCGTCATCCGGCATCAGCGTCGGAACCGGCGCGAAGGCGAGCGGTTTCAGCGTCCGGTCCTCTGGCGTGCGGGTCAGCATCTGCACCTCGACATCGAGAGTGCCCGCCCCGACCGCGGCACCAAGCTTGAGCAGGTTCAGCGCCTTGGCCATCGTGGTCAGCGTGTCCCCCATGGCGGCGGCAAGTGCGGGGGCGTCCTTGTCGGCTGTCGAGACCGAGGGCGTTGTCGCCAGATCCTCGGCCAGACCGGTGCCCGGCAGAACCCAGATCGCATCAGGGCGCGGGCTGTCGGGGATGACGGCAAGGCGCAGGTCGGCCTCTTCTCCCGCGCCGACGAAGGCAATCCGCGGCCCCGCTTCCGTCTGCAGCATGTCCTGGGCGGCGAGAAGGGCATCGGCGGGTGCGGTTCCGGCTTCGGGCAGGGCAACGGTCAGGCCAAAGTCCACGCCGTTGCCGATTTTCCGCAGATAGAGCGCCTTTGGCAGATCGCTCGGCAGGGCCTTGCCATCCTTCTCGACCGCTTCGCCCGTGGCGCTGAACGTCTCCACCGTGGTCAGTTCCACATAGCCAAGCGCATTCTCGCTTGCATCTGCCGCGGTCGCCATCACCGCCATGATCTCGCCTTCGGACAAGCCGTGGAGAAGCCCCGCCGGGATCGCCAGCCCGGTCTCTGATGCCTCGGCCTGCCATTGCTGCACCCGCCCGCCGCCCTCGCCGCCGAAGACCACGGCATCAAGATCACCCTCAAAAAGCGGGGTAGACCGCGCGAGGTTCTTGACCGAGTATTTCCGCAGCACCTCCTGCGCGATCTGGCCGTAGGTCGCGCCCGGGTATTCGGCCAGCGTCTCCATCAGCGTGTAGGTGAACACACCTTGCGGTTTCCGGCCCGGCTTGCCCTTGGGAAGGTTCTTTTCCGGCGTCACCTCATTGGTCTGGGCTGCGAAGAAGGCGACAAAATCGCCATCTTCCGTGCCCGCGTCGAACGGGGCCTCTGCCCCGTCACGCGAATCGCCGATGCTGCGGGTGGCGACCGCCTCCATCTCTGCACTGCCGATCCCGAGAACCGAGGGATCGAGCTGCCGCGTGCGCACCTCCTCCTCGCCCGAGGAGACGGCGCGCGTCACGGTGCCGGAATGGCAGCTGTCAAACACCGCCCAGACATCCGCGCCCCTGGCCCGCAGCCCGTCGATCATCGCGCCGATCTCGTCATCGACCAGCGCGTTCTCGACCTCCCCCGCCACATCGGACCAGGGGCCGATGTCGACGGGCAGGAAAAGCTCGTCAAGACCATCGACTTCGGTGGCCGGGTCAAGTGCCGGCGCCTGCGTGCCATGGCCGGAGAAATGGAGATAGACAAAATCGCCCGGTTGCACCTTCGCGGTCAGATCGGCAAAGCTGGCGCGGATTGCGGCCAGCGTCGGCGGCGTGGCCCCTGGCCGCGCATCGCTCAGCACCACCACATTGCTGGCCGCAAAGGGCACCGGCGCCTCGGTCGTCAGATAGGTTGCGACCAGATCGACATCATTGCCCGGGCCTTTCAGCCACCAGCGCTCCTCCAGGTTCAGATACTGGTTGGCGCCGATCAGGATCGCATAGTTTTCCCGCGCCAGCGCCGGAAGGGCAAAAAGCGCGCAGGTCACCGACAGAAGAGATGCACGCAGCATGTGATGCCCCTCAGTTCGTCATCAGCGCATAATTCGCGGCAAGCGGGCCCTTGTTGTCCACCTTCAGCGTGAAGGTGCCGCCCTCGGCCGGGGTCCAGCCGCAATAGGCGATGTGGGACACATCGGTGTCCGAACAGACGAGCCGCCCCCTGTGGTCATAGATCGCGAGGTTCAGGTTGGTCGTGGATTTCGCCTCGACATAGACCTCTGCATATTCCCCGCCGCGAAATTCGATCGGCGGATAAGTGTCGCGCCCGCCGGTGCCGATCGAGCCGATGTTGTAGACCGGGCCGGAGGCGACGCCCTTCGTCGTTTCGGCGCGCACATCGCTGATCAGGCCCTGCAACGCCTCGTCACCTTCGGCCAGCGGTTCGGCGGCGGCCAGCATCTCTTCCCAGCCAAGCGGGCTGTCGTCGGCCGTTTGCCCGCCCTCGGCCGCCCGGTCTACCGGCGCGGGGGCGATCGTCTTGCGCAGCTTTGCCGCCGCGATGATCAGCAGCGGATCCTGCGTTTCGACCCCGGTCGCGAAAAGCCGCCCCGACAGTTCGGCAGTCTTGACGGGCGAGGGAACCTCGGCCCGCGCGGCAAGCGGCATGGCCGACAGAAGAAGGGTCATAAGCAGCGCTCGGGTCATGAAGGTCTCTTTGGGGCAATCTGTTCGAAGGGGAAAATGAGGCCTGCGAAGATCACTGTAAACACGCAATTTTTCCATGACAGCCTTTGTCATGTGCCTCGTCGGGGGGCGGCTGATAGCGTTCGGGCGTCAAGGTGTCATCGAGGAAGAAGCATGTCGTCGCGCAGAAAAGTACAGCGGAGAAAACCGCTGAAGTGGATTTTGGAATGCCTGGCCTCGCTGATGGTTCTGATCTTGATTCTGGCAGTCTCGCCCGCCCGGGCCGAACCCGGCGCGCTGGAGACGGCCATGGATGCGGTCTTCACCGTGCGCAGCGCCGATGCCGAGGACCGGTTTCTGGGATCGGCCTTCCTTTGGGATGGCGGCGAGGTGGCCGTGACCAACGCGCATGTGGTGGGAGAGGCAGCGGAAGTGCGTTTGCGCGACCGCAACGGGGCCGAGGAGATAGGGCTGGTGATCGCGCGCGATCCGGTGCGCGACGTGGCGGTGATCTCGGTCGCTCCGGGTCGCCGGGGTCTGGCGCCGGTGGCCGGGCCTCTTCGGCTCGGGACCGAGGTCTTTGCACTGGGCGCACCGCTCGGGATCGAGTTCACGCTGACGGAGGGGCTGGTTTCGGCCAAGGCGCGGCAGGTCGAGGTCGCGGTGCCGATCCGGATGCTCCAGCATGACGCGGCGGTCAATCCCGGGTCGTCCGGTGGCCCGCTTGTCGATGCGAACGGCGGGCTTCTGGGCATGAACAGCCGGATCGCCGATGGCAGCCGCATGTTCGTGGGCATCGCCTATGCGATCGTGGCAGAGGATCTGGACCGGATCGTCACCGGGCTGATCGAGGAAACCCTGCCACCCTTCCCCGCACTTGGCCTGCGCGTGCGGCCGATGGACCGGCAGCTTGCCGCGGCCCTTGGCGTCACCGCTTCGGGCCTGCTGATCGACGGGGTGGAGGCTGGCGGACTTGCAGAGGCAGGTGGTCTTCGCGCCGGGGATATCGTCCTTGCCGTCGATGGCAAGGCATTGGCCGAACCGGGCGATTTCGCCTTTGCCATCGAAGCTGCGGTCGCTGCCGGTGAGGCGGGCATCGCCGTCTACCGGGGCCACGAATCGGTGCTGGTCATGGTGCCCCTCGGCGACGCGGACCAGCCGAAAGCTGCGCTCGTCACGCGCGATCTGCGCGAAAGGCGTCCGGCCCCTGCCCGGGTGGAAAGCTACAGCATGACCGGCCTTGGGCTGACCCTTGGCGCGGACGGCAGTGTCGAGGCGGTGACCGCCAATTCCCCGGCGCTTCTCGCGGGACTGGCGCAGGGTGACCGGATCCTTGCGATCAACGGCACCGGGGCGGATCTGGCCATGCTTCGGGCGCTGCGGGTGACCGGCCCGCTTCTGATCCTGCTGGCCGCGCCGGGCGGTACAACGCGCCACATCTACCTTGATCCCTGGGCAAAGGCCGATGGCCTCCACCCGGTCGGCGGTGCGAATGTGCTTGACCCGGACGTGGTGGTGTTCTGAATCGCATCGAAACTGGGGGTCCGATCATGGACGAACGCATACTGATCGTTGAGGATGATGCCGAGACGGCAGCCGCCGTTCGCGCAGTGGTCGAAAGCCTCGGCTGCGCCGCCGATCACTGCGATACGCTTGAAGGCGGGATCGCGGCGGCAACGGCGGGCGACTACCGGGTGATCGTGCTGGACCGGATGCTGCCGGGCGGTGACGGGGTCGAGGCGATGGCGCGGATCAGGGCGGGCGGCTCGCGGGCGATGATCCTCATCCTCTCGGCGCTTGGCCGTGCGGCGAACCGGGTCGAGGGGCTGGAGAAGGGGGCCGACGACTATCTGCCCAAACCCTTCGAACAGGACGAGTTGCGTGCCCGCCTGCGGGCACTCTTGCGGCGGGGAACGATGCAGGTTCTGGACAATGACCTGATGGCATTCGGCGAGCTTGAGATCAGGTTGAAGGCCCGCACCGTGCATGTCCGGCGGACCCATGTGGCGGTCAGCCCCAAGGAGTTCGAGCTGATCACCTTCTTTGCCCGGAACGCAGGCCAGCTTGTGACCCGGATGCAGCTTCTGGAGAATGTCTGGAACCTGCATTTCGATCCCGGTACCAATGTCGTCGACGTGCATGTGGGCCGTCTGCGGCGAAAGCTTGAAGAGGCCGGGTCGACCGCGATCCAGACTGCGCGGGGCGAGGGTTACATCTTCGCGCCAAGAACCGGGGCCGCCGTGTGACCCTGCCCGCCGCGAAACCCTGGGCGGCACGGGCGACGCTTCGTCTGGCCGCGCTGATGGCTCTGGCGGTGACGGTTCTGTCGATGCTGGCCATGGGCCTGCAATACCGCCTTGTCGAAGCCCGGATGATGCAGGCGCAACGCGCGCTTCTCTCCGCCGATCTGGACGGGTTCGCGGCACTTTACGATCAGCGCCGCGTCATAGCGCTCCGTCAGGCCATCGATTACCGCGCCACGGCTGCGACGGGCGAGGAGATGCTCGTGCTTCTTGACCGCGAGGGGCGGGTGCTGGCAGGCACCCGCATTGCCTGGCCGGAGGGGCTCGCGCCATCGGGCGAGGGCTTCACGGTGGAGCCGGCGGAAGTTTTTGACGATGGCGGCACCCGCTGGCTTGGCGTCGCGCGGCAGCTGCCGGGCGGCTTCCCCCTGCTCGTCGCGCGCAGTCTGAAGCCGGTTGACGACACGCTGGCCGCGATGCGCGAAATGAAGCGCAAAGGACACCCCGTGCTGTCGATCTGCAACGTGGTGGGTAGCACGATCGCCCGGGAGGCCGACGGAGGCGTCTACCTGCACGCGGGGCCGGAGATCGGCGTGGCGTCCACGAAGGCGTACACGTCGCAGTGCGTGGTGATGGCTTTGCTCGCGCTGCACTTTGGGCGCCTGCATCACCTGAGCTACGAAGCGGGTCTGCGGATCATCAGCGACCTGGAGCAACTGCCCGAACAGGTGGAAAAGGCCCTCGCGGCGA
>JAAURK010000259.1 GCA_012032275.1 Tabrizicola sp.
CGCCGATGTGATCCGTGTTGCCCGCGTTCGGCGCGGCCGGAGCCCCTGCGCGGCGTCTGGTGCCAGGGGCTCCGCGTTGGATAGGGCGCGGGCCGGGATCAGGCCGGGTTCGCCTGCATCTGCCGCCCGCTTGCGGTGACGCGCCTGGTCGCCACCCGCTTTTCGGTGGCGGAATCAAAGAGGTGGATCTGACCGGGATCGAAGAGAAGCCCCACCGCATCGCCCGCAGCAAGCTCCGGTCGCGCCTCGGTCAAGGCGCAGAGCGGGATGTCTTCGAACAAGAGGTTGCACAGGCGGCCGGATCCCAGTTCCTCGATCATGTCGACCCGCACCTCGATGGTCCCGCTGCCCCGCGCGGCCAATGTGGTATGTTCCGGCCGGACGCCGATCTGCACCATGTGACCATCCGCAAGATCGGGCATCTGCGCCAATGGCACCAGACTGCCGTTTTCCAGCAGCACACCGCGCCGCGCGGCGGATAGCTGTCCGGGCAGAAAGTTCATCGCCGGGCTGCCGATGAAGCCCGCAACATAAAGCGAGGCGGGGTGATCGTAGATCTCTTGCGGCGTGCCGACCTGTTCGATGGTGCCTTTGTTCATCACCACCAGCCGGTCGGCCAGGGTCATGCCTTCGTGCTGGTCATGCGTCACGAAGACGGATGTGGCCTTGATGCGGTTGTGGATCCGGCGGATCTCGTGGCGCATCTGGACGCGGAGCTTGGCGTCGAGGTTGGAGAGCGGTTCGTCGAATAGAAAGACCTTTGGCTCGCGGATGATGGCGCGGGCCATAGCGACGCGCTGGCGCTGGCCACCGGACAACTGCCCGGGCTTGCGGTCGAGGAAATCGGACAGGCCCACGGATTTCGCGGTGGCAGCCACGCGGGCATTCCTCTCTGCCTTCGGGGTGCCTGCCACTTTCAGCGCATAGCCGATGTTTTCCGCCACCGTCATATGCGGGTAGAGCGCGTAGTTCTGGAACACCATGGCACAGCCACGCTCGCGCGGCTCCAGCTGGTTGACCACGCGGCCCGCGATCGAGATCTCCCCCGACGATATCTCTTCCAGCCCCGCGATCAGGCGCAAGAGCGTGGACTTGCCACAGCCGGAGGGGCCAAGGATGACGACAAATTCGCCCTTGAGGATGCTGAGGCTGACGCCCTGCATGATCGTGGTCTTGCCAAAGGTCTTGGCGACGTCGCGGATCAGGATCTCGGCCATGGATTGCCCTTACTTGTCGGTGTTGATCAGGCCGCGCACGAACCAGCGCTGCATGAGGATGACGATCAGGATCGGCGGCAGCATCACGGCCAGCGTGGCGGCCATCGCCAGATGCCAGGTCGGCGTGCCACCCCCGGTGGTCAGCTGATCGGGGATAAGGTCGGACAGTTGCACCACGACCATCCCGTAATTCGCCCGGTCGGTAACAACGAGAAGCGGCCAGAGATACTGGTTCCAGGCATAGACGAACATGATCGTGGCCAGCGCCGCGATATTGGTTTTGGAGAGCGGAATCAGCACATCCCAGAGAAACCGCAAGGGCCCGGCGCCGTCCATTCGCGCGGCCTCGACCAGCTCGTCCGGGATCGTCAGGAAGAACTGGCGGTAGAGAAATGTGCCCGTGGCGGTGGCGACCAATGGCAGGATCAGCCCGGTGTAGGAATTGAGAAGGTTCCACTCCAGCGCCACCTCCACCCCGGACAGGGTGGTGATCAGCCAGCTGATGCCGGTCCAGTCCATGATCGTCTGGAACGGTGTCAGCGCATTGGCGGCCACCGCATAGGTCGGCACGATGCGCACTTCGAGGGGCAGCATCAGGGTGATGAAGATCATCCAGAAGATCAGCATCCGGCCGCGGAAGTTGAAGAACACCAGCGCGAAGGCAGTGATGCAGGCCAGCGTGACCTTGCCGATGACGACCCCCGTCGCCACGAAGAGCGAGTTCAGGAATTTCGGCCCGAAGTCCGACTGAACCCAGGCGGCGGCAAGGTTCACCCAAAGCTGATCTCCCGGCCAGTATTCGACCGGGGCGGTATTGACGGTCTGAAGCGTATGGGTCGCGGCGACGAAGGCCAGCCAGATCGGGACCAGGATGACGATCAGGCCAAAGACCAGGATCACATGGGTTGCGATGTTCAGAAGTGGCGTGCGCTCGATCATGGCGGCCCCGGTCAGGTGTAATGCACGCGCCGCTCGACATAGCGGAACTGAACGAATGTCAGCGCCATGACGAGAAGCATCAGGATGATCGATTGCGCGGCAGCACCCGAGTAGTCAAAGCCGCGGAAGCCGTCGACATAGATCTTGTAGACCATGAGGTCGGTCGCCCGGAACGGGCCGCCGCCGGTCAGCGTGTCGACAATGCCGAAGCTGTCGGTGAAGCTGTCGGTGATGTTGATGACCAGAAGGAAGAAGAACGTGGGCGTCAGGAGCGGGAGTTGCAGGTCCACCATCCGGCGCAGCGGTCTCGCCCCGTCCATCGCGGCGGCCTCGGTCAGGCTGCGGGGGATGGACTGCAGCGCGGCGAGAAAGAAGATGAAGCTGTAGGCCACCTGCTTCCACGCGCCCGCGATGACGATGGCGGTAACGGCCTGCCAGGGGTATTTCGACAGATCCCACCAGCCCGGCGCGACCGAGTTGATATAGCTGAAGATGCCCGCACCGGGGTTGAAGACGAACTGGAAGGCGAGGCCCGCAGCCGGGGCGGCCACCGCATAAGGCCAGATGATCGCCACGCGGTAGGCCTTGTAACCTGCAAGCTGGCGGTCCACAAAGATCGCCAGTGTCAGCGCCATGCCCATCGCGAGGACGGTGGTGGCCAGAGCATAGATCACCGAGACGCGGACCGAACCCCAGTAATAGGGGTCTGCCAGCACCGTGCGGAAATTCTCGAAGCCGACCCAGGTGTTGCCGCCGCCCCAGGGCTGTTCCAGCGTGAATGCCCAATAGAGCGCCTGCGCCGAGGGCCAGTAGAAGAAGACGAAGATGATGATCAGTTGCGGGGCCAGAAGTGCGGCGGCAATCCAGCTGAACTTGAAATAGGCGCGGCGCATCTGTCCTCCGGCGAAATGGCGGAAGGGCGCGGCCGGGCTGGCCACGCCCCCGGTGGTTCGGGCGTTACGGGAAGGACTTGCCCGCATATGTCTTGGCAAATCGCGCCAGATGGTCGTTGCCGCGCGCCACGGCGGTGTCCAGAGCCTCCTGCATGGTTTTCTGCCCGGCCAGCGCGGCCTCGACCTCGGCCAGCCATTCGGCGCGGATCTGGATGAAGCTGCCAAGACGAATGCCGCGTGTCAGCGGGCCCGGCTCGGTATAGGTCAGCGACTTCAGCGCGATGTCGCGGTTCACATAGGGCTGCTTGGTATAGAAACCCTTGGCCAGAAGCGCATCATAGCCGGTCTTCGTCACCGGGATATAGCCGGTGTTCGATACCCAGAACTCTTCGGATTCGGGCGTGGCAAGGAAGGCCAGATAGGCCGCCGCGGCCTTGTATTCCTCGTCCGTCTTGCCCGACAGAACCCAAAGCGAGGCGCCGCCGACAACGGTGTTGTGGCGTTCGGTTCCCTCATAGGTCGGGATCATCTGAACGTCCCAGGCAAAGGCGGGGGTGAGCTTGTGGATCGTGTTGTGGTCCGCGATGGAGGAAAAGAAGATCGCGCATTCGCCCTCGATGAAGCTGTCGCGCGCCTGCTTTCCCGCCGCAGGGGTGCGCACAAGGGCATAGCCGTCGGTGATCCACCGCTGGATGTTTTCCATGTGCTGGACATGCAGCGTCGTGTTGAAAAGCAACTGGCTGTCGAGCCCGTCATAGCCGTTGTTGTTCGAAGCGACCGGCACGTTGTGGACGACCGAGAATTGCTCGAGGTGACCCAGGTCGACGGCGAATAGGCGAGGCTGCATTGCTGGCCGCTGGCCTTCAGCGCCTTGAAGGCGGCTTCCATGCTTTCCCAGGTCAGCGGCGCTTCGGTGATGCCCGCCTTGGCGAACTGGTCCTTGTTGTAATAGTAGACCGGGGTGGACGAGTTGAACGGCATCGAGAAGAAATCGCCATTGGTGGCCGAATAGTAATCGGCGACGCCCGGAAAATAGTTGGTCCAGTCGATGCTGTAGCCCGCATCTTCCATCAGCTTCTTCACCGGATAGAACTCTCCCGACAGCATCAGATCGGCGGTGCCCGCGTCAAAGCTTTGCACCAGCGTCGGGTGCTTGCCCGCGCGGAAGGCGGCGATCGTGTTCTGCACCGCCTTTTCGTAGCTGTCCTGACCGACGCAGACCGCCTCGTACTGGTATTGCGAGGTGTTGAACCGCGCGCAGGTATCCGCCACCGCCTGCCCCAGATCGCCGGTCAGGCCATACCAGTATTCGAACTTGATCTTGTCGGCAGAGGCGGCGCCGGCGGTGGCCAGAAGCGCTGCCACAAGGCTCGCAAGCATGGGCTTCATTGTCATTGTCTCCGTGATCGGGCCGCAGACCGCCTGCGGCATCGGATGAGAGTGACTCGCGCGCGTGACATAACGGCAAACAGAAAGTGAATTTTTATTGAATATTAACATATACTTGGAATACAAAATCATACCTTGCGGCCGAGGCTGGCCCGGCCGGCGGATCTCTTGCGGCAGGACCGGTCACTCCCGGTCGAACAAACCCGCGACGGGGGGCAGATGACGCGGCAGATCGCCGCGAGACTGCACCACCCCATTGTCTTCGCCGGCCAGAACCGCATCCATCAGCGGCAGAGGGCCAGGGATTGCCATCCGACGGCCCGGATGCCGCGTCACTCCGCCAGTCCCAGCGATTGCAGATATCGCGCCGAGGGGATGACCCCGGACTTGTCGCGCAGTTCCAGGATAAGCCGGGGGTTGGCGCCGGTCTGGGCGATGGCGGCGAAGACCGCCGGCCAGAGGATCGTGCCATGGCCGATCTGCCAGTGCCGGTCGGCAAAGCCGTCGGCGTCCTGCAAGTGGACATGGCCCAGACGCGGACCAGCGGCGCGGATGAAGAAGTCGACCGGCGGCGCGCCGGTGGACGCATGTGCGTAATGGGCGTGACCCGTATCGATCGAGAGTTCCAGCGCCTGCCAGCCCAATGCTTCGCAAAGCACGGCCCGGTCCGTGGGCTCGACATCCTCGATATTCTCCAGAACGAAGGTGACGCCCATATCGGCCGCCCGCTCCAGCGCCGCGCCAAGCGTATGGCGGGCGGCCGACAGCATCCGGTCGGTATCGGCCGGGTAAAGGCCGCGATGGTTGTAGCCCCAGGTGGTGAAGGGCGAGTGGATCACGACATGCGTGCCCTTCACGGCCGCACAGACATCCAGCGCCTGATCCATCCGGCGCGCCACGATACGGCGCACTTCGGGATCATAGGATGCGATGGTGAAGCCCCAGAATGGCCCGTGGATGCCCAGACGCCCCTCGTGGCCGTCAAGCAGCCGGGCGGTTTCCGCGGCAAGGCCCGACCAGTCGCCGTCAAGGACGTCGGCATCGACGAAATGCTGAAGTTCCAGGTCACGGGGCGCTTCAAGCAGCCAGTCGCGATGGGCCTCCAGGCTGGCGCCGTCCAGCGCGGCTCCGAGTATCGGCAGCGAGGTCATGGTTCATCACCCTCCAGGAAAGTCATTCGAACCATGACGTCCTGCTGTGACGGGCGTGTAGAGGTTTGATTGCAATCCGACGACAACGTCTGGTGCGGCCGATCCTCATCGCGTCGGGCCGCGCCCCCGTGCCGCGAAAGGGCCGGGGGCGCCTTGGTTGATTGCTGCGCTCAGGCGCTTACGGACGCATCGGCGGGCTTTGTGGCGCGCTTGCGCTTTGGCGGGCCGCCGT
>JAAURK010000019.1 GCA_012032275.1 Tabrizicola sp.
CGAGGGCGATGGCCAGCGCCAGCCTCCGCGGACGCAGCCCCAGCGGCGCGAGGGGGCGGGCCAGCCGCTCGATCACCTCCGATCATGTCGGACAGCCGGGTGGTCATGGTCACGAAATTGGCCGCAGCGACGGCGGCAAGCATCCGCAGGATGACGCCCGCCCCGCCCGAGGGATTCCCCGTCCAGCCGTGCCAAAGCCCGACGACGGCAACAAAGGGCCAAAGCGGCCACAGCATCCGCAGCGACTGACGTGCGAAAGCCGCGCCGCCACTGGCCAGAACCCCGGCCAGAACGCCCGCAGCCGCCGCCAGCGCCAGGGGATCTGACAGCCGGAACACCACCACCGTCCACAACGACAGGGCGAGCAGTTTCACCCCGGCGGGAAGGCGGTGGGCCCAGGTCTCAATGGGGGAGGTCAGTGTCAGCATCCGCCGCCCCGATCCGCGCCCATTTCGGCGGTGAACTCTGCCAGGACTTCCGGCCCGCCGTCCCTGCGCACGCGACCCTCGTCAAGCCAGATCACCCGGTCCGCCCCCGCCACGCCCGCGGGGCTGTGGCTGATGGTCACCAGCCGCTGCGGCAGGGCGGCAAGGCGGCGCTGAAGCCGCGCCTCGGTCGGCAGATCGAGGCCCGCGAAGGGTTCGTCAAGCAGGATGGTCCGCGGCGCCATCAGAAGGATCGCCATCAGGCAAAGATACTGCCGCTGTCCGTGGCTCAGCGTATGGGTCGGGGCCGCTGCCCAGTGGGACCGCCCGTCCCGGGCAAGGCTGGCCCGCACGGCGGCCCGCGCCTCGCCCTCGCTGGCGCCTTGCTGACGCAGCCCGAAGGCCAGTTCTTCCTCGACCGTGGGAAACAGGATCTGGTGGTCGGGGTTCTGGAACAGGATGCCAAGCTTTCCCAGCATGGCCTTGCGGTCACGAGCCGGGTCCGTTCCATCGACCGTGACAGCCCCGTAAGTCGGCGCGATCAGCCCGGCCATCAGCCGCATCAGGCTGGTCTTTCCCGATCCGTTGCGCCCGACGATGCCGATGCGCGGTTCGGTCAGATGCAGCGAGATGTCGCGCAGGATGGTCTTGCCGGACAGCGTGACGCCCGCCTGGTGCAAGAGCAGTCCCTGATCGGGGGCGGGGGTGGCGCGCATTGCCGGGCCTTTGCTTGTTCGGCCCGGTCTTAGCCCCCGGCGCGCGCGCTGCCAAGGGCGGTGGTTCGCCGTGACCGGGCAGAAGGGTCACGACGAACCTTCTGCCGGATCAGCAGGGCGCGATGAAACGTTGCCCGTTCTGGTCACGATAGTAGCACTGGCCTTGCTGCGGCGCAGGGCCGATCAGCGTCGAGGCCGCAACCCCGACAGCGGCACCGATCAGCGCGCCCTGGGTCCGGTCGTCGTCCGAAGATACGGCCGCACCAAGAGCGGCGCCGCCAAGAGCGCCGACAGCAGCATTCTGACCTTCGGTCTGGCAGGCCGCCAGCGGAAGGGTCAGGATCGGCAGCATAAGGATAAACCTACTCATATTCGCCTCCTTGCAGTTGATCTGCATCCCAGCATGAACACACAAATGCGCAGCCGGTTCCAATCAGAGAATTCGTGATAGGCACGAATCCGCAGCCCGGACGGTCAGCTTTGGCGGGCTGCTGCCACCGATTGCTCCAAAATCTCCATCGCTTCGGCGAAATGAGCGTCCGGGATGGT
This sequence comes from Tabrizicola sp., assembly GCA_012032275.1. GTDB lineage: Bacteria > Pseudomonadota > Alphaproteobacteria > Rhodobacterales > Rhodobacteraceae > JAAURK01. The sequence continues at coordinate 1,691 of JAAURK010000019.1, forward strand.
GATCGGCGCAAGAAAGCGGATGACATTGCCATAGACACCGCAGGTCAGAAGGATCAGCCCGCGTTTCAGCGCCTCTGTCCGCACCCGGCCGGTAAGCCTGCATCGGGCTCTTTCGATCCCGGATCGGCGAATTCCATCGCCACCATGAAGCCCGGCCCGCGGATGTCGCTGATCTCGGGCGTGGTCGACCGGATCGCCTCCAGCCGCTGCTTCAACCGGCTGCCAAGCTCGTTCGCCCGGGCGCAGAGGTCTTCCTCCTCGATCACGTCGAGAACCGCGTGCGAGGCTGCAATGCCAAGCGGATTGCCGGCATAGGTGCCGCCAAGACCGCCGGGATTTGCCGCATCCATCAGTTCGGCCTTGCCGGTAACGGCGGCGAGAGGCAGCCCGCCCGCAAGACCCTTTGCCATCGTGGTCAGATCCGCCGCAACGCCATAGGCTTCCATCGCGAAAAGCGCGCCGGTGCGGGCGAAACCGGTCTGCACCTCATCGGCGATCATCACGATGCCATGCTTGTCGCAGAGCGCGCGGATCGCCTTCACCAGATCCGCCGGAGCCGGATAGAAACCGCCTTCACCCTGCACCGGCTCGAAGATGATCGCGGCGACGCGGGCGGGGTCGAGATCGGCCTTGAACAGCTTTTCGATCCCGGCCAGCGAATCCTTCGTGCTGATCCCATGCGGACCCATCGGGAAGGGCACATGCCAGACATCCGGCATCATCGCGCCGAAGCCCTTCTTGTAGGGCTCGACCTTGCCGGTCAGGCTCATCCCCATGAAGGTGCGGCCGTGGAAGCCGCCGCCAAAGGCGATCACCGCATTCCGGCCGGTGGCGATCCGCGCGATCTTCACCGCATTCTCGCAGGCCTCGGCTCCTGTCGTCACGAAAATGGTCTTCTTCGCGAAATTGCCCGGAACGGCGGCATTCAGGCGTTCGGCGAGGCGGATGTAGTTTTCATAAGGCAGCACCTGATGGCAGGTATGGGTGAATTTCTGCATCTGATTCGCAACCGCCGCCATCACCTTCGGGTGGCAATGCCCGGTGTTGACCACCGCGATCCCGGCGGCGAAGTCGATATAGCGGTTGCCCTCGATATCCCAGATCTCGGCGTTGAGCGCCCGGTCGGCGTAGATCTGCGTCATCATTCCGACACCGCGCGAAATGGCGTCATCCCGGCGCTTGGCGACTTCGGCGTTCAGCATGGCATTGCTCCTTTGAGTCCCGAAACCGGGCAGTGTTCCCGTTTGATCAAATTATGCCTGCCGGTTCGATGATCGACAAGGGCTCTCGACAGCAGGGGGGTGATTCAGGCTTTGTTAACCCTCGCCGATGCACTCTGCGTCAAGCGAGTGAGTCGAGGTGAGTATGGCGGACGGGCAACTTTCGAACTCCACATACCCCACCCCACCCCAGACGGAGGATGAACGTCTCGACTGGCTTCGGCTCATTCGCTCCCGCCGGGTCGGTCCCACGACCTTTCACCGCCTGATCGCCGAGCATGGCTCGGCCGGGGCGGCACTGGCTGCCCTGCCGGGCATCGCGCGTGCTGCGGGGGTGGACCAGTATACAGCCTGCCCGGTCGAGGTTGCCTTGGCGGAATGTTCGCGCGCCCGCAAGATCGGGGCGCGGATGCTCTGCCACGCGCGCCGGGCTACCCGTCCTCGCTGCTCGATCTGCCGATGCGCCGCCGGTGCTCTGGGCGCAGGGCGACGTCGCGCTGCTTGAGCGGCCATGGTGGCGCTTGTCGGTGCGCGCAACGCCTCGTCGCTTGGCCTGAGGATGGCGCGGCGGCTGGCCGAAGGGCTTGGCGGGGCCGGTTTCACTGTCGTCTCCGGGCTCGCCCGCGCATCGATGCAGAGGTTCACGCGGCGGCGATGGCGACGGGCACCGTGGCGGTGCAGGCAGGTGGGGTCGACGTGATCTATCCCGCCGAAAGCACCGCCCTTGCGGCCGAGATCGCGGAAAAAGGCTGTCGGCTTTCGGAACAACCCATCGGGCTTGACCCCCAGGCGCGGCATTTCCCGCTCCGCAACCGGATCGTCTCGGGCCTGTCGCAGGCGGTCATCGTGGTCGAGGCGGCGGCCCGCTCGGGCAGCCTGATCACCGCGCGGACCGCGCTTGATCAGGGCAGGGAGGTGCTGTCCGTGCCGGGTCATCCGTTCGATGCCCGCGCTGCGGGCTGCAATATCCTGATCCGCGACGGTGCCATCCTGGTGCGCAGCGTGGCCGACGTGATCGAGGTGATCGGCCGCCCCCCGGGATCGGTGGAACCGCCTGCCGCCAAACCGCCGGTGATGCGGCACCGGGAGGTCGGCCTGCAGATCACCCCCGCCCCACGCCCCGCCGGTAGTCTGCGCGACCGCATCCTCTCCAGTCTCGGGCCAAGCCCGCTGGCCGAGGATCAGCTTCTGCGCGATCTCGCGATGCCGGCCGCAGCAGTGGCGCCGGAACTCCTCGCGCTGGAACTCGATGGTGCCGTCAGCCGCCAGCCCGGAGGCCTGATCGCCCGGGTCCACTGACTGCGGCGGTTGACAAGCCCGCAGCTTCCCCCACATGTTGCCGCGCCATTCGGTAGCCCGCCGGGAGAGATCATCGCATGCCAGTCGTCGTTGTTGAATCGCCAGCCAAAGCCAAGACGATCAACAAATATCTCGGGCCGGACTACACCGTTCTCGCCTCTTACGGCCATGTCCGCGATCTGCCCGCGAAGGACGGATCGGTCGATCCGGACGACGGATTCGGCATGAAATGGGAGGTGGCGGCGGAAAGCCGCAAGCATGTGAAAGCCATCGTCGAGGCGCTGAAATCCGACGACCATCTGATTCTCGCCACCGACCCCGACCGCGAGGGAGAGGCGATCAGCTGGCATCTGCAGGAGGCGCTTGCTTCCAGCCTGAAGAAGAAGACCGTCTCCCGCGTGACCTTCAACGCGATCACCAAACAGGCGGTGACCGAGGCGATGAAGACCCCGCGCCAGGTGGACAAGCCCCTGGTGGAGGCCTATCTCGCCCGCCGCGCGCTTGATTATCTGGTCGGTTTCACCCTGTCGCCGGTTCTGTGGCGCAAGCTGCCGGGGGCCAAGTCGGCGGGCAGGGTGCAGTCGGTCTGTCTTCGGCTGATCGTGGAGCGGGAGCTGGAGATCGAGGCATTCCGCGCCCGCGAATACTGGACGGTGACGGCGGTACTGAAAACCCCGCGCGGCCAGGAGTTCGAGGCGCGGCTGACGGTGCTTGGCGGCAAGAAGCTTGACAAGTTCGACATTGCGACAGCTGCGGCGGCGGAGCTTGCGGTCAGGGCGGTGACATCGCGCGATCTGAAAGTGGCCTCGGTCGAGGCGAAACCGGCCAGCCGCAACCCCTATGCGCCGTTCATGACCTCGACCCTGCAGCAGGAGGCAAGCCGCAAGTTCGGCATGGGCGCCAAGCAATGCATGAGTGCGGCGCAACGGCTCTACGAAGCAGGGTTGATCACCTATATGCGGACCGACGGGATCGACATGGCCCCCGAGGCGGTGATGGCTGCGCGCGACGAGATCACGCGCCGCTTCGGGCCGACCTATGTACCGGAAAGCCCCCGGATGTACAAGAACAAGGCCAAGAATGCGCAGGAAGCGCATGAGTGCATCCGGCCGACGGACATGGCCGCCGCGCCCGAAAAGCTCCGCTTTGCCGAAAAGGATCAGGCAAACCTCTACGACCTGATCTGGAAGCGCACCATCGCCAGCCAGATGTCGGCGGCGCGGATGGAACGGACGGTGGTCGATCTTTCGTCAGCCGACGGTCAGGTGGTGCTCAGGGCGAATGGCCAGGTGGTGCTGTTTGACGGCTTTCTCAAGGTCTATGACGAGGGGCGCGACGATGATGGCGATGAAGAGGGCCGCCTGCCGCAGATCATGACGGGCGAGGCGGTGGAGAAGCAGGCCGTGACTCCCGCGCAAAGCTTCACCCAGCCGCCACCGCGCTATACCGAAGCCACGCTTGTCAAGCGGATGGAGGAACTGGGGATCGGCCGCCCCTCGACCTATGCCTCTGTGCTGACCACGATCGTTGAGCGGGAATATGCCCGCAAGGACAAGAACCGGCTTATTCCAGAGGATAAGGGGCGGCTGGTGACGGCCTTCCTGACCAATTATTTCCGCCGCTATGTGGAATATGATTTCACTGCCGATCTGGAAACGGAACTTGACGATGTCTCGGCAGGGGATCGCGACTACAAGGATGTGCTGACCCGGTTCTGGCGCGATTTCTCGGCCGCGATTGCCGAGACGGCCGATCTGCGGATCGGCGAGGTGCTGGAGAAGATCGACGACTTCCTTGCCCCCCATCTTTACCCGCTGCGCGAGGATGGGTCCGACCCGCGCATCTGCCAGACCTGCGGCACCGGACGGCTGCATCTCAAGACTTCGCGGTCGGGCGGGGCCTTCATCGGCTGCGGGAACTATCCCGAATGCCGGTATACCCGGCCGATTTCGGGTGGAGAGGACGGCGCCGCCGGGGCGACCGGGTGCTGGGCGCGGATCAGGATGGCCAGCCGATCGGCCTGCGCACGGGCCGGTTCGGGCCCTATGTCCAGCGCGGCGAGGCGAGCGAGGCAAATCCGAAGCCCGACCGCGCGAGCCTGCCGAAGGGCTGGTCACCCGACAGTCTGACGCTGGAGCAGGCGCTGGAGCTTCTGTCGTTGCCGCGCGCGATCGGTCCGCATCCCGAGGACGGCACGATGGTCGAGGCGGGCATCGGGCGCTATGGCCCTTATGTGAAACACGGATCCGTCTATGCCAACCTGCCGGAGGTGGAGGAGGTCTTTACCATCGGCATGAACCGCGCAGTGGAAGTGCTGGCGCAGAAGGCCGCCGGACGACGCGGTGGCGCGGCACCGGCGGGGCCGCTGAAAGTCCTGGGCGAGCATCCGGACGGCGGCGAAGTGCAGGTGATGCCGGGGCGATACGGGCCTTATGTCAAATGGGGCAAGGTGAACGCCACATTGCCAAAGGAGATGGAGCCGGAGGCCGTGACGCTGGAGGAGGCGATGGCGCTGGTCGCAGAGAAGGCAGGCAAATCGGGCAAGGGCGGTCGGAAGGCCGCGCCGAAGGCGGCTGCAAAGAAGAAAGCTCCGGCAAAGAAGAAGGCCCCGGCAAAGAAGACAGCGCAGAAGGCCGCGGAATAGGGCCTCGGCGCCGGGATATCAGGCCGGAATGCAGATATTCCGGCCTGACCATGCCGCAGGTGCCATCAGCGCGCCCGCGGGTTCAAAAGCCTTCCCATCACATGACCGGCCCGCAGCACCCCGATGGGTTTGCCCGCCTCGGTCACGCCGATTTCGCCGGCCCCGTCGCGCATCGCTTCCATCACCGCCTTGACCGGAGTTTCGGCATCGACCGACAAGGCTGCCGCGGTTGCGCCTGCCTGCATCACATCGCGCGCCGTCAACACCTCAAGCGGGTTCATATGGGCGACGAAATCGGCCACATAATCACTGACCGGATTGGCGATGATCTCGCGCGCGGTGCCGCATTGCACGATGCGCCCCCCCTCCATCAATGCGATGCGGTTGCCGATCTTGAAGGCCTCGTCCAGGTCATGGCTGACAAAGACGATGGTGCGGTGCAGCTTGGCCTGAAGGTCCAGAAGTTCGTCCTGCAGCCGCGAGCGGATCAGCGGGTCGAGCGCCGAGAAGGGTTCGTCCATCAACAGGATCGGCGCGTCGGTCACGAAGGCACGGGCAAGGCCGACACGCTGCTGCATCCCGCCCGAAAGCTCTCCGACCTTGCGGTCGGCCCATTGGGTCAGGTTGACCAGCGCCAGTTGCTGGTCGACCTTGGCATGACGCTCGGCCGCACTTTGCCCGGCAAGTTCCAACCCGAGGCCCACGTTTTCGCGTACCGTGCGCCAGGGCAGAAGGCCGAACTGCTGGAAGACCATGGCGATGCATTCGCGGCGGACACGCAGCAGATCCCTGGGGGAGGAGGTGGTGACATTCGCCGTCCAGTCACCCGTGCGGATGGTGACGGACCCGCGCGCCACCGGGTTGAGCGCATTGACCGCGCGCAAGAGCGTGGATTTGCCAGAGCCGGAAAGGCCCATCAGCACCAGAATTTCACCCCGCCCGACAGAAAGCGTGCAGTCATGCACGCCAAGGATCTGGCCGGTCAGGGCCTGAATCTCGGCGCGTGACTGGCCGCGGTCCATCAGCGGCAGGGCGCGGTCGGGGTGATCGCCGAACACGATGGAAACCCGGTTGAACTCGACGGCGATGTCGCGCGCGGTCATTTGCGGGCCACCCGGAGCATGCGGTCGAGAAGGATGGCCACCACAACGATGATGAAGCCCGATTCGAAGCCAAGCGCGGTATTGACCGAATTCAACGCCCGCACCACCGGCACGCCAAGGCCGTTTGCCCCGACGAGCGCGGCAATCACCACCATGGAGAGCGAGAGCATGATGGTCTGGTTCAGCCCCGCCATGATCTGGGGAAAGGCATAGGGCAGTTCAACCTTCCAGAGCCGCTGGCGCGGCGTAGCGCCAAAGGCCGTGGCCGCCTCCATCAGCGCCTGGGGGGTGGAAGAGACGCCAAGATGGGTCAGGCGGATCGGCGCGGGCAGGACGAAGATCACGGTGGCGATCAGGCCCGGGACCATGCCGAGGCCGAAGAAGACGATGGCCGGGATCAGGTAGACGAAGGTCGGCAGCGTCTGCATCAGGTCAAGCACCGGCACCATGGCGCGGTAGAGCTTTGGCCGGTGCGCGGTGGCGATGCCGATCGGCACGCCGAGGCCCATGCAGACCACGCAGGCCGACAGGATCAGGGTCAGGCTTTCGGTTGTCTTTTCCCAGTAGCCCTGGTTCAGGATGAAAAGAAAGCCGAGAAGCACGCCGAGGCAGACCTTACAGCTGCGCTGCAGGAACCAGGTAAGGACGAGGAAGACTGCGACAATGACAATCGGATGGAACTCTTCCGGGTAGATCGGGTGGTTCGCCTGGTAAAAGGACGGCAGGAAGTCCAGCTTCGGGCGACCCAGAAGGAAGAGCGGGACCGAGGCGATGAACTCAATCGTACCCAGTATCAGGTCGAAGAACCAGACGATGAAGAACCAGTCCAGCGGGCTTTGCAGCATGTTGAGGAAAAGAGTGATTACCGCTTCCAAGCCTTCGGAGGCGAGGTCGAAGTAGGCACTGAGATTTTCTTTCATCCAGTCGAAGATAGACTTCGCCACCTTGCCAACCGGAATCTTGTAGTCCGTCAGCCAGTCCATTTCTGTCCCCCCGGTCAGACAAGGCCCCGGGGTTGGTCCCCGGGGCCTTGTCTGATTACTGAAGTGCCGCCGTCACCGCAGCTTTGGCATCGCCACCGTCCTTGGTGGTCACGCCCTCCAGCCACGCCTCCCAGGCGGTGGGGTTGGCGGCAAGCCAGGCCTTGGCGGCTTCGGCCGGATCGGTGCTGTCATTCAGGATCGCGCCCATGATCTCGTTCTCCATTTCCATCGAGAAAACAAGGTTCTGCAGCAGCTTTCCGGTGTTCGGGCACTCGGTCGCATAGCCTGCGCGGGTGTTGGTGAAGACGCTGCCTTCCGCGCCGAACCATTCCTCGCCCCCGGTGAGGTAGCTCAGCTCCATCGCCGCATTCATCGGGTGCGGTGCCCAACCGAGGAACACGACCGGTTTGCCCTGCTGGTCAAGTCCGGTTGCCTGGGCAAGCATGGCCTGCTCCGAGCTTTCGACCAGCTCGAATGCACTCATGCCGAAATCGTCGGCAGAAATCCGATCCAGGATCAGCCGGTTGCCGTCATTGCCGGACTCGATGCCGTAGATCTTGCCTTCCAGCGCCTCGGCATGCGTGGCCAGATCGGCGAAGGACTTGATGCCAAGGGCGGCGCCGGCTGCGTTGGTCGCAAGCGTGTACTGCGTGCCCTTCAGGTTCTCGGCCACGGTCTCCACCGTGCCCGCGTCGCGGTAGGGGGCAATGTCGGCCTCCATCGTCGGCATCCAGTTGCCAAGGAAGACGTCGATATCGCCCTCGGCCAGGCCGGTATAGGTGACGGGGACGGAAAGAACCTTGGTCTCGGTCTCATACCCCAGCGCGTCGAGGATCAGGGTCGTCGCGGCGGTGGTGGCGGTGATATCGGTCCAGCCGACATCCGAGAAGATCACCGTGTCGCAGCCTTCGGCATGGGCACTGCCCACGACAGCAAAGGCGAATGCGGTGGTAAGTAGCGTGGTTTTGAGTGGCATCTGCGGCTCCCCGTTTTTGTTGATTGACGAGTCAATAAACTTCGCGCTTATACGGTTTGGCAAGTGATTTATGGGGCCGCACCGATGCCGAAGCTTGGAATGGAGCCTATCCGCAAGGAAGCGCTGGTGAAAGCCACGATTGTAGAGATTGGGCGAGCGGGGTCGCTCGACGTGACGGTAAGCCAGATTGCAAAGCGGGCCGGCATGTCTAGCGCGCTGGCGCATCACTATTTCGGGTCGAAGGAGGAGATGTTCATCGCCGCCATGCGCCATGTGCTGACGCTTTATGGCGCAGAGGTGCGGGGGGCCCTGGCGGCGGCGGAAGGGCCGGAGGGGCGGGTGCGGGCGGTGCTGCGGGCGTCGTTCTCGGCCGGGAACTTCCGGCGTGAGGTGGTGGGTGCCTGGCTGAATTTCTGGGTGCTGGCGCAGACCGTGCCGGGGGCCAGGCGGCTGCTGGCGGTCTATCACGGGCGGCTCCGCTCGAACCTGATGGTGGGGCTGCGACAGCTGGCCGGGCCGCGGGCGGCAGAAATCGCCGCAGGGCTTGGCGCGCTGATCGACGGGCTTTACCTGCGCGAGGCCCTGAAGACAGGCGCACCCGAGGGGCGGCGGCGGTTGCGATGGCATTGCGGCATCTGGATGCGGAGCTTGCCCGGCCATGACGGCGGAATTCGTCATCGTAGGGGCCGGATCGGCGGGCTGCGCGCTGGCCTTCCGGCTGGCCGAAGCCGGGCGGCGGGTGACGGTGATCGAACATGGTGGAACCGATGCCGGGCCGTTCATCCAGATGCCCGGCGCGCTCAGCTACCCGATGAACATGGGGATCTACGACTGGGGCCTGAAGACCGAGCCCGAGCCGCATCTTGGCGGCCGGGTGATGGCGACGCCACGCGGCAAGGTGATCGGCGGGTCATCCTCGATCAACGGCATGGTTTATGTGCGCGGCCATGCGCGGGATTTCGACGCCTGGGCAGAAATGGGCGCGGATGGCTGGGGTTATGCCGATGTTCTCCCGTATTTCAGGCGGATGGAGACATCTCATTGCGGATCGGGGCCAGAGTTCCGGGGCACGGATGGCCCGCTGCACATCACCCGGGGGCCGCGAGCGAATCCGCTTTTCGATGCGTTCATCGAGGCGGGGCGGCAGGCGGGCTATCCGGTGACGACGGATTACAACGGCCACCAGCAGGAAGGCTTCGGCCCGATGGAGGCGACGATCTGGAAGGGGCGGCGCTGGTCGGCCGCGAATGCCTATCTCAGACCGGCGCTCGCCTCGGGCAGGGTCAGGCTGCTGCGCGGCCTGGCGGAGCGGGTGGTGATCCGCGAAGGCCGCGCGGTCGGCGTGGAAATGGCCCGTGGCGGCGGGGTGGAACTGATCCCGGCGGAGCGCGAGGTGATCCTCGCCGCATCGTCGATCAACACGCCGAAACTGCTGATGCTCTCGGGGATCGGGCCCGCGTCACATCTGGGCGAACATGGTATCGAGGTTCTGGCAGACCGGCCCGGCGTCGGGGCCAATCTTCAGGATCACCTTGAAATCTATATGCAATATGCGGCCAGCCAGCCCGTCACCCTTTACCGGTACTGGAACCTCTTCGGCAAGGCGCTGGTCGGGGCGCAATGGCTTTTCACCCGCACCGGCCTTGGCGCCTCGAACCAGTTCGAAGCCTGTGGCTTCATCCGCTCTGCCGCCGGGATCGACTATCCCGATATCCAGTATCATTTTCTGCCGATTGCCGTGCGTTATGACGGCAAAGCCGTGGCCGAGGGGCATGGCTTTCAGGCCCATGTCGGGCCGATGCGGTCGAAATCGCGCGGATCGGTCAGGCTGCGGTCTGCCGATCCGGCAGTGCCGCCGGTGATCCGGTTCAACTACATGTCACATCCCGACGACTGGGCAGAGTTCCGCAACGCCGTGCGCCTGACGCGGGAGATCTTTGCGCAACCCGCGATGCGGCCCTTCGTGAAGGCGGAAATCCAGCCGGGGGCGGGGGTTGCAAGCGATGACCAGATCGACGCCTTCCTGCGCGACCATGTGGAGAGCGCCTATCACCCCTGCGGCACGGCGCGGATGGGGCGGCGCAGCGATCCGATGGCGGTGGTGGATCCCGAAACCCGGGTGATCGGCGTCGAGGGCTTGCGTGTTGCCGACAGTTCGATCTTTCCGCAGGTGACCAACGGCAACCTGAATGCGCCCTCGATCATGGCGGGCGAAAAGGCCGCCGATCACCTCCTGGGCCGCACACCGCTTGCACCGCTGAACGCCGCACCCTGGATCCATCCGGATTGGCGGACCGCGCAGCGCTGATTTGACCTCTGTCAAGGCGCGGCACCCGGACGGCAGGCAGGGTCGGCATCAGGACAAGGAGAGACCGATGGCGCATACACCCCACGAACTCAGCGAAGAATTCCCCGCCGAGGCGGAGAAGATTCACGCCCTGAAAGCAAAGGACCCCCATTTCGCCCGGCTGGTGGAAGAGTATCACGAGGTCAATCGCGCGGTGCATCGGGCCGAAACCCGGTCAGAGCCGGTGACCGAGGAACATGAGGCCGAACTGCGCCGCCACAGATCGCATCTGAAGGACCATATCTGGAGCCACCTGCGCGAGGCGTGAGGCGGCGCACATGGCGCCTCGTCAGCCGGTGATCTGGTAGGGCAGCAGATCGCGCCGGTCGGGTGTCACGCGCAGCCTGCCCTCCAGTGGCGGGACCGAGCGTTGATGGCACTCCGGCCTTTCGCAGATGCGGCAGGAAATCCCGATCGGCTCGAACCGGCCCTTGAGGTCCAGCCCGTCGGAATAGACCAGCGCAGCGGCATGCTGCACCTCGCAGCCAAGCCCGATGGCATAGCGGCGGACGGGGGCAAGGAAAGCCCCGGCAGGTTTGGAGACATCGCGCGCCAGGCAGAGATATCGCACCCCGTCGGGCGTTTCCGCAAGCTGCCGCAGGAACTGGCCCGGCGTCTCGAAGGCGCGGTGGACGTTCCAAAGCGGGCAGGCACCGCCGAAGCGGGCAAACTGCAGGCGTGTTGCCGAATGGCGCTTGGTGATGGTTCCCGCCTGATCGACGCGGACGAAGAAGAACGGGATGCCCTTCGCGCCCGGCCTTTGCAGCGTCGAGAGGCGATGCGCGACCTGCTCGACCGACGCGCCGAAAAGATCGGCCAGGCGTTCGAGATCATGGCGCAGCTGAAATGCCGCGGCCTGAAAGGCACGGTAGGGCAGCAGCGCCGCCCCGGCGAAGTAATTGGCAAGGCCGATCTTGGCGATATCCCGGGCCTCTGGCGTGGAAAACCGTGCCAGATCAAGCGTCGCCTCCAGCAGATCGTTCTGCGTCAGAAGCGCCAGCTGGTGCAGGATCTGGAAGCGCTGCGTGGAGGGTGCGAGGCGCGCGCCGATGGTCAGGCGGCGCAGCGCGGGATCATAACTGCGCAGGGCGGGGCCATCGGCATAGCCAAGGGTGACGTTCTGCCGGGCCAGCGCAGCGTCTGCCAGGCTGTCGATGCGGACCGGCGTGCCGTCGGGCGCGGCCAGATGTTCTGCGGCGCGGTCGATCGCATCGACGTAATTGTCGCAATAGTGAAAGAAATCGCGGACTTCTTCCCAGGCGCCGGGTTTCAGCATGCTGTCCTCGCGGCCAAGCGCTTCATCCAGCGAGGCAAGCCGTTCGTGGGTCTGGCGATAGGCGTGGTAAAGGTTCAGAAATGCGCGGGCGAGGGCCGGGGCGTTGGAGGCGGCAAGGCGCAGATCGGCCAGCGGCGGGGCATTCGGGAAGACCGGATCGGCCAGTGCCTCGCGCATGTCGGTCACCATGCGTTCGCTTTCGCCCGCCGTCAGCTCGGTGACGTCAAGCCCGAATTCCTGCGCCAGCGCCAGCACCACGGCGGCGGAAAGCGGGCGGTGGTTGTTCTCCATCTGGTTGAGATAGGGCAGCGAGATCGCCAGCCGTTCCGCGAACGCCTTCTGCGTCAGGCCTAGGCGGCTGCGGATTTCGCGCAGCTTGGCACCGGCATAGAGTTTCTGGCTGGGCATGGGCCGCTCCGCTTTGCAAAGCCAATCCTGGATTTGCAAACCCTGCCCGTCAAGTGTCAAGTCCGATGGTCTGCGCGCGCCGGATGACCAGAAGGATGGCGATCACCGAGGCCGCCGACGAGCCGAGCATCAGAAGGACCAGCGGCAGCTCGGTCGATCCCGGTGGCAGCAGCGGCCCGGCCAGCGCCGCAAGGGCGGCGCCCCCGCCGATCATGATCGCCCCACCCAGCCCCGAGGCGGTACCGGCAAGCTCTGGCCGGACCGACAGCATGCCTGCATTGGCGTTCGGCAGCGCAAGGCCGTTGCCAAGGCCCATGAAGACGGTGAGGCCGAAGAAGACGGTCGGTCCGGACAGGCCCGCCAGCGTGACGAGCGCAAGCGCGCCCAGCCCTCCGGTCGTGACCAAGGTTCCGGCCAGCACCATGCGGTTCATGCCGATCCGCATCGAATACCGCCCGGCGAGGAAATTGCCGCTGGCATAGCCAAGGGCCGTTATGGCGAAAAGTGCGCCAACATGCGATGAGGAAAGGCCGAAGATCTTGTCGCCCACGTAGGGCGCACCGCCGAGATAGGCGAAGAACGAGCCCGAGGAAAACGCCGCCGCCGCAGTGTAGCCCCAGAACCTCCGCGAGACGAGAAGGCCCGGATAGCTTCGTATCTGTTCGCCAAGGCTGACCCGCCGGATGGTGGCCGTTTCGCCAAGATCGGCCCAGACCAGCACCAGAACGCCGCAGCCCAGCACCAGAAGCAGCGCAAAATTCGCTTTCCAGCCAAAGGCATCGTCCAGATATCCGCCGATGACCGGCCCGATCATCGGCACGATGCTCATCCCCATGGTGACGTAGCCGATCATCGAGGCCGCCTCGGCATCGGCCACCATGTCGCGCACGACGGCGCGGCTGAGCACCATTCCGGCGGCGATCACGGCCTGGGCCATGCGGAAGATCAGAAATACCGTGGCATTGGGGGCAAGCAGCGTGCCGGTGGTGGCGATCAGAAACAGGACCAGCGACCACAACAGCACCTTGCGGCGGCCGAAACGGTCGGAAATCGGGCCGATCACGATCTGCAGCGCCGCCGAGAGTGCCAGGTAAAGCGGAACCGATTGCTGCATCAGCGCATAAGGCACGCCGAACCAGGTGGCCATCCCGGGAAGCGAGGGAAGGAAGATGTTCATGGTCAGCGCCGACAGGCCCGCCAGAAGGACGAGTGTCACCACTTTCGGCGGCGTGGTCGGATCAAGAAAGCGCGGCGGTGAAGCGGTCATGCCGTCCAGCTAGGCCGCCTTTGCCGGATAGTCCATGGCCAAGGCGCGGATTGGCCGCTCCCGCACAACGGGATCAGGCCCATTTGTGGAAGATGAAGAAGGCCCCCGCGGCAATGAAGCCGAAGCCGACAAGGTGGTTCCAGTGCAGGGGCTCCTTCAGGTAAAGCACGGAAAAGACGGCAAAGACTGACAGGGTGATGACCTCCTGGATCGTCTTCAGTTCGGCCGCAGAGAAATATCCGTGGCCGATCCGGTTGGCGGGCACCTGCAGGACATATTCGAAGAAGGCGATGCCCCAGCTGACGAGGATCACGGTGACAAGGGCGCTGGATTTGAACTTCAGATGCCCATACCAGGCGAAGGTCATGAAGATGTTCGAGCCGACAAGCAGGCCGATGGTCAGCAGGGGAACGGGCAGGGTCATGACGCGGCTCGCAATGGGGATGTGATCCGCAAGGAGTAGCGGTCGCGTGCGACGGCGGTCAATGCGCCGAATCCAACGCCGCCATTCGCATGTTTGCAATCTTCCGGGAGGTGCCTGCATGAGATTTGCAAATTTACGACAAACTGCTTCCGGAATGCGCCCGGCCCCGATACTCTTGGTGCAAAACGGGGGGCATCATGGCCGATATCCTGCAGGAACTGGAGACGCGCCGGGCCGCGGCGCGGGCGGGAGGTGGTGAGCGGCGGGTCGCCGCGCAGCATGCGAAGGGCAAGCTGACCGCGCGCGAGCGGGTCGAGCTCTTGCTTGATGACGGCTCGTTCGAGGAGTTCGATCTTTTCGTCGCCCATCGCGCCGTTGATTTCGGCATGGCCGCGGATCGCCCTGCGGGCGACGGGGTGGTCACCGGCTGGGGCACGATCAATGGCCGGATGGTCTATGTCTTCAGCCAGGATTTTACCGTCTTCGGCGGATCGCTTTCGGAAACCCATGCGCAGAAGATCTGCAAGATCATGGACATGGCCATCCAGAATGGCGCGCCGGTAATCGGGATCAACGATTCCGGCGGCGCGCGGATCCAGGAGGGCGTGGCCTCGCTTGCCGGCTATGCCGAGGTCTTCCAGCGCAACGTCCTCGCCTCGGGTGTCGTGCCACAGATCAGCCTGATCATGGGCCCCTGCGCGGGTGGGGCGGTCTACAGCCCGGCCATGACGGATTTCATCTTCATGGTGAAGGACAGCTCCTGCATGTTCGTCACCGGCCCCGATGTCGTAAAGACGGTCACGAACGAACAGGTGACAGCGGAAGAGCTTGGCGGCGCTTCGACCCATACCCGCCGGTCAAGCGTGGCGGACGGCGCCTATGAGAACGATGTCGAGGCGCTGGCCGAAACCCGGCGGCTGTTCGATTTCCTGCCGCTTCACAACCGCCAGAAGGCGCCGGTGCGGCCCTTCTTCGACGCGCCGGACAGGGTGGAGATGAGCCTCGACACGCTGATCCCGGCGAATCCGAACCAGCCCTACGACATGAAGGAGCTGATCCTGAAGATCGCGGACGAGAGCGATTTCTTCGAGATCCAGAAGGACTTCGCGGGCAATATCGTGACCGGTTTCCTGCGGATCGAGGGGCAGACGGTGGGCGTGGTTGCAAACCAGCCCATGGTCCTGGCGGGCTGTCTGGACATCGACTCGAGCCGCAAGGCAGCCCGTTTCGTGCGCTTTTGCGATGCGTTCGAAGTGCCGATCCTGACGCTTGTCGATGTGCCGGGGTTCCTGCCCGGGGTGGCGCAGGAATATGGGGGTGTGATCAAACACGGGGCGAAGCTGCTGTTCGCCTATGGCGAAGCGACGGTGCCGAAAGTGACGGTGATCACCCGCAAGGCCTATGGCGGGGCCTATGACGTGATGTCGTCAAAGCATCTCCGCGGCGATTTCAACTATGCCTGGCCGACGGCCGAGATCGCGGTGATGGGGGCCAAGGGCGCGGTGGAGATCCTTTACCGCAGCGAACTGGGTGACGGACAGAAGATCGCCGCGCGGGTCAAGGATTACGAGGCGCGGTTTGCCAACCCGTTCGTGGCGGCAGAGCGTGGCTTCATCGACGAGGTGATCATGCCGCATTCGACCCGCCGCCGGGTGGCGCGCGCCTTTGCCAGTCTGCGCGGCAAGCGGCAGGAAAATCCATGGAAGAAACACGACAATATTCCCTTGTGAGGTCGATGTGAGAATGTCCGCAAACCGGCTGGCTGCCGCGGTGGCCTGCCTGATCGCCCTTGGTGGCGGCGGGTGCGAGGAGAAGCCGCCCCGGCTGACGGGCGATCTGATCGAGGTGCCCTCGGGGCAGGACGTGCGCTTCATCGAGGCGGTGATCGACAAGGCGGGCCCCGCGGGCGCCACGGCGCGGTTCCGCTTTCTCGCGCCCGCAATCGGAACCGGGGTCGATGCCGATACCGCGGCGGGCGATATGCAGATGCTTTGCGACAGCTATGCGCTGCCCAAGACCGACGGGATGGTGCCGGAGCCGCAACAAATCGTCATTTCGCTTTCGGCCGTCGAACTGCCGTTCGGCGAATCTGCGCCGGATGTGCCACAGTTTTTCGAAGCCTATTCGATTGCGGATGGACACTGCATTTGGGAGGTTTTTTGACCTTGGCACAAGATGTGGTGAATTTCACTGGCGCAACTGGCAGCCCTGATGTAGGAACGCCACAGGCCGACAACTTGGCTGGCCCGGCGTGTCTTTCCAGTTTGCTTTCGGATATGATTCCGCCTGACCGAACCCAAGCGGTCTATTTTTCGCATCGGGGGCTCGCACGTGAACCGTGCCTGACCTCCCAAGAACGATGGAGTAGAGGATGTCGAAGAGCGCTCGTCTTATTCTGGCCCTGGCAGTGGTCGGTACGATGGCTGCATGTGCCAAGAAAGAAGAAGAAGTGGTCATTGTGGAGCCGGTTTCGGTCGAGCCCACATATACCGGCAAGTACAAGTAATATCCCGGGGCGGGCGAACCGGGTTCAACCGGTCTGGCCCGCCCTGTTTCGCCGCTCGTCGCGCAGCGGCCGTTGCTCCTCATCCCCGAAGTCTGACGATCTGCCGCGTGGCTTTGGCCGCGTTGGGCAGCATTTTGCCTGGGCAGGGCCCGGCAGAAGCGTCGAAGGGGTGGCATCATGTTGAAACACAGGGGATTTCCCGGGCGGTTGCCGGGAACCGACTATCAATTCACGATCCGCAGGGCGAATGTCAAGGACGGCGCGACCAGGATCGCCCGCCGCGAGCGGTTCAAGGATCGCAAGCATGCCGACCGGATGGCCGATCAGGGCTTTCTCGCCGCTCTCTGGTCGCATTTCGGCGAAGAACCGTTCGAGCGCGGAAACCTTGACGCCGGGCGGCTGAGCTGGCTCTTCGGGCGCGAAGTCGTGCCCGCAGAAGACCCGTTCGATCCTGCAAGCTACGAGGCGTTGTTGCGGATCGACCGCGCCCGCGCCGAACTGGCCTTTCCCGAGATTTTTGCGCCCGATTACGACGTGCCTGACTGGGACGACGAGGAATGAGCATGAAACCGCTCAGCACCCGCAGCGGCAGGCAGGGTTCAGCGCATCAGGACGCTGGCGGCGGCGAAAGCTTTGCAATTCGGAACGCTGCCATGCAGGCTATGCGGGCGGATCACCGCGACCAGAGCCCTGCCCTGCGCAGTGATCCGTGTTACCCTTCCCCTTCCCTCCGGTCCGGCCCTTCCCAGGCCGGACCGCTCTTCCGGCCGGGGCGGTCCGCGCTCTGGCAGAGAAATGCCGATGGCGTGATTGCGGCGATTTTCCCCTTTGACTTCATCGGAAATGCGATAGATTCACGCGCAAGAACAACAAAACAACGAGGCGGTACAAAATGCGCAAGTCGCTTATCCTTTTCCCTCTTCTCGTCCTTCCGCTGGCAGGTTGCCTGCAGGATCCGACCTCTCGCGGTGTTGCGGGTGCGGTCGCAGGCGCGGCCGTGGCCGATGCGCTTGACGAGAACCTTGTGGCCGGTGCAGCGCTCGGCGGGCTTGCCGGGGCAGCGACCTGCGGCATCGAGATCGGCTTGCCGCCCTGCTATTGATCTGACCGCCTCCGGGCGGATCGTCACCGTATTCAGAACCATCCGGGCTGACCGCCCGGGTGGTTCTTTTCGTTTTGCCACCGGTTGCGAAGGGGGTGCGCCGTGTTCAAGAAGATCCTGATCGCAAATCGCGGAGAAATAGCCTGCCGCGTGATCAAGACGGCGCGGAAGATGGGGATCGCGACAGTCGCGGTCTATTCCGACGCGGACCGCGGCGCGCTGCATGTGAAGCTCGCGGATGAGGCGGTGCATATCGGCCCGTCACCGGCGGCGCAAAGCTATCTCGTGATCGACCGGATCATGGAGGCGGTGCGCGCGACAGGGGCGGAAGCCGTGCATCCCGGCTACGGATTTCTGAGCGAGAACAGGGCTTTCGCCGCGGCACTCGAGGCTGCGGGTGTCGTCTTCATCGGGCCGCCTTCCAAGGCGATCGAGGCGATGGGCGACAAGATCACCTCGAAGAAGATCGCGATGGCGGCCGGGGTTTCCACCGTGCCGGGCTACATGGGCCTGATTGCAGATGCCGACGAAGCGGTCAGGATCGCGGGCGAGGTCGGCTATCCGGTGATGATCAAGGCTTCGGCGGGCGGCGGCGGCAAGGGCATGCGCATCGCCTGGACCGAGGCCGAGGCGCGCGAAGGGTTCCAGTCGTCGAAGAACGAGGCCGCCGCCAGTTTCGGGGACGACCGGATCTTCATCGAGAAATTCGTGACCCAGCCCCGGCATATCGAGATCCAGGTGCTGGCCGACAGTCATGGCAACTGTCTCTACCTGCACGAACGCGAATGTTCGATCCAGCGGCGGAACCAGAAGGTGATCGAAGAGGCGCCAAGCCCGTTTCTGGACGAGGCGACGCGCAAGGCGATGGGCGAGCAGGCCTGCGCCCTCGCGCGCGCCGTGGGCTATACCAGCGCGGGCACGGTGGAGTTCATCGTCGACGGCAACCGCAATTTCTATTTTCTGGAGATGAACACCCGGCTGCAGGTGGAGCATCCCGTGACCGAGTTGATCACCGGGATCGATCTGGTCGAGCAGATGATCCGCGTGGCGCATGCAGAGCCGCTTTCCTTCCGTCAGGAAGACTTGAAGATCAACGGCTGGGCGATCGAAAGCCGCCTTTATGCCGAGGATCCCTATCGCAATTTTCTGCCCTCCATCGGCCGTCTGACACGCTATCGCCCGCCTGCCGAAGGGCCGACGGCGACGGGCATCGTGCGCAACGATACCGGCGTTTTCGAGGGGGGCGAGATATCGATGTTCTACGACCCGATGATCGCCAAGCTCTGCACCTGGGCCCCGACGCGGGCCGCCGCGATCGATGAGATGCGCCTTGCGCTCGATACGTTCGAGGTGGAGGGGATCGGCCACAACCTGCCCTTCGTCGGTGCGGTGATGGACCATCCCCGCTTTCAGGCCGGAACCATCACCACTGCTTTCATCGCCGAGGAATATCCCGATGGCTTTCAGGGTGCGGTGCTGCCCGGCCCGCTGGTGCTGCGGGTGGCGGCGGCGGCGGCGGCAATGAACCGGGTTGCGGAAATCCGGCGGACCCGGATCTCCGGAACCATGGACAATCACCGCCGCAGAGTGGGGGATGACTGGGTTGTCACGCTGCAGGCAGAGACGTTTCGCGTGACGGTCGAGGCCGATGCCGAGGGATCGGATGTCGTCTTTGCCGATGGCACCCGCCTGCGGGTGGCCAGCGATTGGGAACCGGGTCGGCCCCTTGCCCGCCTGATCGTGGGCGGCGAGGCGCTGGCGATCAAGACGTCCAAGATCCCGATGGGGTTCCGGATGCGGCTTCGTGGGGCCGATCTGAAGGTTCTGGTGCAAAGCGAGCGCCAGCACCAGCTTTCCGGCCTGATGCTGCAAAAGGCGCCGCCGGACACATCGAAGTTCCTTCTGTGCCCGATGCCGGGTCTGGTGGTGAAGATTGCCGTCAGCGACGGCGAAGAGGTGCAGGAGGGCCAGCCTCTCGCCACCGTCGAGGCGATGAAGATGGAGAACATCCTCAAGGCGGAACGCCGCGGCGTGGTCAAGGCGGTCCGGGTCGAGGCCGGTGCAAGCCTCAAGGTGGACGATGTGATCCTGGAGTTCGAATGATGCGGCAGATGCCACTTTTCATCATCTATCTGCTGTCGTTCTTTCTAAGCCTTTGTGTCAGCTATGTCATTCTGGTGATGAATGTGGATGCTGCCTTTCGTGCCGCGGGGCCTGACATCATCCTGACCGTGCCGGTGTTGCCTGCCCTCGCGGCCGTGGCGACGTTCGTCCTTGTCTTCGGCCTTGCTGCCGGCCTGAAACCGGGCGTCCTTTTCTGGCTGGCCGCACTCGGCCTCGGGGGGTTGGCGGTGACGGCGATGGTCCTTGCGATCTTTTCCGGCGTCCTCAATCCGCTCGAGGCGGCATTTGCCGCGACGCTGATCGCGTTCGGCCTTGGCTGGCTGATCGTGCGCCGCAGCATCGGGAGGGGTGAATGACCTACCGCCCCGCCGGGTTGCGTTCCAAAAGCTCCTGCCGTCGGAGCGGCATCTTGTCGATGGCATGGGTGATTTCGCGCACGTCCCAGGGCAGCGGTTTGCGGATGACGGGACGCAGATCCTTGTCCATGATCACCAGCGAAAAGCCCCGCGGGCGGAGCTTCCGGCGCCATTCCGATCTTGCGGCAGGATCGGTGTCGGTGATCAGGATCACGTCACGTTCGGCAAGGGAGGGATAGGCCCGTGCCAGAAGCTCCATCTGCCGGATATAGTTGGGATCCTTGGGGGAATCCGCGAAGACGACGATCGGGCGGGTGACATAGAGTTGGTCATCAAAGGCGGCCTCGGCGGCGGGAACGGGCAGGAAGCCCTCATCTGCGCCCGCCGAAAGCGGCATAAATGCCAGGGAAAAAACGATAAACACGAAGCGCATGGGACCTCTTTCTGCCGAAGATATAGGTCATATGCATGCAAAACCAAAGGGGCCAAAGCGGGCCCGGAGAAGTGAGTAGGCAATGGCTGAGAAATTGGAAGCCTGGGCCCGACTGGCCACGAAAGAACTGAAAGGCAAGGCGCCGGAAAGCCTCGTCTGGCAGACGCTGGAAGGCATCCCGGTGAAGCCGCTTTACACCGAGGCCGACATCGCTGATCTGCCGCATCTGGGCGGAGTACCGGGGGTGGCCCCCTTCACGCGCGGGGTCAGGGCGACGATGTACGCCGGGCGACCCTGGACCATCCGGCAATATGCGGGGTTTTCCACTGCCGAGGCCTCGAACGCCTTTTACCGCCGCGCCTTGGCGTCGGGGCAGCAGGGCGTGTCAGTTGCCTTCGATCTGGCAACGCACCGGGGCTATGACAGCGACCATCCGCGCGTTGTCGGAGATGTGGGCAAGGCCGGGGTCGCCATCGATACGGTCGAGGACATGAAGCTGCTCTTCGACGGTATCCCTCTGGAAAATGTCAGCGTTTCCATGACGATGAATGGTGCGGTGATCCCGGTGCTGGCGTCGTTCATCGTCGCGGGGGAAGAGCAGGGCGTGGCGCGGACAGCGCTTTCCGGCACCATTCAGAACGACATCCTGAAAGAGTTCATGGTGCGCAACACCTATATCTATCCGCCCGAACCTTCGATGCGCATCGTGGCGGATATCATCGAATATACCGCCGCCGAGATGCCGAAGTTCAACTCCATCAGCATTTCAGGCTATCACATGCAGGAGGCGGGCGCGAACCTGGTGCAGGAACTCGCTTTCACCCTGGCCGACGGGCGCGAATACGTGCGTGCCGCACTGGCGCGGGGGATGGATGTGGATGCCTTTGCCGGGCGGCTGAGCTTTTTCTTTGCCATCGGCATGAACTTCTTCATGGAGGTGGCCAAGCTGCGGGCGGCGCGGCTGCTGTGGCACCGGGTCATGGCGGATTTCGGGGCGATGCGGCCTGAAAGCCTGATGCTGCGCACGCATTGCCAGACAAGCGGCGTCAGCCTGCAGGAACAGGATCCTTACAACAACGTGGTGCGCACCGCCTATGAGGCGATGGCGGCGGCCCTTGGCGGCACGCAATCGCTGCATACCAATGCGCTGGACGAGGCGATCGCGCTGCCTTCGGATTTCGCGGCGCGGATCGCGCGGAACACCCAGCTGATCCTGCAGGAAGAGACCGGGGTGACCCAAGTGGTGGACCCGCTGGCAGGGTCTTACTATGTGGAAAGCCTGACCGATCAGATGGCGGCCGGGGCCTGGCAGCTGATGGAAGAGATCGAGGCCATGGGCGGCATGACGACGGCGGTGGCCATGGGCATGCCGAAGCTTCGGATCGAGGAGACAGCGGCGCGGCGGCAGGCGATGATTGACCGCGGCGAAGAGGTCATCGTCGGAGTGAACAAGTACCGGCTGGAGAAAGAGGACGAGATCGAGATCCGCGATATCGACAATGTCGCGGTGCGCGATGCGCAGATGCGCAAGCTGGCCGCGATCCGTGCGGCGCGCGACACTGCCCGCGTCGAGGCGGCGCTTGCCGAGATCACGCGGCGTGCGGGCGGTGAAGGCAACCTGCTTGAGGCTGCGGTCGAGGCCGCGCGGGCGCGTGCAACGGTGGGGGAAATCAGCATGGCGATGGAAAAGGTGTTCGGGCGGCATCGGGCCGAGGTGAAGACCCTCGCCGGGGTGTATGGCGCCGCCTACGAGGGCGATGCCGGGTTCGAGGCGATCCAGAAAGAAGTGGAGGCCTTTGCCGAAGACGAGGGGCGCAGGCCGCGCATGCTGGTCGTCAAGATGGGCCAGGACGGCCACGACCGGGGCGCGAAGGTGATTGCGACCGCCTTTGCCGACATCGGCTTTGACGTGGACGTGGGTCCGCTTTTCCAGACCCCGGAAGAGGCGGCACAGGATGCCATCGACAATGATGTGCATGTGGTGGGCATCTCGTCCCAGGCGGCAGGCCACAAGACGCTGGCACCAAAGCTCGTGGAAGCGTTGAAGGCTGCGGGGGCAGAGGATATCCTGGTGATCTGCGGGGGCGTCATTCCACAGCAGGATTACGCGGTCCTGAAAGAGGCGGGGGTCAAGGCGATCTTCGGGCCGGGCACCAATATTCCGGCAGCCGCGAAAGACATTCTGGACCTGATCCGCGCCGCAAGGGCATGAGCTTCGGCCCGCCACCGGCCTTGCTGTACCAGACCGCTAGACCCTTTTGCATTTACCTTGAGACATATCCTGCATGCCTGAGGTAGCTTGAGCATTCCTCTGGTGTGAAGAGGTCGCAGATGTCTCCCAGGGCTTTGATGAGGTGGTCGAAGGTTCTGGCGCC
>JAAURK010000260.1 GCA_012032275.1 Tabrizicola sp.
CGGATGGGGCGGACGGAGGGTTTTGCCGAAGTGGATTTTGCCCAGGATCAGCGTGAAGGCCAGATCGTGGAGGCCAGGATCGCGGGCGTCGCGGGCGGCCGCCTCATCGCCTGAAGGCCAGGTCTCTCCGGGCTGCACCGCGGCTGCGCTCCGCGTATCAGACGGCCTCAGCCAGGCCGAATATTGCCAATCAGATCAAGTGAAATTGGTGGAGCCAAGCGGGATCGAACCGCTGACCTCTTGAATGCCATTCAAGCGCTCTCCCAACTGAGCTATGGCCCCACCGGAGGTCTCGCAGAGTTCCCGCTGCGATGCCGGGTGTTTAGGGGAGGGCGCGCAGGCGTGCAAGGGAAAACTTTGCCCCGCCACGCGCCCGTCATCCCCCGATCAGGTCTCTTCCTCGTCGCCGGCCACATCAGCCAGATCGTCGAGCGAGACATTGTCGTCGGTGTCATCTTCAAGCAGATCGTCGTCGAGTTCGGCATCGTCCGTTGCCTCGTCGGCGAGCAGGTCGTCTTCGGCTTCGATGTCATCGACCAGCACGTCGTCGTCCTTCTCGGGTGCGACGCGCGAAATCACGGCAGCCACCATCTTGCGGCGGGTGGATTCGATATCGACGACTTCGCCCGTATAGGGGCTGACGATCGGTGTTCGGTTCAGGTCGTAAAAACGCTTCCCGGTTGTCGGGCAGACGCGTTTCGTGCCCCATTCTTGCTTGGGCATGGTGATCCCTTCACGAGGTGGATAGAAGAAAGCAGTCGCTTGCCATAGCCGGGGACGGCTGTCAAAGGCTTTTATCACCGCGCCGAAATGTCTATGAATGGTGAGCAATTCAAGAGGATCGAGGGACAATCGATGCCTGTTCTGCCCGGGCCGCCATCGGTTCACGTGCATGTGAAACGTTCCGCGCGGAGCAAGCGATTCTCGCTTCGCATCTCGCAGCTTGATGGCAAGGTGACGCTGTCGATCCCGCTGCGCGCCCGGGAAAGCGATGCGCTGCGGTTTCTTGGCCAGCAGGAAGGCTGGCTGCGCGAAACGTTGGAGCGGATGCCGGAAGCGATGCCGCTTCGGGTGACGCCCGGGGTGCTGCTTCCCGGTGGAGGGCAGGCCGCTGATGATCTCGGCCGCGCCGGGGAGGCTGGTCCGGGTGGAGGGTGACAGCCTGCTCGTGCCCGGCGATCCGGAGCGGGCGGGACCGCGCATCTCGGCCTGGCTGAAGACCCTGGCGCGTGACCGTCTTGCCCGGGCGTCGGATCACTATGCCACGCTGGTCGGGCGGCGCTTTTCCACGATGACACTGCGCGATACGCGGTCGCGCTGGGGCTCCTGCAGTCCGGCCGGCGGGCTGATGTATTCCTGGCGGCTGATCATGGCCCCGCCTTCGGTGCTTGACTATGTCGCGGCGCATGAGGTGGCCCATCTGGTGGAGATGAACCATTCCCCGGCCTATTGGGCGGTGGTTTCGGACATGTTCCCGGGCTGGAAGCGCGAACGGGCCTGGCTGCGGGAGCATGGGCAGGCGCTGCAGCGGTATCGTTTCGGGGATTGACCGCAGTCGCTTCGGGTGTTTGCTTTCGCCCCATGCCGGTTTCGCCCCGCCTCACCGACCCGAACGCCGCCGCGCATGAACGGCTGTATCGCAGCCTGCGCCAGCAGGTCATGCATGGTGAGCTTCCACCGGGACAGTCGCTGACCCTGCGCGGACTTGGCAAGCAGCACGGTGTGTCGATGACGCCCGCGCGCGAGGCGGTGCGGCGGCTGGTGGCGGAAGGCGCGCTGACCGTCTCTTCCTCCGGCCGCATATCCACGCCGGAGCTTTCGCCCGAACGGATCGAGGAACTGGCCGCGATCCGCGCGCTCCTGGAGCCGGAGATGGCATCCCGCGCCCTTCCGCGCGCCCATTTCGCGCTGATCGAAAGGCTGAGTGCGATCAATACGCTGAACGCGGAAGCCGTGGTCAAGCAGGATGCCGTGGCCTATGTGCGGACCAATCTGGAGTTTCACCGCACGCTCTATCTTCGGGCCCAGACCCCGGCGATGCTGGCAATGTGTGAAACCGTCTGGCTCCAGCTTGGCCCGACGATGCGGGCGGTCTATGCGCGGTTGCGGCGGCACGAGGCCCCGCACCATCATCGCACCATCCTTGCCGCGCTGAAGGCCGGCGACGAGCCCGGCCTCCGGCTGGCGGTGCGGACGGATGTGACGCAGGGGTTGCGGCACCTCACGGCCTGACGGTCGACCTGTGCGCAGCGACAGGGCGCGACTTACGCCGCGTTTTTCCGCCGGAACTTCGCGAGGATACCGAACAGGATGACAAGCCCGAGAATGACCGTGGGAATGCGCCGTGCAAGGCTGATCGACGGTGCATCGGGAAGATCGGCCGGCAATGCCCCCGCGGCCTTTGCCTCTGCCAGCGCAGCGGCGGTGAAATCATAGTAATTCTCTGTATCACAACGATTTTCAGCCAGGACATAACCTTCGGACTGATAGTAGAGTGGCACGAAAAGCGCGTGGTAATCCTTGATCAGATGGCAAAGATAAAGCTGCTTGCCGTCCGTCGCCTCTGCGGGCGCCTTGAAATCCGCAACATATTCCATGAACTCATACGACCCACCGCCGCCGCGGCGGGCCTCTGCGGTGGTTGCAAGGCAGATCGTGGCCAGTCCGGCGACAGCGCTCAGTAACGTCTTCGAAAACATCAGATATCCCTCGTTCACACTGTGGTGAAAGGCGGTGTCAACGGACTCTGTGACATTCCCAAGCCATCAATCTGACTTCTCTGGGGCGGCGGCGGGATCGGATCAGGCGTGGATCGCGCCGTCACCGCAGGCGAGCGCGGCCTCCCTGACCGCCTCGGACCAGGTCGGGTGAGCGTGGCAGGTAAGCGCCAGATCCTGGGCCGAGGCGCCGAATTCCATCGCAACGCAGACCTCGTGGATCAGATCACCCGCTGCCGGGCCGATGATATGCGCGCCAAGGATGCGGTCGGTCGCCGCGTCAGCGATGATCTTGACGAAACCTTCAGCCTGGAAGACCGCCTTGGCCCGCGCGTTGCCCATGAAGGGAAACTTGCCAACCTTGTAGGCGCGGCCTTCCCCTTTCAGCTGTTCCTCGGTCTGGCCCACGTTTGCAACCTCGGGCGTCGTGTAGATCACGCCGGGGATCACGCCGTAGTTCACATGGCCATGCCGGCCCGCCAGAATCTCGGCCACGGCCATGCCTTCGTCTTCGGCCTTGTGCGCAAGCATCGGTCCGGCGATGGCGTCGCCGATGGCGTAGAGGCCTTTGACATTGGTCTGGAAATGGTCGTTGGTCTTCACCGTGCCGCGCGGGCCCATCTCGACACCAAGCGCCTCGAGCCCCAGCCCCACCGTAAAGGGCTTGCGGCCGGTGGCGACGAGGACGATCTCGGCGTCAAGCTTTGCCTCGCTGTCGTCCTTCTTCAGCTTCCAGGTCACGGTCGCGCCCTTCTTGC
This sequence comes from Tabrizicola sp., assembly GCA_012032275.1. Classification (GTDB taxonomy): domain Bacteria; phylum Pseudomonadota; class Alphaproteobacteria; order Rhodobacterales; family Rhodobacteraceae; genus JAAURK01. The sequence continues at coordinate 3,476 of JAAURK010000260.1, forward strand.
CCCTGGCCACCGACTGCACCGCAGCACCAAGGACGAACTTCAGCCCCTGCTTTTGCAGGATGCGCTGGAAGGCCTTGGCGACCTCTGCATCCATGCCCGGGGTGATCGCATCGAGGTATTCGACGACCGTCACCTCGGTGCCAAGGCGCGCGTAGACCGAGCCCATCTCAAGGCCGATGACGCCCGCGCCGATGACGACCATGGTTTTCGGGATGCGGCCCAGCGTCAGCGCGCCGGTCGAGGTGACGACGGTTTCCTCATCCACGGTGACGCCGGGGAGGCTGGAGGCCTCGGACCCCGTGGCGACGACGATGTTCTTTGCGCCGTGGACCTCATCGCCGACCTTGACCTGACCGGGCGCGGGGATCGTCGCCCAGCCTTTCAGCCAGGTGATCTTATTCTTCTTGAACAGAAACTCGATCCCCTTGGTGTTCTGGCCCACGACATCGGCCTTGTAGGCCTGCATCTTGGCCCAGTCGACCTTTGGCGCGGCGGCCATGAGGCCCATCTTTTCGAAATTCTCATGGGTTTCGTGCAGCATGTGCGTTGCGTGAAGCAGGGCCTTCGACGGAATGCAGCCGACGTTGAGGCAGGTGCCGCCCAGCGTCTCGCGCCCTTCGACGCAAGCGACCTTCAGCCCCAACTGCGCAGCGCGGATCGCCGCGACATAACCGCCGGGGCCGGCGCCGATGATGATGGTGTCGAAGTCTGCCATGGTATGTTCCTTTCGGCGGCCGTCAGATCAGGGTGGCCACGATCATCGTCAGTGTTGCGAAGAAACCTACGCCCCAGATCGCGGAACGCCAAGGGCGCCAGCCGAAAGCATAGGCGGGAATATAAAGGACGCGCGCGCCAAGATAGGCCCAGGCGGCGTATTGGGTGACTTGGGTGGACTGGTTGCCAAGCGTGACCACCACCACCGCGAGGGTGAAGAGGATCAGCCCTTCGAAATGATTGTTCATCGCGCGCTGCAAACGGCCGGTCAGCGTAGACACCTGCCGCGAGGGCGGTCGGTCGCGGGGGCTGGAGGTATAGCCCACGCCAAGCTCGCGGTTGGCAGGGGCGGCGAAGAGGATGAACTGGACGGCCTGGAGGAGGCCTGCAAGGGCAAGGACGGTCAGTTCGGGGGTCATGTCAGACACTCCTTTTCCGTGGTGAAGCCAGCGCCGGGGGTGCCGATCAGGGTGGTCCGAAGGTGCAGGTCAGGTCTGGTGGCGGTCATGGCGCGGCTCCGGAAAGATGGGAGGCGAGGCGCAGGGGAAATCCGGACAGCGGGTCAAGGCTTGCGATCCCCGCCAGCATCAGCAGCACCTGGACAGCAGTGCCGATCAGGCTGCCGGTCGTGCTGCCGATGTCGCGCGGCGTCGCGGCGAAGGGGATCGTCAGCACATAGCGATAGAGCGCTGGCCCGAGGTAGCCGATCGCCAGCCAGAAGGCCAAGGGCGTCCGCAGCACAAGCGCCGCGCCATAGGCCAGCGCGATGGCGAGCGATACCCAGACCGAGGCGCGCAACCGGGCAGGCGAAGGGCCGGGTTGGCCCAGGGCCCATTCTGCGGCGGTGTCGGCGTGACGGTCAGAAGGCCCCGGCCGAGAAAGTAGAAATCCAGCGCCAGAAGCGCCAGCAGGCAGAAATAGATCCAGCTGACCTGCAATTGCCCGAAGGCGAAAAGCGAGGCGAGGCCCGTCATGCCGCCCTCTGCGCCGTGGCGCCGCGGATCTGGCCGGGGGCAGGGCAGGTCATTCGAGGGCCCCCGGCAATGTCAGCTCCAGCAGGGTGAAATTCAGCTGGCCGTAGGTCGCTTGCCAATCGGCATGCGCTTCGCAGAACTGCCGGACATCAGCATAGGGGGTGTCGGAAGCGGGCAGCAGATTCTCTGGCTGCGCCGTGGCGGTGAAGGCGGTGATCGCCTCGGCGGCGACATTCCCTGCGGTGAGGATTGCGGTGGCGGCCGTGACATCCCTCTGCCAGTTGGCGGTGATCAGGGCATGGGTTTGGGGGTCGAGGGATGAACAGGTCAGAAACGTGCGATGTTCGCTGACGGCCCGCGACAGCAGGATATCCGCGGCCGGGGAACCGGTGGGGATGATCTGGGCTTGCGCTGCGGTTGCGACGAGGGCGAGGGCCAGGCTGTGACAGATTGGGCGCAGGCGGCCCCCCACCCCCAGCCCCTCCCCACGAGGGGGAGGGGAGGCGGCAAGCGATGTTCAGGTTGAACGGGCATCAGTAGGACGCCGCGTTGTCGATGTTGAAGGTGTAAAGCTTGCGGGCTGATCCGTAGCGTTTGAATTCGGACGGTTTGGCCAGATGATCGGCTTCGCCGCGTTTCAATAGGTCGGCA
>JAAURK010000261.1 GCA_012032275.1 Tabrizicola sp.
ATGCGCGGGCAGATGGGTGATCCGCCGGAATAAATTGTGGCACTGCGGCGTTACCTTCCCGCCACAACGGCACCCAAGGTTTCATCATGGACTTCGGACATCATGTCCTGCTCGTCGCGCTGGTCATCCAGATCTACAACTTGCAGATCTGGACCATCCAGATTGTCGTCTATCCCCTGTTCGGCAAGGTCGGTCCCGCGGAGTACATCCCGTACCATCGGTTCTACACCGCCCACATTCCGCTCGTGGTGATCATTCCCGGTTTCCTGTCGTTCCTCATGCCGGTCGCGGTCTTTGCCGTCTTGCCTGAATCGGTCCCGGTCTGGCTGGCGATCGTCAATATCGTCATGGGGCTGGTCGGTCTTGCCGTAACCCTGGGGCTGGAGATTCCGCGCCATGGTCGGCTGGAGCGGGGCGGCAAGAACGATGCGCTGATTGCCGAGCTTGTGGCTTACAATTGGCCGCGCACGGCGTCGATCACCCTGTCCGCCGGGCTGACGCTGGCCATGGCGGCCCATGCCTTCGGGCCGGTCTGAGCGGGGCTTTGCAAGCCGCATGGACAGGTGGTGGCGGACCCCCTATCCTTTGGAGACTGAACCGGAGGATTGGCCATGCCGCTGCCCCTTGCCCCGCTTCTTCCGCTTGCCATGCGCCTTGGCCTTGTCACCGCTGCCGGTTACGCGGTGAAACGCTATGTCGCCGCGCGCAGCTTTCCCGGCCGCACCGATCAGCGGGTCGAGGATGCGTTCGACGATCTGGGCGAGGGGATTGCCGTCCACCGCCCGGCAGATCGGGCAGCCGGCGATCAGCGCCAGACCAACACCGCCGCGCGCCTCGTCCGGGTGATCCGCATCGGATCGCGCCGGATCGAGATCGACGCCGCGGTGATGACACGGCTGCGCATCCGGAAGGGATAGGCCATGATGCAGCTTTACCACGCGCCCGCATCGCCCTTCGTGCGCAAGGTGATGATCGTGCTGCAGGAGGCGGGTCGCGCGGATGCGGTCACGCTTATCGCGGCATCGGGGACGCCGGTCGACCCCGGGTCCATCCCGCTTGACCGCAATCCCCTGGGCAAGATCCCGGCCCTGGTGCGCGAGGATGGCGGGGCGCTCTATGACAGCCGGGTGATCTGCCGCTATCTCGACGATCTCTTCGATCTTGGCCTCTATCCCGGCGGGGCGCGGCTCTGGCCGGTTCTGACGCTGGAGGCGACGGCGGACGGAATCGCCGATGCCGCGGTTCTGATGCGCTATGAAAGCGTCGTCCGCCCGGCCGAATTCCGGTATCCCGACTGGATGGCCGGGCAGTCGGCCAAGATCGACCGCGCCCTGGATGCGGTCGAGGCGCGCTGGCTCAGCCATCTGGCCGGACCGGTCGACATGTCGCAGATCGCGCTGGCGGCGGCGCTTGGCTATCTCGACTTCCGCCAGCCGGAGCGGACATGGCGTGACGGCCGACCCGGCCTTGCCCAGTGGTTTGCGGGCTTCGCCGAACGCCCCTCGATGCAGGCGACGGCAGCGGGCTGAGCCGGGTCAGATCACCTGCGCAAAGCGTTCGGGCAGGCGCAGGGTGAAATCCGGCTTTTCCTCGAACACCATCTGCTGATAGCCGCGCCCGCCCCAGCGGCTTTGCACCACATGCGACCGCAGATGCGCCAGAAGATCATCGATCCTGTCGTCCAGATCCTCGACCGGCTTGGCGCTCATGTTCTTCAGATACTGGCGGCTCAGGCCCATCCGCTGCCCCCACCACCGCTTGCGGAAGGCCCGCGAGTCAAGGATCTGCGGGTTTTCGGCCAGCGTTTCCTGCCGCTGCTCGGCGATCTGCTCGGTCAGCGCGCGCGAGAAGTGATGCAGATGCACCATGTAAAGACCGGTCGGCAGCACCGGCGTCGCCATGGCGGAATGATAGCCGACCGTCCACTCCGGATTCTTGAACACAACCAGGGGCTTGCAATAGTCATGTTCGCATCGCGCATGGCGGCGCTGTGCCAGAACCGGCTTGCCCTCCTCCAGCGGCCCATCGCCGCGCCGTTCGAACAGGTTGAGCCCGAACACCCAGAGCACCTCGGCCGATTTCCGATGCTCTTCGGCGAAGTCGGTGAAGGAGATGCCAAGCGCGGGATCGACAAACACCAGCTCGTCGACATCGCCGGCCACGACCCCGTCATATTGCGCGACAAGAAAGTTCGCATAGGCGTTCAGAAGGCCGAAGCGATTGATGTTGAACCGGCCATCGACCGACAGGCGCGGCAGATAGACAAGGCGGCACCCCGCGGCCATCTCCACGATCCGGGGATCGCCGCCATGGGTGAGGATGTAAAGATTCTCGCGCCCGAACATCGGTTCGTAATGCTTCAGCCAAAGCGCCAGATAGGCCTCTTCGCGGTGAACCATGGTCATGGCGGCATATCTCGGCAAACCGGCGTCCCTTCTCTGTCGCGGCCCCCCGCACCAGCCTCCCGGGATTACAGAGTGTTGCCGTTCGGTTCAATCCGTTGAGGCAAGGCGGCGGCATTTTCCGGCGCCATGGGGCGCAGGAGGGCAGGGGAATGCCTGTCGCAACCGGGCGACGGTCGCCAATTCACTGGGGCTGCGATTGTTTGTCCGCTGGACGATTGGCGCGAGCTTGGCTAAGAGGCGCGCAAGGGGCATGGTGGAAACAATGCCCGATACACTTCGGGACGGCCCCGCGCCGTCCATCCAACGGGAGAAAATTCGTGTCCCAAGCAGACAATCACGCAGACACCGGCGCAGGCACCCGGCGGGATTTCCTTTACTACGCCACGGCAGGCGCCGGCGTGGTGGCCACCGGGGCCGCGGTCTGGCCGCTGATCAACCAGATGAACCCCTCGGCCGATGTGCAGGCGCTGTCCTCGATCTTCGTCGATGTCTCTGCCGTCGAGGTTGGCACGCAGCTCACGGTCAAATGGCTGGGCAAGCCGGTCTTCATCCGCCGCCGCACGGCCGAAGAGATCGAGGCCGCGCGCGCCGCCACGCTGGAGGAACTGCCCGATCCGCTGGCCGACAATGCCAACAAGCCGGACGCCGATGCCTCCGACGCGAACCGCACCCTCGACGAAGCGGGCGAATGGCTGGTGATGATGGGTGTCTGCACCCACCTCGGCTGCGTGCCGCTGGGCGACGGGGCCGGTGACTTCGGTGGCTGGTTCTGCCCCTGCCACGGCTCGCATTACGATACTGCGGGCCGCATCCGCAGAGGCCCGGCGCCCCGCAACCTGCCGGTTCCGGTTGCCGCTTTCGAAGACGAAACCACTCTGAAGCTCGGGTAAGGAGCAGTATCATGGCCGGAATTCCGCACGACCGTTACGAGCCGAAAAGCGGTGGCGAGCGCTGGCTTCACCGCCGCCTCCCGATCGTCGGGCTTCTTTACGACACGATCATGATCCCGACGCCCAAGAACCTGAACTGGATGTGGATCTGGGGCATCGTGCTGACCTTCTGCCTTGCCTTGCAGATCGTCACCGGCATCGTTCTGGTGATGCACTACACCCCGCATGTCGACATGGCCTTCGCCTCGATCGAACATATCATGCGCAACGTGAATGGCGGCCATTTCATCCGCTACCTGCACATGAACGGGGCGTCGCTGTTCTTCTTCGCGGTCTATCTGCACATCTTCCGCGGGCTCTACTACGGCAGCTACAAGGCCCCGCGCGAGATCACGTGGATCATCGGCATGCTGATCTACCTTCTGATGATGGCGACGGCCTTCATGGGTTACGTTCTGCCCTGGGGCCAGATGTCCTTCTGGGGTGCGACGGTGATCACCGGCCTCTTCGGCGCCATTCCCGGCATCGGGCCGACCATTCAGGAATGGCTCCTCGGCGGCCCCGCGGTCGACAATGCCACGCTGAACCGGTTCTTCTCGCTTCACTACCTGCTGCCCTTCGTGATCGCGGCACTGGTTGCGGTGCATATCTGGGCCTTCCACACCACCGGCAACAACAACCCGACCGGGGTTGAAGTGCGCCGGGGATCAAAGGAAGAGGCCAACCGCGATACCGTGCCGTTCTGGCCCTATTTCGTGATCAAGGATCTCTTCGCTCTTGCGGTGATCCTTGCGCTCTTCTTCGCGGTTGTCGGCTTCATGCCGAACTTCCTCGGCCACCCTGACAACTATATCGAGGCGAACCCGCTTTCGACGCCCGCGCATATCGTGCCGGAATGGTATTTCCTGCCGTTCTACGCGATCCTGCGCGCCTTCACCGGCGATGTCTGGGTGGTGATCGCGGCCAACTGGCTGTCGTTCGGCATCATCGATGCCAAATTCTTCGGCGTGCTGGCCATGTTCGGCGCCATCGTCGTCATGGCCCTGGCACCCTGGCTTGACACCTCTTCGGTACGCTCGGGCCGTTATCGCCCGATGTTCAAATGGTGGTTCGCACTGCTCTGCATCGACTTCGTGGTGCTGATGTGGTGTGGGGCGATGCCTGCGGAAGAGCCTTATGCCACGATCTCGCTGATCGCCTCGGCCTACTGGTTCGCCTACTTCCTGATCATCCTGCCGCTTCTGGGCGTGATCGAGAAGCCCTTGCCGCAACCCGCCACGATCGAAGATGACTTCAAAGCCCACTACGGGCCCAAAACCCACCCGGCCGAGTGAGAAGGAAGCTGAAAATGTTCAGGAAAATCGCACTCACCGCTGTTTCGGCCATGGCAATGACAGTGGGAGCCGCCTTCGCCGCCGGGGAAGAGATCATCATCCCGGATGTCGATTTCGCGCATGAAGGCCCGTTCGGCAAGTTCGACCAGATGCAGTTGCAGCGCGGCCTGCAGGTCTACACCGAGGTCTGCGCCGCCTGCCACGGGCTGCGTTACGTGCCGATCCGCACCCTCTCTGACGAGGGCGGGCGGCCATGCCCGAGGACCAGATCCGCGAATATGCCAAGCAGTTCACGGTCACCGACAAGGAAACCGGCGAGGATCGCGAAGGCACCCCGACCGACAACTTCCCGCGCTCCGCGCTGGAAAATGCACCCGACCTCAGCCTGATGGCCAAGGCGCGGGCCGGTTTCCACGGGCCCTATGGCAGCGGCGTCAACCAGCTTTTCCGCGGCATGGGCGGGCCGGAATACATCCACGCCATCCTGATGGGCTATGAACGAGCCGCCCGAATGCGCCGCCGGATTTCGAATCCGATGGCTATTACAACAAGTATTTCGCCAAGGGCGCGATCCCGGACGCCTGCAAGAACGAAGAGGGGCACTCCACCATCGAGGGCAGCTGGATCGCCATGCCGCAGCCGCTCAGCGATGATCAGGTGACCTATGCCGACGGCACGGCTGCGACATTGGACCAGATGTCGATGGACGTCTCGGCCTTCCTGATGTGGGCGGCCGAGCCGAAGCTGATGGCGCGGAAAGAGGCGGGATTTGTGGGCGTGCTGTTCCTCGCCCTGCTCTCGACCCTGCTTTATCTGACGAACAAGCGGCTCTGGGCCGGGCTGAAGGGCAAGAAGCAGCCCTGATCGGACCGCCACCGCAGAAAAGACCCCCGCCCTTTTCCCGGGCGGGGTTTTTTCGTCATCGGCCAAGGTAGGTCGCCAGCGCTTCCGGCGGGTCGGCGAAAAGGCGGCTGTGGGACGGGGCGGCGCGGCCAGCCCGTCCGCAACCAGCACCGTGCGCTCGCCAAATCGCTCGGCATCCTTCGGGTCATGCGTCACCATCAGGACAGTCGCCCCGGTTTCCTCTGCCATCTCGGCCACGAGCGCCAGCATCTCGCCCTTCAGCGCGGGGCCGAGTGCGGCGAAGGGTTCGTCCAGAAGCAGC
>JAAURK010000262.1 GCA_012032275.1 Tabrizicola sp.
AGCGCATCGGCGCCGGCGGCATGGGCAAGCGGGCCGGAGGAGGGCAGCGATATGCCGCAGGTCAGTGGCGCGGGCGCGCCATCGGGGGTGACGACGCGCCACCGGTAAGCCTCCTGCCCCAGATGCCGGTTCGCGTTGCGCAGGGGATCAAGCGCCGAGGCGACCTCGAGGATCGACGCCTGCGGCAGAACGAAGAGCGCGATGGTCACCGGGCCGTCGGCGGTGGCAAAGAGGGCATTTTTCGTCATCAGGATTTCGTAAAGTGCAACGCGTCGGCGCGCAAGCGGGCTATGGTGGGGGTGCCAAGAAGGAGGGTGCGATGCCGCTGACCATGAACCGTGAGGTCTTCATCACCTGCGCCGTGACCGGGTCTGGCGGCACGCAGGATCGCTCTCCGCACGTGCCCCGCAGCCCGAAGCAGATCGCCGACAGCGCCATCGCTGCGGCGAAGGCCGGGGCGGCGGTGGTGCATTGCCATGTGCGCGACCCCGAGACCGGCAAACCCGCCCGCGATCCCACCCTTTACCGCGAAGTGACCGAGCGCATCCGCGACAGTGACACCGATGTGGTGCTGAACCTGACCGCCGGAATGGGCGGCGACCTGCTGTTTGATGGGACCGAGGCGATGGGCGTGATGTCGCCCCGGTCGGACATGGCGGGGGCCGGAGAGCGGGTGGCGCATGTGGTCGACTGCCGGCCAGAGATCTGCACGCTCGACTGCGGTACGATGAACTTCAACGAGGCCGATTATGTGATGGTCAACACCCCCGGCATGCTGCGCGACATGGCGCGGCGGATGACGGCGGCGGGAGTGCGGATCGAGATCGAGGCGTTTGATACGGGGCATCTCTGGCTGGCGAAGGAACTGGTGCGTGAGGGGGTGATCCCGGAACCGGTTCTGGTACAGCTTTGCATGGGTGTGCCCTGGGGCGCGCCGGATGATCTGAATACGTTCATGGCGATGGTGAACAACGTGCCGCAGGGCTGGCACTGGAGCGCCTTCTCCATCGGGCGCCACGAGATGCCCTATGTCGCGGCGGCCGTGCTCGCCGGGGGGAATGTGCGGGTGGGGCTGGAAGACAACCTCTGGCTGGAGAAGGGCGTGCTGGCGACGAATGCGCAACTGGTGGAGCGGGCCTGCACGATTGTCGAGAACATGGGCGCGCGGGTGATCACGCCGGCGGAAGTGCGGGCCAAGCTGAAGCTGGAGAAGCGCGCGCCGGTGGGGAAATGAGTGCGTCAGGTGCTAATGCTGATACTCATATATGGCGGAATTACCGGATGGGTTTGCGTTGGAGCGCTGCTCGGGGTCCGTGGAAGAGTCGGCATTCTGTTCCTAGTGACTATCGCGCTCTCAGCCCTGCTACTTGGGCTGATGCTGATAGGAGACTCAAAGCAAGGGTCGGGAAATCTCGCAACGGCAATGAGCTTCACAGTGGCATTCATTTGGGTTCCTTCGCTGTGGATGAGCTTTGTATTTTGCGCCGTTGGTCATTGGATGTTCGCCGTCTTGCGCGATCGAAAGACAAGGGATTGAAATGAACCGCAAGGCAGCAATCATCGGCGGCGGGGTTATCGGCGGCGGTTGGGCCGCGCGGTTCCTTCTGAATGGCTGGGATGTGGGGGTGTTCGACCCCGACCCAGAGGCGGAGCGGAAGATTGCGGCGGTGATGGCGAATGCCCGGCTCGCCCTGCCCGCGCTCTCGGACGTGCCAATGCCTGCGGAGGGGAAGCTCACCTTCCACGGCACCATCGGCGAGGCGGTGGAGGGCGCGGAATATGTGCAGGAATCGGTCAGCGAGCGGATTGACCTCAAGCACAGGGTCTATGCCCAGTTGCAGCAGGCAAATCCCGCCGTTCTGATCGGGTCGTCGACCAGCGGGTTCAAGGCATCGGACCTGCAGACCGGCAGCCCGGCGCCGGAGAACATCATCGTGGCACACCCGTTCAACCCGGTCTACCTCTTGCCCCTCTCCGAGGTCTCAGGGTCGCCCGCCAACCCTCCGGCGGTGGTCGAAAAGACCGTACAGATCATGCGCGACATCGGGATGTTTCCCCTGGTGATCCGGCATGAGATCGACGCCTTCATCGGCAACCGCTTCCTCGAGGCGGTCTGGCGCGAGGCCCTGTGGATGCTGAAGGACGGCATCGCCACGACTGAAGAGATCGACGAGGCGATCCGCATGGGCTTCGGGTTGCGCTGGGGGCAGATGGGCCTGTTCGAGACCTACCGCATCGCGGGCGGCGAGGCCGGAATGCGGCACTTCATGGCGCAGTTCGGGCCGACGCTGAAATGGCCATGGTCGAAGCTCATGGATGTGCCCGAGTTCAACGATGAGCTGGTCGATCTGGTGGCAGGCCAGTCCGACGCACAGTCAGGCATGTACGGTATCCGCGAGCTGGAACGCATCCGCGACCGCAACCTCGTGGGATTCCTGCGCGCCTTGAAAGAGCGGAATTGGGGCGCGGGCCGGGTGCTGAAAGAGCATGACGAACGGCGCGCGGCGGCGGTCATTGCGGAACTGACGGAAGGGCTGCATACCGGGGTGAAGGCGGCCCCGCTGGTGATGTGGCAGGGGCAGGTTCTGCCGGGCTGGATCGACTACAACGGCCACATGACCGAAAGCCGCTATTACTTCGCGAACTCCGAGACGGTGGACAACTTCCTGCGGCTGATCGGCGCGGGGATGGATTATGTGGCGGCGGGGCATTCGTTCTATTCGGCCGAGACGCATATCCGGCACCTCGGCGAGGCGAAGCTTGGGGATCAGTTGCGCGGCGAGTTGCAGATCATCAGTGCGGATGAGAAGCGCTTTCGCAGCTTTGTCCGGATTCTGCGGGGCGAGACCTGCGTGGCGACGGTCGAGCAGCTGTGCCTGCATGTCGACATGCAAGCCGGGAAGTCGGTGCCCGCCGCGCCGGAAGTCTGGGCACGACTGAAGGCCATAGCCGAAGCCCATATGGGTCTGCCGCTGCCGGACGGTGCCGGCCGGGCGGTCGGACAAGCGAGGGCATGATGGATTTCGGCCTGAGCGAAGAACAGCACATGATCGTCGAGACGACGCGCGCCTTCGTCGAGACAGAGCTTTACCCGCATGAGCAAACGGTAGAGCGGACGGGGGTTCTGCCGCTGGAGCTGATCCGCGAGATCCAGGCGAAGGCGATGGCGGCGGGGCTTTATGCCGCAAACATGCCGGTAGAGGTGGGTGGCGCGGGGCTCGATACGCTGTCCTGGCTTCTCTACGAAAAGGAGCTGGGGCGGGCGAATTACGCGCTGCACTGGACCTGCGTGGCGCGGCCGTCGAACATCCTGCTGGCCGGAAATGCAGAGCAGCGCGAGCGATACCTGATGCCCTGTATTCGCGGCGAGACCTGGGATTGCCTCGCCATGACCGAACCCGGCGCGGGGTCTGATCTGCGGGGGATGAAGGCCTCGGCAAAGGCTGACGGCGGCGACTGGGTGCTGAACGGGACCAAGCATTTCATCAGCCACGCCGACCTTGCGGGCTTTGCCATCGTGTTCATGGCGAGCGGTGAGGAAGACACGCCGCGGGGGCGAAAGAAGCTGATCACGGCGTTTTTCGTCGACAAGGGGACACCCGGCTTCACGGTGCGCGAGGGCTACCGGAACGTGAGCCACCGGGGCTACACCAACGCGGTCCTTGAGTTTGACGATTGCCGGGTGCCCGTCGCGAATGTGCTCGGCGAGGTCCATAAGGGCTTTGAGGTGGCGAACTCCTGGCTTGGGGCGACGCGGCTGCAGGTCGCCTCGACCTGCCTCGGCAGGGCGGAGCGGGCTTTGGCGCTGGCGGTGGCTTATGCGGCGGAGCGCAAGCAGTTCGGACAGGCTATCGGCAAGTTCCAGGGGGTCAGCTTCAAGCTGGCCGACATGGCGATGGAGCTGAAAGCGGCGGAGCTTCTGACGCGGGAGGCGGCCTGGAAGTATGATTCCGGGACAGTGACCGAGGGCGATATGGCGATGGCCAAGCTGAAGGCGACCGAGGTACTGGCGATGGTGGCCGACGAGGCGATCCAGATCCATGGCGGCATGGGGCTGATGGACGAGCTGCCCCTGGAACGCATCTGGCGCGACGCGCGCGTGGAGCGGATCTGGGAGGGGACCTCCGAAATCCAGCGGCACATCATCAGCCGCGAATTGCTGAGGGCGGTTGGGGGTTGAGAGGTCGGAGCGGGGGCCAGCCCCCGCACCCCCGGGATACTTGAGGACGAAGAATGAAGGCTTTTCCAGTTTTTGGTAACCGCGCGTTAACGTTAATGCGCGACCCTGTGTTCACGGTACAGGCGGGGACGCCGATGACCGTGACGTGGAATGGCACCTCGCTTCGGGCTCCGGGGCGAGGTGTTCCCATTCTTCGTCGCAAAATATCCTCGGGGGTCCGGGGGTGGAAAACCCCGGGCTCGATGCAGCAGGCAGAGGCCGGGCATGAGCCGCCTCGACCGTCTCCTCCGCCCGCGCCACATTGCGGTTCTGGGCGCAGGCTGGGCGCTGAACGTCATCGAGCAATGCCGGAAAATGGGCTTCGAAGGGTCTGTTTGGCCGGTGCATCCGACAAAGGGCGAGATCGGGGGGCTTAAGGCCTATGCGTCGCTGGCCGATCTGCCTGAACCGCCTGACGCGACCTTCATCGGGGTGAACCGCTTCGCGACGCTGGAGGTTGTGGCCGAGCTTGCAGCCATGGGCGCAGGAGGCGCGATCTCATTCGCCTCCGGCTGGACCGAGGCGGGCGAGGCGGGGCTCCAGGACCGGCTCGTCGCGGCGGCTGGCGGGATGCCGATCCTGGGGCCGAACTGCTACGGCGTGATCAACTACCTCGACGGCGCGCTTCTCTGGCCCGACCAGCATGGTGGCGTCCGGGTCGACAGGGGTGTGGCGCTGGTCAGCCAGTCGTCGAACATCGTGATCAACCTTGGCATGCAGCAGCGGGGTCTGCCGGTGGCCTATGTTGCCTGTCTGGGGAATGCCGCCGTGGTGGGGTTGGCGGAACTGGCCGGGGCTCTGCTGGACGATCCGCGCGTCACGGCAGTGGGTCTTTACATCGAAGGTATCGACGATGCCCCTGCCTTTGCCGCGCTCGCCGAGAAGGCAAGGGGTTTGGGCAAGGGGGTGGTGGCGATCAAATCGGGGAAGACCGAGCTTTCGCGGACGGCTGCGGCTTCGCATACGGCCTCGTTGGCGGGCGGAGGGGCGGCGTCGAGCGCCTTGCTGCGGCAGATCGGGGTGGCAGAGGTGAACACGCCGTCGGAGATGATCGAGACGCTGAAGATCTTTCATCTCCACGGGCCACAGATCGGCTCCCGCATCTGTTCGCTCTCCTGCTCGGGGGGCGAGGCGGGGTTGGTTGCCGACCTTGCGGCACCGCACGGGCTGGACTTTCCTCCGGTGCCGCAAGCCACGCATGACCGGCTGTTCGCCGTGCTGGGCGAGATCCCCACGATCTCCAACCCGTTGGATTATCACACCTTCATCTGGGGCGACGGGCCGAGAACGACCGAGGTTTTTCAGCCATGCTGGAGGCCTATGACGCGGGGCTTTACATCATCGACTCGCCCGCGCGGATCGGTGCGATCCGTCGGGCTATGACCCGGCGTTCCGGGCGATCATCGATGCGCAGAAGGCGGTGGGCAAGCCCGCCTTTCCGGTCGCCTCGATCGCCGAGAATTTCGGCGAGGGGCGGGTGCAGGCGATGATGGCCGAGGGGGTTTGCGCGCTTCTGGGGCTTGAGACGGCGCTGGCGGCAGTGAAGGCGGCGCAGAC
>JAAURK010000263.1 GCA_012032275.1 Tabrizicola sp.
CGCGCGGGCTGTTGATCTCTGCCCCGTCGTCGGGGGCGGGCAAGACCACGCTGATGCTGGGGCTGCTGCGGGCGCTGCGGGACCGCGGGCTGGTGGTGCAGCCGTTCAAATGCGGGCCGGATTACATCGACCCGGCGTTTCACGCGGCGGCGGCGGGGCGGGCATCGGTCAATATCGACAGTTGGGCCATGGGGCGGCCTGCGATGCTGGGCCAGGCCTCGGTGGCCGGGGGCGCCGATATCGCGGTTGCGGAAGGCGCGATGGGGCTTTTCGACGGAGTTGCCGCGCCGGGTGCCACGGGCAACGGGTCAAGTGCCGATGTGGCCGCGCTGATGGGCTGGCCGGTCATCCTGGTGATCGATGCTGCCGGTCAGGCACAGACGGCGGCGGCGGTGGCGCAGGGCCTTGCGCGCTTTCGCCCGGGGGTCGTGGTGGCGGGCGTGGTCCTGAACCGCGTCGCCAGCCCCAGACATGAGGCGCTGCTGCGGGCGGGGATGGCAGAGGCGGGGATCACCGTGTTCGGGGCCCTGCCCAAATCCGACCGCATCACCGTGCCGGAGCGGCATCTCGGTCTGGTTCAGGCCGAGGAGCATCCCGCGCTTGAGGCCCTGATCTCGCAGGCGGCGGTTCTGATCGCAGAGAAGCTGGACCTGGACCTGGTCATCGCGGCGGCCGCGGGCGGCTCCGTCGGGCCTGCGCCCCGGATCACGCCACCGGGCCAGCGGATCGCGCTGGCGCGGGACGCGGCCTTTTCCTTCATCTACCCGCATCTCTTGCAGGGCTGGCGTGCGGCGGGGGCGGAGGTGCTGCCCTTTTCGCCGCTTGCCGACGAAGGCCCCGATCCCGGGGCAGAGGTCTGCTGGCTGCCCGGCGGATATCCTGAACTTCACGCGGGCCGGCTGGCCGCTGCGACGGCGTTCAAGACAGGCCTGCGCAGCTTTGCGGAAACCCGGCCGGTTCACGGCGAATGCGGTGGCTACATGGTGATGGGCGAGGCGCTGGTCGACAAGGAGGGCATCCGCCATCCGATGACCGGGCTTCTGGGCCTCGTCACGAGTTATGCGGCGCGCAGGATGCATCTTGGCTACCGGATGGCAGAACTTGCCGAACCGATGCCCGGCCTTGCCGCGGGGTCGGTGCTGCGCGGTCACGAATTCCATTACTCGACCATCCTCGAGCAGCCCGACAGGCCGCTTGCCAGGGTGGCCGATGCGACCGGGACAGAGGTGGCCGAGACCGGATCGGTCCGGCTCCACCCCGGCGGCGGACGCGCGACCGGCACCTTCTTCCACCTGATCGCCGAGGCATCATGACCGGATTTGTCTCTTTCGTGTCTTCGGGTCCGGGCGACCCCGGGCTTCTGACCGTGAAGGCGGCGGAGCGGCTGAAATCGGCGGATGCCGTGCTGTTCGACGATCTGTCATCCGGCCCCATCCTTGCTCTCGCGCGGCCGGGTGCCGATCTCGTCGGGGTCGGCAAACGCGCAGGCCGCCCGTCGCCGAAGCAGGATCATGTCAGCCGCCTTCTGGTGGAATATGCCCGCACCGGGGCAAAGGTCGTGCGGCTGAAATCGGGCGATGCCGGGCTGTTCGGGCGGCTGGAGGAAGAGATCGTTTCGCTGAAAGCCGAAGGGATCGGCTACGAGATCATCCCCGGCGTCACGTCCGCCTCTGCCGCGGCGGCCCTGTTCGGCATCCCGCTAACCCGGCGGCTTACCGCGCGGCGGGTGCAGTTCATCACCGGCGCCGACGTCACCGGCGCCTTGCCCGGCGACGCCAATATCGCAGCGCTTGCCGATCCCCAGGCGACGACCGTCGTCTACATGGGCAAGCGGACCTTCCCCGATCTGGCGGCGCGGCTTGTGGCACAGGGGCTGCCGGGTGACACGCCCGCTTTGCTTGCCGAAGCGGTGTCGACCCCGGATCAGACCATGGTCCGCTTCACGGTCGAGACGCTGGCCCGGTATCTGAAAGACGCGGAAAGCACGCAACCGGCGCTTATCCTCTACGGGCCGCTGGCGGAGGGGAACGGGTGAGGGTCTTTGTCTGCACGAGCTGCAGCCTTGGCCGCCAGGGGTTCTCGAAACCATGCGGAAGGCATTGCCCGAGGCCCGGGTCGAGGGTGTGGACTGCATGTCGGGCTGCACGCGCGATCAGACCGTCGCCTTTCGCAGTGCGGGCAAGGTGGCCTATCTTTTCGGTGACCTGACGGAAGATGACCTGCCCGATCTGCAGCGTTTTGCAGCGCTTTATGCGGCATCGCCCGATGGCCGCCTTGCGGACGCCCGCGTGCTTGGCCCGCTGCGTCTGAAGGCGGTCGCCCGCATTCCCGGTTGACCGCGTCGGGGATTTGCCGCGATCCGGCGCAATTGCGCTTGACCCCGCTTCGGCCTTGCTGACAGATAAGCGGGCACGGTGCCCGATCGGCGCAAAGCGTCCGGGCTGAAACGGGAATGAGGACAGGGTGGACCGATCTCCGGCACCCCAAGCCCCAACCGCCCCCGCGACTGTATGCGGCGAGCGGCTTTCCAGGATACCACTGGCCCCCGGGCTGGGAAGGTGGAAAGTCGCTTTGACCCGCGAGTCAGGAGACCGGCCGTGCGGGAAACCAATGCGCCCGTCGGGTGTGACGGGAAGGAGTTGAGACGATGACAACGCTGAACACGACTGCCGCGAAACCTGCCTCTGGCCTTCTCCCGGCCTTTGCTGTCGGGTTGCTTGGCCTGACCCTTCTCTTCGTGGCGGGCCATGCCCAATCGGCGGTGCTGCATGATGCCGCGCATGATGTGCGCCACACGACCGGCTTTCCCTGCCACTGAGCAGCCGCTGATCCCATGACCCAAAGACTGCTGACCAGCGCAGTGATCGCTGGATTTGCGGCTGGCCTTGTCGCGGCCTTCCTGCAATTCGCCTTCGTGCAGAAGCTGCTGCTTCTGGGCGAAGAGTATGAAACCGGCGCGCTGGTTCATTTTGAACGGGCCGCCGCAGAGGTCGGCGCGGGCCATGCGCATGACCACGATGACGCAGCGGCGGATCACGACCATGCGGCGGATCATGGCGGTGGCGGCGACGGTATCTCGCGCAATGCGCTGAGCCTGGCCTTCGCGGCGCTGACCTATGTCGCCTACGGGCTGGTCCTTGTCGCGGGCTTCGCCCTGGCCGAACATTACGGGATCCGGGTCACGGCCAAGGAGGGGCTACTCTGGGGGATCGCGGGTTTCGTGGCCTTGCAGCTTGCCCCGGCCCTTGGTCTTGCGCCTATGCTTCCGGGCACACCGGCGGCGGATATCGAGGCGCGGCAGATCTGGTATATCGGCACGCAGGCGGCAACTCTGGCCGGGCTGGCGGTTCTTGCATTCGGGCGGGGGCCGGTAAAGCTCGTGTCGATCCTGCTGATCGCGGCCCCGCATGTCATCGGCGCCCCCGCGCTTGACGGTTTCGGCGGGGTGGCGCCGCCAGAGCTCGCTTCGGCGTTTACAGCCCGGGCGATCGGCGTCACCTTTGCGGCCTGGGCCGTCCTCGGCTGGCTTGCCGGATGGCTATGGGCCAAGGCGGCGTGACGATGCCACATCCGCGGCCCGGCCCGGTCGGCAGATCGGGGCGAGCCGCGCCATTCCGGGAGCTCCGCAGCGCATGTATCATCTGACGCTTGTTGGAATCGGTTCCGGCAACCCTTCCCATCTGACCCGGCAGGCGGTTTCGGCGTTGAACCGGGCCGAGGTGATCCTGCTGCCCCGGAAGGGCGAGGACAAATCCGATCTCGCCGATCTGCGCCGGGCCTTGCTGGCTGACCTCGTGACCGAACCCGTGCGGGTAGTGGAATACGATGTTCCGAACCGCGCCGATACCCCCGATTATCTGCAGGCGGTGACCGACTGGCACGACCGGATCGCCGGGATCTGGGCAGAAGCGATGGCCGAGCATCTTCCCAAAGGCGGGCAGGTCGCGCTGCTCGTCTGGGGCGATCCGTCGCTCTACGACAGCACCTTGCGCATCGCCGCGCGACTTCCCGCCGTGACGACCGAGGTCATTCCCGGCATCACCAGCCTTCAGCTTCTGACCGCAGCCCATTGCATTGCGCTGAACACGCTTGGCGAAGCCGTGATCATCACCACCGGTCGGCGGTTGCGCGAAGGGGGCTGGCCGGAGGGCGCAGAGACCGTTGCGGTGATGCTGGACAGCGGCGGGGCGTTTACGGCCCTTGATCCCGCGGGTATCCGCATCTGGTGGGGCGCCTATGTCGGCATGGCGCAGGAGCGCCTGATCGCAGGGGATCTGGCCGAAGTCTCTGACCGGATCGTCGCGACGCGGGCAGAACTGCGGGCAGAGCATGGCTGGATCATGGATATCTACCTTCTGCGGAGGGGCGATGAGGCCTGACGATCTGCGCCCCTTGCTGCCGCTTTACGGAGTGCCACGAGAGGCGCCGTTGCGTCTGCTGAACCAGTCGGAGAATGCCACCTGGATGGCGGGGGCGGATCAGCTTGTCCTGCGCGTGCACCGCCACGGCTATCACCGGAAAGAGGAGATCGCCTCGGAACTCTGCTGGCTGCAGGCCTTGCAGGGGGTGGACGGGCTGAGATGCGTGGCGCCGGTACCGGACAAGGCCGGGACGGTGCTGCAGGAACAGGCCGGCCGCTTTGTGGTGGCGTTCCAGCCGATCCCCGGGCGCGAGGTGCAGGTGGCCGATGATCTGCACGGCTGGTTCGGCGCGCTGGGCGAGATCAGCGCCCGGCTGCATCTTCAGGCGCGGAACTGGGCCAGGCCCCCGGGCTTTACCCGCAAGCGGTGGGATGTCGAGACGATCCTCGGGCCCGATCCGCATTGGGGCCGCTGGCGGGATGCGCCGGGCCTTGATCCGGCGGGGGCGGCGGTGCTGGATCGTCTGGCGGCGGATCTGGCGCACAGGCTCTGGGCCTATGGCACGGCGCCGGGGCGGTTCGGGCTTATCCATGCCGACCTGCGACTGGCCAATCTGATGATCGATCAGGGAAGTCTCTGGGCGATCGACTTCGACGATTGCGGCTTTGGCTGGTGGATGTACGATCTTGCGGCGGCGGTGTCCTTCATCGAGACCGATCCGCGGCTTCCCGATCTGATGGCGCTCTGGTGCGAGGGTTACGCGCGGATCGCGCCGCTTGCGGCCGAGGATCGGGCCGTCCTGCCGGTGATGGTCATGCTGCGCCGGGTGCTGCTGACGGCCTGGATCGGCAGCCGCGCCGACAGCGACACGGCACAGGCGCTGGGCGGGCCGGACTATACGGCGGGAACCGTGATGCTCGCCGATCGCTTCCTTGCAAAGGGCCGACTCTGGTCCTGACCACAACAGAGCGGGGGCAAAAAAAGCCCCGCCATGATGTCATGGCGGGGCAGGTGTGCCCCAGGCGGTCCGGGGCACAGGCGTGGATGTTCCCATGCGGGAGGTCAGTGCGACGGGCGCTGATCGGCCTCCATCTCCGCACGAATCTGTTGACGCAGGATGTCGATGGACACCATCTTTCCATCCCGCTTGAAGTGCCAGTAGGTCCAGCCATTGCAGCTTGGCGCGCCTTCCAGCGCGGCGCCGACCTGATGGATGGAGCCCTTCACATCGTTGCCGATCAACGTGCCATCGGCCCGCACCTTGGCCTTGTGCCGGTTGCCAAGCGAGAAAAGCTCCTCGCCCGGCCGCAGCATGCCGCGTTCGACGACCTGGCCGAAGGGCACCCGCGGCTCTGACCGTTTCGATCCGGTGATCTC
>JAAURK010000264.1 GCA_012032275.1 Tabrizicola sp.
AGAGCTTCATTTCGGCGACGATGCGCGCCGCGCCGGAACCCGAAACGCCGCACGTGCCAAACCCGAGGCTGCCGAAGCCGAGGAAGACGAGCTTGACGGCGAGGACGGGGACAACATCTTCGCCGATCTCGCGGGGTTCACCCAGTTCGCCGACAAGCTTGGCGTCTCGTCCCTGCCCGATCTGCTGGAAGTTGCGGCGGCCTATGCGACCTGCATGGAAAACCGCAATCACTTCACCCGGCCGCAGCTGATGCGCCGACTGGTGGCAGCCAGCGTCGACAAGAAGGTCACCCGCGAAGATGGCCTGCGCAGCTTTGGCACGCTTCTGCGCACCGGCCGGATCGAAAAGGTCATGCCCGGGCGCTATGCGCTTTCCGACCGCTCGCCTTTTCTGGCCGAAGCCAGGCGCCTGTCGCACTGACCTTCGCGCCCGCGGTGAAAATCAAACGGATGGGTCATTCTCATCCGTTTCTTTCGCCTCCGGATCGGCCTGACCGATGCCGCGGAACACGTATTTGAACGGCAAGATCCACAGAAAGCCCAGCGCCACGTAGATCACCAGCTCCGCCCAGAGCGGCGGGCGTTCCATCTCATTGACCAGCGTCACCGCCACGACCACGTAAAGCGGCATGCCGATCAGGAGGATCACCAGCGACCATCTGCGCCGCGCCGTGTAGCTCAATGCCATTCCCGCCTCCTCAATCCGCGAAGGGATCGGTCACCAGGATCGTATCCTCGCGCTGCGGGCTCGTCGACAACAGCGCCACGGGGCAGTTGATCAGCTCTTCGATCCGCCGCACATATTTGATCGCCGCCCCCGGCAACTCGGCCCAGGACCGCGCGCCCGCGGTGGTCTCGGACCAGCCGTCCATCGCTTCGTAGATCGGTGTGCACCGGGCCTGCTGATCGGCAGCCATCGGCAGATGATCGATCCGCGTGCCATCCAGCTCGTAGCCGACGCAGATCTTCAGCGTCTCGAACCCGTCCAGCACGTCAAGCTTGGTCAGCGCGATGCCGGACACCCCTGACGTGGCGCAGGTCTGCCGCACCAGCACCGCGTCGAACCAGCCGCAGCGGCGCTTGCGGCCGGTGACGGTGCCGAACTCGTGCCCCCGCTCGCCCAGCCGCTCGCCATCGGCATCGTGCAATTCCGCCGGGAAGGGCCCTTCGCCCACCCGCGTCGTATAGGCCTTGACGATGCCGAGGACAAAGCCGATCGCCCCCGGCCCGACGCCGGTGCCGGTGGCCGCCTGCCCGGCGATCACATTCGACGAGGTCACGAAAGGATAGGTGCCGAAGTCGATGTCCAGAAGCGCGCCCTGCGCCCCCTCGAACAGGATCCGCTTGCCGGCCCGGCGCGCGTCGTTCAGCACCTTCCAGACGGGCCTGGCATAGGGCAGCACCAAAGGCGCGATCTCGCGCAGGGCGCGCAGCAGGCCGTCGCGGTCAATCGGCTCCATGCCCAGACCGCGGCGCAGGGCGTCGTGATGCACCAGCAGCCGGTCCACCCGCAACTCCAGCGTCGCCTCGTCGGCGAGATCAGCCACCCGGATCGCCCGCCGCCCGACCTTGTCCTCATAGGCCGGCCCGATCCCCCGCCCGGTGGTGCCGATCTTGGCCACCGAGGCCTGAGCCTCGCGCGCCCGGTCCAGCTCTCCATGCACCGGCAGGATCAGCGGCGCATTCTCGGCGATCATCAAGTTCTCCGGCGTGATCTCGACCCCCTGTCCGCGCAGCTTCTCGATCTCGGCCACCAGATGCCAGGGGTCGAGCACGACGCCATTGCCGATCACGCTCAGCTTTCCGGCGCGCACGATCCCGCTTGGCAGCAGGCTCAGCTTGAACACCGCCGCGCCGATGACCAGCGTATGGCCCGCATTGTGGCCGCCCTGAAAGCGCGCGATCACATCGGCCCGCTCGCTCAACCAGTCGACGATCTTGCCCTTGCCCTCATCGCCCCACTGCGCCCCAACGACAACCACATTGGCCATCTTCGCATCCCCGCTTCCCAAGAGAACCCAAGGGGATATAGCCGCCACCGCCGCCGGGGGGAACCCCACCCCGCGATAAAGCGAGGGCCGCGGACGAAGGTGACGAAGAGTTCGCGGCGGCGGTGCGGTATTGTTGGATCAACCCGGTGAAGCACGGGTTGGCCGGGCATCCGAGGGAGTGGCCGTTTTCGTCCTGGGTGAGAACCGATCCCGCCCTTGCGGGGTGAAAACGGTCCAGTGGACCGTTTTCAGGGTCGAACGCCCGCGCACACCTGCGCGGGCTGGCGGATGCGGGCTGGGCGGTGTGGTAGGGCGGGCTGTGGGCCCCCATCGGGAGTCGGGCCAGGGTCCGAACTACGCTTGATCCCAATCCAGCTCGCGACCATCCCGCATTGCATCTATCGTCGTAGCCAGGCGCTGAAATAACCATGACTTCTGATAGTCCACGACGAGATGCTCGCCACGTCGAAAATGCTCCGAAATTCTTGGCGAATGGTTGCGGTAGAAAATTTCATGTGATGCATATATTTGCGTGAGTTTGTTGATGTGATGCACTGCATCATCGTTCGCTCGAAAAATGCAACCATTGCGACCATCACGAACAGAGCGCGCTGTCTTCAGATAGACGCAAAGATTTGGCAGCAAAGGCACTACGCAGTCTCCGCTTGGAGAATCTGGGTTTCCGCCTTGCAGGATAGATTGAGCAAGACCGTCACCAAATATAAACTCAACATTGTCAGACCAGAGGAACGCCGCATACACAAAAGTTGTACCAATTGCGGATGGTGCCATCTATCGCTGAGACGCAAAATAGTGATTTAGGTCACCGTTTTCCATGACTATCGGAATATCTTCGCCGCCAGGAACACGCAAAGGAAGAGTCAACTTGTGCCGATAGGATGGAGATCGAAGCAGAAGCGAAACCAAAAATAGAACCAAATCGCCGAGAAAGGACTTATCAAGACGAATACAATCAATTAGCTCCACGGATTCAGCAGATGACTTTAGCGCCGCTAAGATTCTCTGAAACCATGACACCCTTGGTCTCGGCGGAGGAGCGAGATTACTAGTAATATAGTCAACCAGGCCGTGTATGCCGTTGTCAGGCTTGCTAAAGAATCCTTCATACTTGTGTTCCCAATGATCAACGCCTCTATGCATGGTATCCCATGGTATAAGACGCCAATCTTTCTATTTTTGTACTTTTTTGCTTCGACATCGCCCTTGGAGTTCAAAATGTGGACTTGTCCAAGGTCATTGGCCCAATAAGACTGGAGTGCAACTGGCCACCAATGATGGTTCTTCGTTTTCGAACCGTTTTCAATTGCGTGATCGAGCCAAGATGATTTCTCACTCACCCCCAAACCTCCACAAACTCCCTCCACTCGCCTTTGCTCATCCCCGACGCCTCTTGCGTGACCGTCTCCCCGGCGAGCCGCCGCTTCAGGACCGCAATCGCCTTCGTCGACAGGGTCACCCCGCCCATCCGGTAGTCCTCGAACGCCCCGAACGCCAGGGGCACCCAATCCCGGACACAGGCCGCAATCGCCTCGGCATAGACGCGGATTTCGTATTGGGCGTGGGGGTCGGCCCTCAGCCTCAGGAAGTGGAAGAGGTTGTGCAGGTCCACCTTCCAGTACCATTGCGTGTAGATGTTCATCGGGAGGTTCATCCGGGCAAGTTCGCGGGCGAGGCCCTGTTGGCCGTCCTGGCTCAGCATCGCCTCGTAATGGTCGTACATCTGGGCGGCGTCGGATTTGAGCATGGCAAGGACGCGGGCGGATTCCTCGCCTGCAAGAACCTCTCCCCGGCCCTGGTTGTTGACGGTGGACTGGGCGGCCAGTTGCGCCGGGTCGGGAATGTAGAACTCCCGGTCGAGGATCGAGTAGCGGGCGGAGTATTCGTTGACGTTGGCGGTGCGGTGGCGGATCCACTGGCGGGCGACGAAGACGGGCAGCTTGACGTGGAGCTTCAGCTCGCACATTTCGAACGGGGTCGAGTGCCAGTGGCGCATGAGGTAGCGGATCAACCCCTCGTCGTTCTGGACATGCTTGGTGCCCGCCCCGTATGAGACGCGGGCGGCCTGGACGATGGCGCTGTCGTCGCCCATGTAATCGATGACGCGGACAAAACCGTGGTCAAGGACGGGCATGGCGCGGTAGAGATGCGCCTCCATCCCCTCGCTGACGGCGCGGAGGGTTTGGCGCGGATTGGCCCGTGCGGCCTCGATTTCAGCGATCTGGTCGGGGGTGAGGGGCATGTTGGGCCTCTTGAGGATTCGAGTCGGACGCTACTATAGCTTGCGGTTCGGCGGGGGGATACCGCAAGATGGACGGGAATGATGGAGGACGGGATGGCGATCAGGTATTTGCATACGATGGTGCGGGTGAAGGATCTGGAGGCGTCGATGGCGTTCTACCGGCTTCTCGGGCTGAAGGAGACGCGGCGATTTGACAATGAGGCCGGCCGGTTCACGCTGGTCTTCATGGCGCCGCCCGGGCAGTCGGAATGCCCGGTGGAGCTGACCTACAACTGGGATGGCGACGCAGGCCTGCCGTCGGACGGCCGCCACTTCGGGCATCTGGCCTATGAGGTGGATGATATCTATGCCCTCTGCGCGCATCTGCAGAAGAACGGGGTGCTGATCAACCGTCCGCCGCGGGATGGACGGATGGCCTTCGTGCGCTCGCCCGACAACGTGTCGGTGGAGCTGTTGCAGAAGGGGGCGGCGAAGGCTCCGGCGGAGCCTGGGCCAGCATGGCGTCGGTGGGAAGCTGGTGAGGGGTTGACTGGCCGGGTCAGAGCGACCAGAGGCTGAACATATCCGGCCCGAGGCTTTGACTGGCGCGCAGCACGGCCTTTGGTGCGGACGCGAGCGCGCCAAGGCCGAGTTGGCCCAACGCCGGATGCCCCTCCGCGCCGATCAGCACGCCACCGGTGAACAATGCCAGCTCGTCCACCAGCCCGGCGCGGACCAGCGCCGCCGCAATGGTGCTGCCGCCTTCGCTGAGGATGCGGGTGAGGCCTTTGGCGGCGAGGGTCTGGAGGGCGGTCTTTAGGTCGAGGTGGCCTTGCGCCTCTGGGGTCTCGATCAGGGTGGCGCCGGTGGCTTCCCAAGCTTCGCGGGCGCCTTGGGCGCAGCGGGACCGTGGACGAGCCAGACCGGTGTTTCGCGGGCGGTGCGGCCGAGGCGGCTTTCGGGGGAGTGTTTCAGCGTCCAGTCGAGGACAATGCGCAGCGGCTGTCGCACCACGCCCAAGTCCCGCACCGTGAGGTCGGGGTCGTCGGCAAGGGCGGTGCCGGAGCCGACCATGACGGCGTCGTGGGAGAGGCGGAGGGCATGGACCTTGCGGCGGGCTTCGGGGCCGGTGATCCAGCGAGACTCGCCGCTTTGAGTGGCGGTGCGGCCGTCGAGGCTGGCGGCCAGTTTCAGGGTGACGAAGGGGAGGCCCTGCGTGATGCGCTTCAGGAAACCGGCGTTGAGGTGGGTGGCTTCGGCTTGCAGGGCACCCTCGGTAACGGCGATCCCCGCCGCGCGGAGCATGGCGTGGCCTTTGCCAGAGACGCGGGGGTCGGGGTCGGTCAGTGCGGTCACGACGCGGCAGACCTTGGCGGCGATGAGCGCCTCTGCACAAGGCGGGGTCTGGCCGTGGTGGGCGCAGGGCTCTAAGGTGACGTAGGCGGTTGCCCCTTCGGCGAGGGGGCCGGCCTGCAAAAGCGCGCGGACCTCG
>JAAURK010000265.1 GCA_012032275.1 Tabrizicola sp.
GCATGGCCGGGCCGGTGGGCTGCGGGCTTGCGGATCGACACGCTGGATCAGGCCTTGCGCGAGGTGCCCGCCGTGGCGCCAAGCGCCTTCCGGATGACGCCCGCGCAGGTGATGGGCGCCGTTGCCGCCCTTCCCGGACAGCAAAGGCTGCACGACGCCACCCGCGCCGCACATTGCGCGGCATTCTGGACGGCAGGCGGTCTTCTGGCCGCACGCGAGGATGTCGGGCGGCACAATGCGCTGGACAAGCTGGCCGGGGCCATGGTGCGGGCGGAGATGCCTGCCGCCGATGGCGCCATCGTGCTGACCAGCCGGGTGTCGATCGATCTGGTGCAGAAGGTGGCGATGCTGGGCGCGCCCGTGCTGATCGCGGTCTCTGCGCCAACGGCAGATGCGGTCGCGCTGGCCGAACAGGCCGGGATCACCCTGATCGCCCTTGCCCGGCCGGAGAGTTTCGAAGTGTTCACCCATACCGATCGCTTGACCACGGAGGTGCCGCATGTCGGCTGAAAAGCTGGTCCACATGGCCAATCAGATCGCCCAGTTCATGGAATCAAAGCCCCATGCCGAAGGGGTGGCAGGCGTCGCAGGCCACATCAACGATTTCTGGGAACCCCGCATGCGGCGGCAGTTGTTCGAGATCATCGATGCCGGCGGTGCGGGCCTGCGGCCTCTGCTGCTGGAAGCAGCGGGCGCGATCCGCAGACCGCAGCTTGCCTGATCACTCCCTCAGAATGCCCGCCAGATAGACGCCATAGGCGCTTTTTGCGAAAAGCTTCGCGCGGGCGGCAAACCCGTCCCGGTCAAGCCAGCCCTGGCGAAAGGCGATCTCGTCCGGGCTGCCGACCTGCAGGCCCTGGCGTTCCTCAAGCGTGCGAACGAAATTCCCGGCCTCAAGCAGGCTCGCTTGCGTGCCGGTGTCAAGCCAGGCGTAACCGCGGCCCATGCGTTCGACCTTGAGCGTGCCTTCGGCGCGGTAGATCTCCAGCAGATCCGCGATTTCCAGCTCTCCGCGCGCCGAGGGTGTCACCCGGGCGGCAAGTTCGGGTGCGCGGCCGTCCAGAAAGTAAAGCCCGGTGACCGCGTAGTTCGACGGCGGCACCTCCGGCTTTTCCACGATCGCAGAGACATTGCCGCCCGCGTCAATCGCCACCACTCCGTAGCGTTCGGGATCGGCGACACGGTATCCGAACACCGTGCCTCCGGTGGTTTGCGCATCGGCGGCGGCCAGTGCCTCGGGCAGGCCATGGCCGAAAAAGATGTTGTCGCCCAGAACCATCGCGGACGGCGCACCGTCGAGGAAGTCTTCGGCCAGCAGATAGGCCTGCGCCAGCCCGTCGGGCGAGGGCTGCACGATCCAGCTCAGGCGCAGCCCCCACTGGCTGCCATCGCCCATCAGCCGCTGGAACTGTGACTGATCCTCGGGCGTGGTGATCACCGCGATCTCGCGGATGCCGCCCAGCATCAGCACCGACAAAGGGTAATAGATCATCGGCTTGTCATAGATCGGCAGCAGTTGTTTCGACACGCCCATGGTGATCGGCCAAAGCCGCGATCCGGTGCCACCGGCCAGAATGATGCCCTTGCGGTTCATGAAAGCTCCTTCAGGATGTCGTCGAGGCCCGCGCGCCAGTCCGGACGCGCGATGCCGAAGGCTGCCGTCAGCGACGTGCAATCCAGCCGCGAATTCAGCGGGCGTCGGGCGGGCGTGGGATAGGCGGAGGATGGAATGTCGTTGATCGCGCAGGAGAGCCCGGCCCGCGCCATGATCAGCCGCGCGAAATCGGCCCAGCTTGTGTCCGGCGCACCGGCGAAGTGATGCGTCCCGCCTGCGGCACCGTCGGCCATCGCCCGCGCCGCCACGAAAAGCGCATCGGCAATCGCCGCCGCCGGGGTCGGCCCGCCGATCTGGTCGGCGACGACTTCAGACTTTCGCGCTCTGCCCCGAGACGCAGCATCGTCTTCACGAAATTCGCGCCATGGGCCGAAACAACCCAGGAGGTGCGCAGGATCAGATGCGCCCCGCCCGCCGCGCGCACTCCGGTTTCACCGGCAAGCTTGCTGCGGCCATAGGCGCCCAAAGGAGCGGTCGGATGATCGGGGGTGAAGGGCTGATCTCCCGCTCCGTCGAACACGTAATCGGTGGAAAGATGCAGGAATGGCAGCCCCCGTGCCGCCGCAGCCCGCGCCATCGCGGCAGGCGCATCGCCGTTCACCACCATGGCGGCCCCGGTCTCCGCCTCTGCCTTGTCGACCGCTGTCCAGGCGGCTGCGTTGATCACCGCATCCGCCCCTGCCCGGTCGATCACCAGCGCGCAGCCTGACGGATCCAGGAGATCGGCCCGGTCACGGCCAAGCGCCAGCACCTCCATCCCGGAGGGGGCGCGGCGGATCAGTTCACGCGCGACCTGCCCTGTCTGGCCAAGAACGAGAAGCCTCATACCTCCACTCCCCGCCTGAACCACAGAAAGGCCGCAGCCGCCCAGATGAGAAGCTCCAGCAGAAACGTCCAGTGCAGCATGAAGGAAAGGATCCAGTGACCATGGGCGGCTGGCACCGTCACCATCTCGAAAAGGTGGTCCGAGATCGGCGCACCCCAAAGGATGCCGCCACCGATGCTGTCGAGAACGAGATGGACCAGGATGGCGGCAAAGAACACCGCCGCCGTCCGCAGATAGCCTAGCCACGCCGCAAGCGGCAATGCCACGGCGGCCACCGCCAGCCAGAACACGGGGACATGCACCCAGTAGCGGTGATGGTGGAAGGCGCCGTTGTCGACCAGATGGAACCAGACCATGTCAATGTCAGGAAGGACCGCGCCGACCAATGCCACCGGCATCAACCGGGGAATGTCAGGCGGCAGCGCGCGCGCCAGCACATAGCCCGAGTGAAGATGCGCCGTCAGCATTCTATTTCCCCACCATTCCGTAGACCAGAAGGCCCAGATATTCCTTGGTCGCAATATTCATCTGCTGCAGGTGATCGTCCAGTCGCCATTCCAGCCGGAAGGTCTGCCCGCCCGACCGGAAATCCACCGGATAGGGGATCAGCCCCGACCAGCCGTTGCGCTCAAAGGTCTGGACCGACCGTGGCATGTGGAAAGCACTGGTCACAAGCACCCAGACCTGCCCCTGCCGGGGTTTCAGCAAGTCTCGGGTGAAGATCGCATTTTCCGAGGTGTTGCGAGAGCGGTCCTCCAGCAGGATCTGCCCGGGCGGCACACCCAGAGACAGCCAGAGCTCCCGCGTCATGCGCGAAGGAAGCTGCGTCTCGTCGCCATAGACCACACTGGCCGAACCGCCGGTGAAGATCAGTTTCGCACCGGGAAAGCGGCGGGCAAGTTCGACCCCCGCCGTCAACCGCTCCCCTCCTTCGTTGAGGCCGGTCATGCCCCAGCGGACGTAGGCGGCGGCATCCTCGGCACCGCCCAGAACGATGATCCCGTCGACCTGCGCCGGCAGTACCGGATTTGCAGGGAACCGGCCTTCCAGCGATCGCAGAAGCGGCGTGCCAAGGGGAAAGGCCGTCAGCGCCAGCACCAGCACAAAGCAAAACCCGACCAGCCGCCGCGCCGCACCAGTCCGCCCCCGAAGGCCTGCCAAGGCGGCCAGCCCCAGCAGCAGCACCAGCCATGTCTCGATCCGGACCACCATGCCAAGTGTCTTTGAGGCGACGAAGAACAGACTGTCCATCACCCCCCGCTCTTGCCGGTGCCCAGTCTTTCACCAACACCCGCACGTGCCAGCAACGGCCGCCACCATGCCTCATTGTCGAGATACCAGCGCACCGTCCGGCGGAGCCCTTCCTCGAGCGTCACAGACGGCCGCCAGCCCAGTTCCTCGCGAATGCGGGTTGGGTCGATGGCATAGCGCAGATCATGGCCCGGCCGGTCGGCGACGAAGGTGATCAGCCGGTCATGCGGCGCCGCATCGGGGCGCATCTCGTCCAGCAGGGCGCAGATCGTCCGCACGATGTCGATATTGCGCGCCTCGTTCTCGCCACCGATATTGTAGCTGCGGCTCAGCTCGCCCTTCTCCAGCACCGTCAACAGCGCATCGGCGTGATCTTCCACATAAAGCCAGTCGCGCACATTCTCTCCCCGCCCGTAAACCGGGATCGCCCGGCCGTGCAGGGCGTTCAGGATCACCACCGGGATCAGCTTTTCGGGAAAGTGGTAGGGCCCGTAATTGTTGGAGCAATTGGTCATCACCACGGGCAGGCCATAGGTCTCGGCCCAGGCGCGCACCAGATGGTCGCTCGCGGCCTTTGAGGCCGAATAGGGGCTGTTCGGCGCATAAGGCGTCTCTTCGGTGAACTGACCGCTGTCGCCCAGACTGCCAAACACCTCGTCGGTCGAGATGTGGTGGAACCGGAACCGCTCCGGTCTGCCGATCCGCTGCCAATGGCTGCGCGCGGCCTCCAGCATGTTGAATGTGCCGGTGACATTGGTCTCGATGAAATCCGACGGCCCGTCGATCGACCGGTCGACATGGCTTTCCGCAGCCAGATGCATCACCGCATCGGGCCGATGCAGCGCAAAGATCCGGTCGAGCGCGGCCCGGTCGCGGATATCCGCCTTCTCAAAGCTGTACAGGTTCGACTGCGCCACCGGGGCGACATTCTCCAGGCAGGCAGCATAGGTCAGCGCATCAAGGTTGACGACCTCATGCCCCCGCGCCACCGCCAGCCGCACCACCGCGGATCCGATGAACCCCGCCCCGCCCGTCACCAGCAGTTTCATGCGCGCGCTCCCAGACGAAGGGAGAGGTGATGTCCTTCAGAAATGGCGCCGCCTGATCCTTGGCCGACAGAACGGGGGCCGCACAGAGGCCCCAGTCGATGCCGATGTCGGGGTCGTCCCAGCGCACCGCACCGTCATGCTCGGGCGAGTAAAGATCGCTGCATTTGTACTGCACCTCGGTATCCGGCTCACGCGTCACGAACCCGTGCAAAAAGCCCTTCGGGACCAGAAGCTGCCTGCCGTTGGCCGCCGAAAGCTCCACCCCCACCCATTTTCCATAGGTCGGAGAGCCGCTTCGGATATCCACGGCCACATCCAGCATCGCCCCGCGAGAACAGCGCACCAGCTTGTCCTGCGCCCGGGGCGGGGCCTGGTAGTGCAAGCCGCGCAACGTGCCGGGCAGGGCCGACATCGAGTGATTGTCCTGCACCCAAGGCAGGTCGAGCCCGCTCTCCGCCATCCGCGCGGCGTTCCAGGTTTCCACGAACCATCCGCGGTCATCGCCAAAGCGGCGCGGCGTCACAATCATCACATCGGAAAGCTTGGTCGGTTCAATCTGCATCGGTCTTGTCCAGGATCACGCTCCTGCATTAGCCGATGATGACCCTGCCTCCCAGTCCCCAATTGCGGCAAACCCGGTGGCGAGACCGCAAAAATCCCCGCGCCCTCTCCGGGTGCCTGTCCTCTGCCTTCAGGCAGGCCCGAATGTGATGGCGGAAAGCGTCGTGGCGGCCTACACCACGCGCCCGCGTGCGATCCGCAGATACTGGATCACCCGCTTTGCCCCCGAAGCGGTATGTGGCCGATACCAGGTTTCGCGCGGCGTCCGCGCCAGCCGCAGGAAGTGCTTCACCCGCCCGCCGCTCGAAGGGGCACGTTTGTCCGCGATGTGACGTCCCATGACGATCCTCCTCCAGGTTGAGTCTCCCCTATAGCACAGATCACCCGATTCCGCTCCCCCCACCGTCGCCCCCGGCC
>JAAURK010000020.1 GCA_012032275.1 Tabrizicola sp.
GCAGTATGCGGGCGGCAAGCTCCAGCGGCCGCATTGGGCCGGTGTCGCGGGGCCCTGCCTCGCGCTGGTGACGCGGGAGGCGGTGAAGGTCGGCGGGGTGGGTCTCGCGCTGGTGATGCTGTCGGAGTATGGCCGGGCGGCCGCGACCTTCGGCCTGCCGACGGATATCCTGCCCCTGCCACTGGAAGAGACGGTGAGCGGATTACAGGCCTACGCGCTGGCGCAGATCGAGGGTGCTGACCTCTTGCACAAGCGCCGCTTTGCCGATGGCGGGGTGCTGCCGTTCCGCAGTGACTACTATACCGGAGAGGCGCTTTTGGGCCTGATCGTGACCGGCTGCACCGAACCCGCGATGATCGCCCTGACCGAAGGCCTGATGACGCGGGGCTACGGCATCCCCGAACAAAGCCACTGGATGGCCTATGCCGCCTGCGAGGCCGCTGCCCGCGGGCTGGCCGACGAGGCGCTGCTGCGGCGGTATCTGTCGCGGCTGATGTCGGAGATCGTGGACAATCCCGGTTACCGCGATCGCCGCGCCTCGACCCCCATCGCCTGCCGGACCGAGGCCCTGACGCGCTATCTTTGCCTGGCTGATGCACGACCGGAACTGTGCGATGCGGGGGTGCTGGCAAGCTGCCACCGGACGGCGCTGGAGAATCTGGTGATCCAGCTGGAATGGTACGACCGAGGTCAGTTCTGGAAGGGGGACGAGGAGAGGAAGGTGCAGATCGACTACATCCAGCACAATGCAACCGCCTTTCTGAACCTCTGGCAGCATGAGGTGGCGCGGATGCCGCATCGCGGCAATTGACTTCGCTTTCATCGGTTGCCCATATGGCCCCGAAGGTTTGCGGAGGTTCCGATGAACAAGGTCTATCCAGGTGCTGCGGCCGCGTTGTCGGGGCTGTTGCAGGACGGGATGCTGATCGCGGCGGGGGGATTTGGCCTCTGCGGCATCCCCGAGCTGCTGATCGCGGCGATCCGCGATGCGGGCACGAGGAACCTTACCATCGCGTCGAACAATGCGGGGGTGGACGGGTTCGGGCTGGGCGTGCTTCTGGAAAACCGGCAGGTGCGCAAGATGATGTCCTCATATGTGGGGGAGAATGCCGAATTCATGCGCCAGTATCTGTCGGGAGAGTTGGAGCTGGAGTTCAACCCGCAAGGCACCCTGGCCGAGCGGATGCGGGCCGGCGGCGCGGGAATCCCGGGCTTTTATACCAGGACCGGCGTCGGAACCGTGATCGCCGAGGGCAAGGAGCATCACGATTTCGACGGCGAGACCTATGTTCTGGAACGCGGCATCGTGGCCGACCTCTCCATCGTGAAAGCCTGGAAGGCGGACCCGTCCGGCAACCTCGTCTTCCGCAAGACCGCGCGCAACTTCAACGCCCCGGCCGCGACCTGTGGCCGTGTCTGCGTGGCCGAAGTGGAAGAAATCGTGCCGCTTGGGTCGCTGGACCCCGACGCGATCCACCTTCCCGGCATCTATGTGCATCGGCTGATCCAGGGCCCGCATGAAAAACGCATCGAACAACGCACCGTCCGCAAGAGGGAGACCGTCTGATGTGGGACCGCAACCAGATGGCGGCGCGGGCGGCGCAGGAACTGCAGGACGGCTGGTATGTGAACCTTGGCATCGGGATCCGACGCTGGTGTCGAACTACATTCCGAAGGGGATCGAGGTGACGCTGCAATCGGAGAACGGGATGCTGGGCATGGGCCCCTTCCCGTTCGAGGGCGAAGAGGATGCCGACCTGATCAACGCGGGAAAGCAGACCATCACCGAACTGCCGCAGACTGCCTATTTCGATTCGGCAACCAGCTTTGCGATGATCCGCGGCGGCAAGATCGCCATGGCGATCCTCGGCGCGATGGAGGTGTCGCAGGACGGCGATCTGGCCAACTGGATGATCCCGGGCAAGCTCGTGAAAGGCATGGGCGGGGCGATGGATCTGGTCGCGGGCGTGGGCCGGGTGGTCGTGGTGATGGATCACACCTCCAAGCATGGCGAATCGAAGGTGCTGCGCGAATGCACCCTGCCGCTGACCGGCAAGGGCGTGGTGGACCGGATCATCACCAATCTCGGGGTGCTCGACGTGGTGCCGGGGGGCCTGCGGATCGTGGAACTGGCCGATGGCGTGACCGAAGCAGAGCTGGTCGCCGCGACAGAGGCCACGATCCTGCGCTGATACCGCGGGAGGCCCGCCTGTCAGCCGGTCAGCCGCCGGTGGCGATGATCTTGAACACGCAAGGGTCGGTGACAAGTTCCGGCGGGCTGAGGCAAAGCCCCTGGGCCACCTGCCAGGCGGCCAGCACCTTCGGGACGTAATCCCGCGTTTCGGCATAGGGCGGCACGCCGCCATTGGCCTTCACCGCCCCCTCGCCTGCGTTATAGGCCGCAAGCACCATCAGCGGATCGTTGTCGAATTCCTTCAGCAGCCAGTCAAGATAGGCGACCCCGCCCCTGATGTTCTGCGACGGATCGGTGGAATCGGTGACGCCAAAGCGCTTGGCCGTGGCGGGGATCAGCTGCATCAACCCGATGGCCCCGGCCGAACTGACCGCATCCGATTTGCCCGCGCTTTCGATACCGATCACCGCAAGCACCAGTGCCGGAGAGACATTGGTGTCAAGCGTCGCCTTCAGGATATCGGTGCCATAGGTTTCGGCGACCTGCTGCATCTGCTGCATCCGCGGTGCCCTGACCGCAGACCCGCCCGGCCCCTGCGCCAGCGAGGCAAGTGCGAGGATGAAGCGGTCATCCACGTCGTCGATGTTGGGGGAAACCTTGTCCCAGAACCAGGCATAGGAAGATGTCGGCGCGGGGCCGGGGTCGGCGCCGGTCTTCTTGTCGGCCTCGTCCTTGCTGTGGTCGCGCACGGGCTTGGGGTCAACCTTTGGCAAGGCCGCCAGCCTGCGCGCCTGTTCTGCCGGATCGATCTGCACCGTGATGCGCTTGCCGGGAAGGGCTTCGCCCACCTTCACGCGGCGGAAGGTGAAATCATCCTCCTGCTGCGCCCCCGCCAGATTCGGCGGGATGGCACAGAGAATCGCGAGAATCGCGCCTGTCATGTTCCGCATGGTGCGGTTGCCTGCTCGTTTTTGTTCTTTGCGCCGGACGGTGGCAGAGATTCCCGCCTTCGACCAGTGAAATACCTGTCCAATCATGGCAATTTCGCCAAATTTGGCCAAAAAACCACGGTTCCGCTCCGGGCAGAGTCAAAATTTACGAAAAATTAATCGTTGTTGTACAATGCTTTAGGAGTAAAATCTGGGATCCCGACAAGATTTCACAATTGGCCCCGACTCGTCCAAACTGCCGCCACGATTCAGGGGCTATATGCATCCATACCGAGCGGAAACGGGTTGGAACAGAGGCCAGACCGAAACTACCAAACGGTTGTGAACGAAACTGATCAAACCTTGAAAGGGTACTCCTATGACCAACTTTTCCGCCTTCCTGAACGACGAAACCGGTGCTGTGACTGTTGACTGGGTGGTTCTGACCGCCGCTGTCGTGACCCTGGGCCTGGTTGTCTTCCGGTTCATCTCTCCCGCTGTGGGCAGCCTTGCCACCAACATTGGCGCAGAAGTCACTGCCACCAGCGGCCGCCTGGACACGGCTGCTGCTGCTCTGTCGACCCCGTAATAGCTGCACCCTATCGCAATTTGAGAAGAGGCCGCACAGTACTCTGTGCGGCCTTTTTTATTGCGCCACAGGCAGTTGCGATAGCCGCAGTCAGAGCTGAAAACCCCATGAATTGCCTGATCTTGGCTAAAGTTTTGCCTCATTCCAGAATGATGTTTGGTTGAGAATTGTCTTGGCTGCCAGGCCACCCTGTACCGGAGTACTCTGATGAGAGAAACGTTCTGCGCATATCTGCTTGCCGA
Organism: Tabrizicola sp.; assembly: GCA_012032275.1. Classification (GTDB taxonomy): domain Bacteria; phylum Pseudomonadota; class Alphaproteobacteria; order Rhodobacterales; family Rhodobacteraceae; genus JAAURK01. Next base: position 3,895 of record JAAURK010000020.1, read on the forward strand.
GGATGGCGCCGTTACCGTTGACTGGGTGGTTCTGACTGCAGGCGTTGTCGGAGTTGCGATTGTGGCAACGCCGCCGATCGTCGATGCGGTCTGGCAGCTTGGAGGCCACACGAAGGAAGTAATTGACGCGATCGAGGTCGGCCTGCCTGACTGACGCGGGTCTGGCGGACTGTCCTTAGAGAGCTTGCGGCAAGTCGGCATAACCACTAAAAGCGATGTGCCTCCGCAGTCGGGCTGCCATTGGCAGAAAAGGAATAGGGTATGAGAGCAGTATTCGGTTTGGTCCTGATAGCCGGCCTTGCATTGGCCGGTTTTGCCGTTTACATGGCCCAGGATTTTCTTGGCGCGACGCAATCCGCGCTGGACAGAGAGCGGGCCTTCAACGCCAAGGTCGGCAAGCTCGTCGAAGTCTATGTCGTGAACAAGGCGATGAAATACGGTGACCCGCTCACGCCCGCAGATGTGCAACTGAGCTACTGGCCCGAGAAAACGCTGCCGACTAACGCATTTCTGGATGAAGCGACGCTGTTCCCCGCCGATGCCAAGGGTCCGCGCTATATCATGCGGTCAGTCGAACCCTTTGAACCGCTGCTGTCTTCTCGGGTCACGAATCCTGGTGAGGTTGCAGGCCTGATTGGCAAGCTTGAGCCCGGCAAGCGGGCATTCGCAATCACGGTCGGCGTTGGTACCGGTGTGTCAGGTTTCGTCCAGCCCGACGATTACATCGACATTTACTGGACCGGCTCGGTCCGCGGGGTGGAAGGTGAGATCACTCGGCTGATTGAAAGTTCCATGAGGATCATTGCCGTCGACAACGCGACCAGCGAAGGCCAGAACCTTGGCAACACCTCTGCCAGAACAATCACCATATCGGGAACGCCGGAACAGGTCGCCCGACTGGCCCAGGCGCAAAGAACCGGTGGACTGTCGATGTCTCTGGTTGGCGACCCCGGATCGATCGTCGAGAGCGGGCCGATCGAGGTCGACACCAAGACGCTTCTGAACATCGAAGAGAAGGTGGTCGAGGAGGTCGAGGCGAAAAAGGTCTGCACGGTGAAGAACCGCAAAGGCAGCGAGGAAGTCGAGATCGAGATCCCCTGCCCCGACTGAACCCACTGAGAAAATTTGACCGGCGCGGCCACATCATCTGGGGCCGCGCCTTTTCTTTTTCGCCACTTATAGCCCTCTGTTGCAAGTTATCCACATCAACAAATCTCTCCAACCTTTTGATTCTTGCAAAGAAAGCCCATGTCGGTCATCTTGCTGGGGATATGGGCGTTTAAGACCCGAAACCGAGGCGTGGTCGAAAGGGCAGATCACATGAATATGAAAAGACTTCTTGTGGCCGGTTATACGGGGGCGATCCTCGCCTCGACGGCCTTGACGCCAGTGTCGGCTGAAGTTCTGCGGGTGATGCAGGGCCAGGCTTCCGAGGCGCTTAACGTCCCGATGAACCGGGCCGTTGTGGTGGAAAGCGATGTTCCGTTCGCGGAACTCTCGATCGCCAACCCTGGAATTGCAGATATCTCCACGCTTTCGGACCGGTCGATCTATGTGCTGGGCAAGGCACCCGGACGCACGACGCTGACGCTTCTGTCCCCGGACGGCAAGCTGATCTCGAACGTCGATGTCCATGTCACGCCCGATATCGCCGAGTTCAAGGAACGTCTGGGGCAGATCCTCCCGGGCGAACATATCGAAGTGCGGACGGCGAATGATGGCATCGTGATGTCGGGTGTCGTGTCCTCTACTGCAAAGCTGGACCGCGCGCTTGACCTGGCAAACCGCTATGCACCTGATCGGGTCTCCAACCTCATGAACGTCGGCGGCACGCAGCAGGTGATGCTGAAGGTGCGGTTCGCCGAGATGCAGCGGTCGGTCAGCAAGGCGCTCAGCGGTTCGCTTCTGGTCAACGGAACGGGCACTGACGGCAGTTTCCTCGCCAGCGCGGGCGGCCCTCTTGCCGGATCGGCCGGTGGCGTCGGGGTCAGCTTCGGTGTCGGCGATCTTGCCTTCCAGGTGGCACTTGAGGCCCTTGAAAGCAAAGGGATGGTCCGCACCCTTGCGGAACCGAACCTGACTGCCTTGTCCGGGCAGGAAGCGAAGTTCCTCGCCGGTGGCGAATATCCGGTTCCCGTGGCCCAGGACGCGAACGATGGTGGGGGCTCCACCATCACGGTCGAATTCAAACCGTTCGGCGTGGAACTCAACTTCACACCGGTTGTCGTCGACCAGGATATCATCAACCTGACGATCAACGCTGCGGTGTCGTCCATCGACCCCACGCTCAGCGTGGCGACCGGAGACGGTATCACGATCAACGGCTTCAAACGTCGTGAAACCTCGACCACGGTCGAAATGCGCGACGGGCAGAGCTTTGCGATCGCTGGCCTTCTGCAGGATGATTTCACCAATCTGAACGGGCAGGTGCCATGGCTTGGCGATGTGCCGGTGCTTGGTGCGCTGTTCCGCAGTGCCGATTACCAGCGGCAACAGACCGAACTTGTGATCATCGTGACACCGCATCTGGTGACCCCGGTGAGTGGCGAGGCACTTGCCTTGCCGACGGATCGGGTGCGGATCCCCTCCGAACGGGAGTTTTTCCTGAACGGAACCGTGGCCGGCAGCCCGAAAGGTGCGGTAGGCGAAGTGGCCCGTCAGGACTTCTCGACGTCCTACGGCTATGTGATGGAGTAAGGCGATGAAGACGACATTTACCAAGCTCCTCGCGACAAGCGCCCTTCTGGGTCTGGCCGCCTGTGGCCCCGGCTTTGAAAAGGAAGCTGGCTCTCAAGTGGATATGGGCCAGTTCGGCAATGCCACGATGAACAACACGCTGATCCAGACTGGTCAGCTTGAATACACCGTGGCGCTGGCGGAACGTTTTGCGGCGGAGGTTCCCAATACGGTGACCTTCGAGTTCAACCGCGCCGAATTGACACCGGAGGCGCAGGCGATCCTGATCAAGCAGGCCTCCTGGATCAAGCAGTTCCCTGAAGTGCGGTTCCGCGTCTTCGGTCATACCGATCTGGTCGGATCGAACGCCTATAACAAGCGTCTGGGTCTGCGCCGGGCGCAAGCGGTGGTTGCGTTCCTGGGCCAGCAGGGCATCAGCAGGTCGCGGCTGGAAGCGCTTGCTTCCTTCGGCGAGACCCGTCCGATCATCCAGACGGACCAGCCGGAAATGCGCAACCGCCGGACGGTGACGGAAGTTTCCGGGTTCGTGCAGTCCCACCCGCTGGTGCTGAACGGCAAATATGCCGCAATCATCTGGCGCGAATACGTAGGCAGCGCGACCCGGCCGGTCGAAACAACTAGTGCAACCCAGTCTGAAGTTGCGAGCGACGGCTGATTTTGTCCAGACAGGAATGAACGAAGGCCGGGCAACTGCCCGGCCTTCGTCGTTTCCATACTGACGCAAAACCGCATTGTGACGCGCTTTTGGCCCAAATATCGCCACCATTCGTGACCAATGTCCCCTCCGTGGGAACAGTCGGATAGTATATCTGCGCCTGGCTTTCGCGGACTGCTCGAATGATGCCACAATCTGTTGGTAAATCAGTAGTTTGCGGGCAAAGGCCTTGAAAGGACGAAAGACGATATGACGAGCACTGCCAGCCTTCAGTCGGATCCCGCCCAAATTCTTGCCTGCACCGTTTCGCGGGATGTGCAGCGTTTTGACCTGCTTATCGACGATATGGAGCACGAACTGGGCGAAGCCTGGGGCGATCTGAACTTCGAAGACGCGTTGGTTTTTCTGAAACAGCCCGATTCGGCCTCGCTGCAATTCATCGCTATCGCGGTCGATTCGGAGGATGAGCACGAACTGACCAAGATCAGCTCGGTGATCGAGGCTGCAAAAGCACAGAAAGTCAAAGTGTTGCTGATCGCGAACCAGATCAGCCCGATGAACCTGCACAAGATGATGAAGCTCGGAGCAAATGATTTCGTGCCCTACCCGCTTCCCGAAGGCGCGCTGCACGAATCGATCGAACGGCTCCGTCGGCCCGATCCGGTGCTTTCCCCCGGCATGGTCGGCTATGACGATGAACAATTTTCTGCGCCGAACTTCCGCGCCAAGGGCGACAAGAACGGTGTGATTCTGCCGGTGCACGGTCTGGCCGGCGGCACTGGCGCCTCGACATTTGCCGCGAACCTGGCGTGGGAGCTGGCGAACGTCGTGAAAACCGACGGACCGCGGGTCTGCATTCTGGATTTCGATTTCCAGTTCGGCTCGATCGCAACCTATCTTGACCTTCCGCGCAAGGAATCGGTCATGGAGATCCTCGGCGATACCGGCGCGGCGGACAGCGACAGTTTCCTGAAATCGATGCTGACGTTCAACGATCAGCTGCACGTGTTCACCGCCCCCGCCGATATGGTCCCGCTCGATATCGTGACGGCGGAAGACATCGGCAGGGTTCTCGACATGGCGCAGGCCAATTTCGATTTCGTCATCGTCGACATGCCATCGACCGTCGTCGCCTGGACCGAGGCGGTACTGACCCGCGCGCATGTCTATTTCGCGCTTCTCGACCTTGACCTGCGCTCGGCGCAGAACATTCTTCGCTTCGTGCGCGCCCTGAAAGCCGAAGCGTTGCCCCATGAAAAGCTGCGCTATGTGCTGAACCGCGCGCCGAAGTTCACCGATCTGTCGGCAAAGTCGCGGGTCAAGCGGATGGCCGAAAGCCTGGACATCGACATCGAGGTGCAACTTCCGGACGGCGGAGAGCAGGTCACGCAGGCCAACGATCACGGCCTTCCGATTTCCGAAAGCGCCCCGAAGAACCCCCTTCGCAAAGAGCTGCAGAAACTCGCCAAATCTTTGCATGACCTGAACAAATCTGCCGACGTCGCAGAGCCTGATCCTGTGGGAGAACACTGCCGTGTTTAGCCGTTTCAAGAAAGAACCCGAAGCCGCGCGCCCCCTTACCGGAGCTCTCGCTCCGCCGAAGGCGGAAAAGCCTGCCTCGACGCTTGGTCGCCCGGTGGCGCCAGCCAACAACGGCCGGACACCCGCCGAAGCGATGGCCGCAGAAAAGGAGAAGAAGCGTCGTGAGCGTCTGACAGAACTGAAGCTTGAAATCCACAAGCGGCTGCTGGAAGACCTCAACCTTTCGGCACTTGAAACCGCCACCGAAGCAAGCCTGCGTCAGGAAATCGCCTCGCTCGCCTCAGAAGCGCTTGACGACATGTCGGTCGCGCTGAACAAGGAAGACCGTCAGGCGCTGACCCAGGAACTTTATGACGAGGTGATGGGCCTTGGCCCGCTGGAGCCGTTGCTGAAAGACGATACCGTCAACGATATTCTGGTGAACGGCCCGAAACGTATCTTCGTGGAACGCGCGGGCAAGCTGGAACTGAGCGATATCACCTTCCGCGACGAGCGCCACCTTCTTCGCATCATCGACAAGATCGTGTCCGCCGTGGGCCGCCGGGTCGACGAATCGAACCCCTATGTCGACGCCCGCCTTGCCGATGGATCGCGTTTCAACGCCATGGTGCCACCGATTGCCGTGGACGGCTCGCTGGTCTCGATCCGTAAATTCAAGAAGGAAAAGCTGAAGATCGAGGATCTGATCAGCTTCGGCGCCTTCACCGATGAGATGGCCGCCTATCTTCAGGCTGCCGTTTCCTGCCGCCTGAACATCATCGTCTCTGGCGGTACGGGTTCCGGTAAGACGACCACGCTCAACGCGCTGTCCTCGTTCATTGACAACCATGAGCGCGTCTTGACCATCGAAGACACCGCCGAACTTCAGCTTCAGCAGGTCCATGTGGGCCGGATGGAAAGCCGTCCGGCCAACGTCGAAGGCAAAGGCGCCGTCACCCAGCGCGATTGTCTGCGCAACGCGCTTCGTATGCGTCCTGACCGCATCATCGTGGGGGAAACCCGGGGTGAAGAGGTCATCGACATGCTGCAGGCCATGAACACCGGCCACGACGGATCCATGACCACGATCCACGCCAACAACCCGCGCGACGCGATCAGTCGTCTGGAGAACATGGTCGCCATGGCCGGGATCGAGATGCCGTTGAAGGCCGTCCGCAGCCAGATCGCTTCGGCTGTGAACCTGATGGTGCAAGCAAGCCGCCTGCAGGACGGGACACGCCGGATGACCTCGGTGACCGAGATCACCGGGATGGAAGGCGAGGTCATCTCGATGCAGGAAGTCTTCCGCTATGAGCGGCTCGGCGTAGAACCGAACGGCCGGATCATCGGTCGCTTCAATGCGACGGGCATCCGGTCGTCCTATTCCGACCGCTTCCGCCAGTGGGGCTTCGACTTGCCGGCCTCCATCTACGAACCGATTGTCTGAGGCCTGTCATGGAAATCAGCGCAGCCCCGCTTATCTACATCATGATCTTCGTCGCGGTCGTGGTCCTCGTCGAGGGTCTGTATCTGACCGTCTTCGGAAATCGATCAGCCTCAACAACCGTGTCAGCCGCAGACTTGCGCTTCTTGAAAAGAACGCCAACCGCGAACAGGTGCTGGAGCAGCTCCGCAAGGAGATGAACCAGCATCTCAATGCCAAGAACATCCCGCTCTACTCGATTCTGGCCAAGAAGGCACAGAAAGCCAATATCGCTTTCTCGCCAAAGGCGCTGATCGGAATCATGGCCCTGCTGGCGGTCTTCGTATTTGGCGCCCTTTCGGTGCTGACCGCGGCCGAGCTGCCGGTCAAGATCGTGCTGGCGATCGGCATGGGCATCGGCGGTGTCTATGTCTGGGTGAACAACAAGGCGAAAAAGCGGATCGGGCTTTTGGAAGAGCAGTTGCCCGATGCGGTCGAGCTTATGGTGCGATCCCTGCGTGTCGGCCATCCGTTCTCCGCCGCGATCGGGATCGTTTCCCGTGAAGTTCCCGATCCTCTGGGATCTGAATTCGGCATCATCGCCGACGAGGCGGCTTATGGTCGCGATGTAACCGAGTCGCTGAAGATGTTTGCCGAACGCATGGACAGCCAGGATCTCCGGTTCCTCGCGGTTGCCGTGGCCATCCAGCAGCAGTCGGGCGGCAACCTTGCCGAGATCCTCGAAGGGCTCGCCAAGGTGATCCGCGCCCGTTTCCGCCTGTTCCGCAGGGTGAAGGCGATCACCGCCGAAGCGAAATGGTCCGGTATGTTCCTCTCCGGCTTCCCGATTGCCGCGCTGGTGCTGATCAACGTCGTCCAACCCAACTACTACGATGACGTCCGCGAAACCCCCGCTTTCATTCCCGCAGCGCTCGTTGTCGCGGTCTTTCTTGTCATGAACATCATCTTCATGAAGGTGATGACGAACATCAAGGTGTGAGGCCGAAATGGAAATGCTCGCGTCCATCAACACGATGCTGGTCGAAAGGCTGGGGCCGCTCGGGCCGCTGATCGCGGTCGGCATGCTGGGTATGCTGCTGATCCTGATCGCGCTGCCGACCTTCCTCAAGAAACGGCGTGACCGTTTTGCAGAGCTGAAGTCGCTGCAGCCGGGCCAGGGCAATGGCTCCAAGGACCGCGTCCTTCGGCGGAACGAAAAGGCTGACAAGCTGGAGCGGTTCGCCCAGTTTCTCGAGCCGACGAAGCAAGACGAATTGTCGGCAGCGCGGCTGAAGCTGCTGCGCGCTGGGTACTCCGCGAAAAACTCCGTGCGGATGTTTCACGCCATTCAGTTCATTCTGGCGCTGACCTTCCTCGCGCTCGGGGCAATCTTCGCGCTTGTGCAGTCGGCGAACGGCGAAGTGACCGGCCAGACCCTGGTGATGTACACCCTCTTTCCAGCCTTCGCCGGGTATTATCTGCCGACCTATTGGGTGAACAAGCGTCTCAACAAACGGCAGACGGAGATCATCGAGGGCTTCCCCGACGCGCTGGACATGATGCTGGTCTGCGTCGAGGCGGGCAGGTCGCTTGATCAATCCCTGATCCGTGTTGGCAAGGAAAGCCGGGCCGGCTATCCGGCTCTGGCTGACGAGTTTGACATGGTCACCCAGGAAACCAAAGCCGGCAAGGAACGCATCAAGGTTCTGAAAGACATGGCCGAACGCGTTGGCGTTCCCGATGTGGCGTCGTTCGTGACAACTCTCGTGCAGTCCGCGACCTTCGGCACCTCGGTGGCCGACGCATTGCGGGTCTATTCGGCGGATATGCGCGACAAACGGATCATGCGTGCGGAAGAAAAGGCAAACATGTTGCCGACGAAGCTGACACTTGGCACTATGATGTTCACCGTTCCTCCGCTGCTGATCATTCTGATCGGCCCTTCCATTTATGGCATCGCGACCACATTGGGAGAACTCGCGGGGCGCTAGGACGGCGAGCAGGGACTGTCGTGCAAGCTAAGATTTCGGTTGGATTTCTGGTACTACTGATCGCCGCCGGCTGTGGAGACACGGTCGGCGTCAGTCGTGATACGCCCCGCGGCATCGATGCGCGGGGAGAAAGCGTCGATGGCCTCATCGTCGGCCATCGGCTGATGGAGGCCGGAGAGCATGAACTGGCACTCAAGGCCTATTACCGCGCGGCCGGAGAGACGGGGATCAACGTTGATGTCCTCTCAGCGCTCGGATCCGCCAATCTCGCGCTGGGTCGGCTTGGCCAGGCCGAACAGATCCTGAAGCGCGCGCTGGAGGAAGATCCGAACTTCGTCCCGGCGCTTAACAACCTTGGGGTTGTGCTGATGGAGCGTGGAAGATACGGCGAGGCGAAGATCGTCTTCCAGCAGGCCTACGCGCTCGATAGTGGCGAATCGGACTCCATCCGCGAAAATCTGAAGCTTGCTATCGCGAAAATAGAATCACCTGTGTATGATTCGACACAAGAAGAAGGCGGGTTCAAGCTCGTGCGGCGTGAAAAGGGCAGATACGTGCTTCTCACGCAGCTCTGAGAAAAGGGCTCCGGGCAGTCAACAAAGAGGACGCGAAACATGCGCCACATCGTTCTAGCCACATTGTGCCTGGGCGGCACAGTTCTCGTATCCGGATGTCAACGCGGATTGAGCGACGAAGAGGTCCAACGGGCGATCAAGGACGTCAACGTCATCGACGAATCCAATCTCAACGATGTCATGCTGACGGTATCGGACCCGGCAGAGGCTGTCGCCTATTTCCAAGGCGCGCTGCAGAAGGATCCGGGCCGCGTCGATCTGATGCGCGGGCTGGGCAAGTCGCTGATACGCGCCCAAAAACCGACGGAGGCGGCCCAGATCTGGGCGACCGTGGTCGCCCATCCCGAAGCAACGCCGGACGACCGGGTGATGCTCGCCGATGCGCTGATCCGCTCGAACCAGTGGGACAAGGCCAAGGCCGAGCTGAACCAGATTCCGCCAACCCACGAGACCTTTGATCGCTACCGGCTGGAGGCGATGATCGCGGATTCCGACAAGAACTGGTCGAAGGCGGACAGCTTTTATGAAACCGCCGTCGGCCTGACCACGAAACCGGCGGGCGTGCTGAACAACTGGGGCTTCTCGAAGCTGACACGCGGCGACAATGCGGGCGCCGAGCGGCTGTTCACCGAAGCGCTCACCTACGATCGCGGGCTTTTCACCGCCAAGAACAACCTGGTCCTTTCGCGCGCCGCGCAGGGCAAATACGATCTTCCCGTGGTCGACATGTCGCAAAAGGAACGGGCAGAGCTTTTGTACACGATGGCGCTTGCCGCGATCAAGAAAGGCGATGTCTCGGTCGGCAAGGGCCTTCTGCAACAGGCGATCGACACTCATCCCCAGTATTTCGAGGCCGCGACTCGCAGCCTGGAAGCCCTTGATGCGAATGTGAAATCCTGATGATCACCAGTACCGGCGCGCTGATTCTCCTGGTGTTCGCGCTTCCCATTGCGGTCTGGGTTTCGTGGTCGGACATGAGATCGCTCAAGATCCCCAACAAAGCGGTGATCGCGATGGCGGCCGTCTGGCCGCTTGTCGGATGGCTGGCGGTGCCGACATGGCAGGCTTGGTTCTGGGGCTTTGCGCTGATGGCGATCGTCTTCGTGCTGGGATATCTGGCCTTCATGTTCATGAGATTGGGCGCGGGCGATGCCAAGTTTGCGGCCGCGATGGCACCCGTTTTCGTCGGCGCCGATTACACCTGGGTCTTGTCACTTGTCGCGGCCTGCCTGATCGGAGCATTGGTCACACACCGGATTCTGCGCGTCATTCCCCCGATCAGAAAGGCGACGCCAGACTGGAAAAGCTGGGACGAACGGCTGTATTTTCCCTTGGGATTTGCCTTGGCGGGGATTCTGGTTTTTTATCTTGTCGCCGCCTTCATGCCGCAACTCTGACACAGATTCTGGGTAACGGTTTTCGCTGAAGCGGCATATCGGCCGTAAACAATGGGGTCATTTCGATGAACATTGCAGCGAATCCTGGAGCCCTGACATCGAGTGTCACCGCTCCGCCTTCGCCTCGGAAGCTGGCGGAGATCGGCATTCCGATGGTCATGATGCGGGATCTCTTGCTGAAAACCATGTTCCGGATGAACCTTGACCAGGTCACCGCGCTGTCGAGAGCGGTCTGCATTCCCGTGCCGCTGATGCAGGAGCTGGTGGACCTCGCCCGCACCCAGAAGCTTTTGGAAGCGACGGGCACGATGCATGCCACAGCGGGCAGCGAAATGGGCTATCAGCTGACCGATGCGGGCAAGGCGCGGGCCCTCGATGCGCTGAGCCAGTCGGAATATTACGGTGCGATGCCGGTGCCGCTGGCCAGCTATTCCGAGCAGATCAAGCGTCAGTCCGTGCGCGACATCCGGCTGAACCGCACGCAGCTCATGTCGGGCATGGGCCATCTGATCCTGCCACCCGACCTGATCGACAACCTCGGGCCGGCGGTCACCTCCGGCCGCTCCATCCTGATGTATGGCCCGCCCGGAAACGGGAAATCCTCGATCTCCCACGGTATTCGCGCGGCGCTTGGCGACAAGGTCTATGTGCCACGTGCCATTGAATATTCCGGTCAGGTGATCTCGGTCTACGACCCGATCGTCCATTCCTCCGCCGAAGATTCGGTTGATGATCCGAATTCTCTGCGCCGCACTTCATCGAACAAGTTCGACAACCGCTATGTCTATTGCGAGCGGCCCTCGGTGATCACCGGTGGTGAACTGTCGCTCGACATGCTGGATCTGAACTACAACCCCACGGCCCGCACCTATCAGGCGCCGCTGCAGTTGAAGGCCACCGGCGGCATCTTCATCGTCGACGACCTTGGCCGTCAGGCCGAACCGCCGCAGAAGCTCGTCAACCGCTGGATCGTGCCGCTCGAAGAAAGCCGCGATATCCTGTCGCTGCAATCGGGCGAAAAGTTCACCGTGCCGTTCGACACGCTGGTCATCTTCTCGACCAACTTCCACCCGAACGAAATCTTCGACGGTGCGGCCCTGCGGCGGATCTTCTTCAAGATCAAGATCGACGGGCCAAGTCAGGAGCTTTTCCTGAAGATCTTCGCCATGGTCGCGCGGAAAAAGAAGATGCCGCTGGACGAAGCGGCGCTGATGCACCTGCTGAAGGTCAAATTCCCGACGATCAACAATGTCTACGCGAACTACATGCCGACGTTCCTGATCGATCAGATGATCTCGGTCTGCGAATTCGAGAACATTCCCTACCAGATGACGCCAGAGCTGATCGACCGCGCCTGGGGCAACATGTTCGTGCGGCAGGAACATATCGCGCATTAATCCAGCGCGGCAATCCGCGTGGTATTCGTGACGGCACCGCCGCCTTTGGCGACGGTGATCTCGTCTTGGGCCAGCATCTCCATCTCGAGCTCGACCGGGGTCATGCTTTACCCGGTCCAGGTTTGCACTCCGCTTGCGGAAGAGGACGCGCCGATCTTTCACCGTCGGGATATGCCCGCCGCCAGGGGTGGCCTCGGGCCGGTCATGCCGTCAAGGCAGGGAAAGCCCACACCGAAAGCGTCGTACTCCCAGTTCTGTCACCATCACATCCAGCCGCTGATCGGTTGCGTCAATCGGCACCTCGCCTACCTCTTGCGCTGAAAAGGCAAATCCTACCGCCAGCACCTGCCCTTTCGCCCGCAGACCTTCCAGCGTGCGGTCATAGAATCCGCCGCCATAGCCCAGCCGATACCCCCGCGCATCGAAGGCGAGCAGCGGGACGATCAGCACGTCAGGCTCCACCCAGGCGCCCTCGACCGGGATCAGCGCCTTGAACGCGCCTTCCACCATTGCCGAACCGGGGCTCCATTCGCGGAACTTCAGCGGCTGGCCAGGCCCGAGGATCACCGGCACACCCACAGGCCCCGGATGTGCGGCCATCGCGACAAGCGGGTTGATCTCTGTCCGCATCGGCATGTAGCCGGCGAGCGTCTGTCCGCCGGAAGCGGCAAGAAAATCGGCGAGAATTTCGGCCGCCTGCCCCTGCCCCGCCGCACATGCGGCCTTGCGCGCGGCAAAGGCCTCTGTCCGCGCTGCAGCCTTGCGGTCGGTCACAAGAGCACCACCGCAGCCAGCCCCAGAAAGACGAAAAAGCCCACCACATCCGTCACCGTCGTGACGAAAGTGCCCGAGGCAAGCGCAGGGTCTACGCCTGCCCGCTCCATCATCACCGGCACCAGGATGCCCGCCATCCCGGCGACAACCAGATTGACCACCATCGCCGCCGCGATCACGAGGCCAAGCACCTGATCGCCAAACCAGAACCAGCTGACAAGCCCCATCACCACCGCAAAGAACACGCCGTTGAGCAGCCCGACCGCGGTTTCGCGCCAGATCACCCGGACGACGTTCGCGCCGGTGAGGTCGCGGGTCGCCAGCGCCCGCACCGCCACGGTCAGCGATTGCGTCGCCGCGTTTCCGCCCATCGAGGCGACGATCGGCATCAGCACCGCAAGCGCCACCAGCTGCGCGATCGCGTTTTCGAACTGCGCGATCACCATGCTTGCCAGAATCGCCGTCAGCAGGTTCACGAACAGCCAGGGCAGCCGCTGCCGCGTGGTTTCCAGCACCCGGTCCGAGATGGAGCTTTCGTCGCCCACCCCGGCCAGACGCAGCATGTCTTCCTGATGCTCCTCATCCAGCACATTCATGGCGTCATCGATCGTGATCACGCCCACCAGCCGGTCAGAGGCATCAACCACCGGGCAGGAGATCAGGTGATACTGGTTGAACATATAGGCCACATCCGCCTCGGGTTCCGTCGCCTCGATGGTGCGGAAACTGTCCTCCTCGATCTCGCGCAGCGGCATGTCCCGGCGCGATGACAGCACCCGGCCAAGCGTGACATAACCCTTCGGCTCCATCTTCGGATCGACGAGGATGACGTGGTAGAACTGATCCGGAAGATGTTCCGCGCCGCGCAGAAAGTCGATCGCCTCGCCCACCGTCCAGTGTTCCGGGGCCACGACCACCTCGCGTTGCATCAGTCGGCCGGCCGAATATTCCGGGTAGGACATCGCCTGTTCAACGGCGACCCGGTCGGCATCTGCCAGCGCATCGAGGATAAGCTCCTGCTGCGGCTCTTCCAGATCCTCAAGGATATCAACGACATCATCAGTCTCAAGATCCCGGACCGCTTCTGCCAGAACTTCCGGCGGCAGCGCCTCGATAACCTCTTCCCGGATCGCATCCGAAATCTCTGACAGGATCTCGCCGTCGATCTCGTGCGACCAGAGCGCCAGCAGCGCGTTGCGGTCCGATGGGCCGATCTGTTCCAGAAGGTCAGCGATATCGGCCGCGTGCAGCGGCTCCATCAAGGCATCAAGTGCGGGCCGGTCGGCAGCCCCGACCGCGTCGAGAACCGCGTCGATCCGGTTGCCGTCCAGTGCCTCTTCCTCGGTTTCGTTCAGGTCTTCCGCCATGACGCCCCGTTTTCCGATACCCGCGACCTTACCGGAAGCTGTTTCAAAGAACAGGGGCAAGGTCCGAAATTTACCCTTGCGGTGAAAGGCTCTAGGCTCACATCAGAAAAGCGGGGGTGAACATGGCCGATCTTCTTCTGGGGCAAGTGATCCGGTTTGCGGGCGATCCGTTGCGCGAGGGGCCCGGGGCCGCGCAACATATCGCGGAGGGTGCCGTTCTGGTCGAGGATGGCCGGATTGCCGCCGTGGGAGAGGCGGCTGACCTGCGAGGAGCCGCCCCGGACGCGCTGCGCCACGATTACGGGCGTCATCTCATCTCGGCCGGTTTCGTGGATGCCCATGTCCATTATCCCCAGACCGCGATCATCGCCAGCTGGGGAAAGCGGCTGATCGATTGGCTGAACACCTACACCTTTCCCGAAGAGACCCGCTTTGCCAGCCGGGACTACGCCGATCAGATCGCGAACCGCTATCTCGATCTGGTTCTGGCGCGGGGGACCACGACGGTCTGCAGCTATGCGACGATCCATCCCGAAAGCGTGGATGCGATCTTCACCGCGGCGGCGGCGCGGAGGATGCGGGTCTATGCCGGGAAGACCTGCATGGACCGGAACGCGCCCGCGGCCCTGCGGGATACCGCCCGATCGGCCTATGACGATTCAAAGCGCCTGCTGCAACGCTGGCATGGGCGCGACCGGCTTTCCTATGTGATCACGCCCCGCTTCTCGCCCACCTCGACGCCAGAACAACTGGCCGCTCTCGGCGCGCTCTGGCGTGAATATCCGGATTGCCTGATGCAGACGCATCTGAGCGAACAGCCTGACGAAATCGCCTGGGTGAAAGAGCTTTTTCCCCAGTCACGCGATTACCTCGACACGTACGAAGCCCAGGGCCTGCTGCGGGACGGCGCACTCTACGGTCATGCCATCCATCTGACGGAACGGGAGAAATCCCGGCTGATCGAGGCGGGGGCGAGCGTGATCCACTGCCCGACCTCGAACATGTTCATCGGTTCGGGCCTGTTCGACATCGGACTTGCGGCCCATCTGCGGGTCGGGCTTGCCAGCGATACCGGCGGCGGTTCGTCGTTTTCGATGCTGCGCACCATGGCGGCGGCCTATGAGGTTGCGCAGCTGCGGGGCCGGTCGCTGCATCCGGCAGAGCTTTGGTGGTTGGCGACGCAAGGATCGGCGCGGGCGCTGCATGCCGATCACCTGATCGGCAATATCGCCCCCGGCATGGAGGCCGATCTCGCGGTGATCGACCTTGCCTCCACCCCCGCGATTGCGCAGGCTGCTGGCCGGGCCGAAGACCTCTGGCAGGCGGTATTCCCGACGATCATGATGGGTGACGACCGCGCCGTGGCCGCCGTCTGGATTGGCGGCAGGCCTTATTCGGCCAGTTCCCATCCATCGGGGTAGAAGTCGTGCTTCAGCGCGATCGACGTGGCGATCCGTTCATGGTGCCAGATCTGCTCGGGTGTCACCGGGATCGGCCCGATCGACGCGACGAGCGTCTCGCCATCCTTTGCCCGGCGGGTACGAAACCCTTCCAGCCGAAGCGCGCGTTCGAAGGCGGGCCAGCTTGCGTCCAGCTCCTCGATGAAAAAGGCATAATCCACCACGGCCGACTTCGGCAGGCTCACCCCCTTCGACTGGCGAAAGGTATCGAAGGTGTCGCGCCGCTGCGCCTCGAAGTTGTGGTCCATCGCGGTCTCCTTGCCGCGACTTCTAGCGCAGCCGCGCGGCCCTCGCTAGTTGTTCCGCGGGCAATAGCCACGCTTGAATGCGGTACTGAAGTCCCATCCGCTTGCATTCACGGCCTCTGAATCGAGCGGCGGAAGGTCGCGTGGCATACCGTTGACCGTGGCCGTCCCGTTGCGCAGGTCCAGCACGCATTCGGTGGGAATGGGATCCTCGGGTTCGTTGTAGAGCAGTTCCTGAAACTGGTAGCCGACCACTTTGTACCGAGAATCGATGTACTGAAGCTGCATCACCACCCGCCCCTCCGCCTCTTCATCGGCGAATTCGGTGATCACCTCGAGGATGCTTCCATCGGCGGTGTCCACCACCGCGAGCTTCTGTACACGGGCAAAGGCGCCCAGCGAGATTGCGGTGTTGTCAAAGTCGAGCTCGCCCGCCGAGGATGGGTCAGGACTGTTCCATATCCGCAGCCGGTTCGCCTCTTCCCCCTGGGTCCAGCTCAACTCGGCCCGGAAATAGGCGCCCGTGTTGGACGGCCCGGCCCAGTTGCCCGCAACCGCGGACAGGAGTGTTTCGGCCGTTGCAGGTGCGGCAAGCAGCAGGCTCAGGGCAAGGGCGGTCAGGCGCATGGGATCCTCGATGATTTTCGGGAATTTGCCAGCAAGCGCGGGGCCTGCATAGGGCCGGAAATCCTCACCCGGCCAGGCTTCGGGCCAGACGCCGTTGCCGTTCGGCGAGCTTCGGAAGATCGGTCGTCGTCAACTGCCCGTCCCGCACCACTGGCCGACCCCTCGACAAAAAGATCCCGCACCCTTGTCGGCCCGCAGAGGACCAGCCCGGCGACCGGATCCCAGGCTCCCGCCGCCTCGATCCCCGACATATCCCAGATGGCGAGATCGGCGCGCTTTCCGGGCTCCAGCGACCCGAGGTCGCTTCGCCCCAGAACCCGGGCACCGCCCAGCGTTGCAATCTCCAGCACCTCGCGGGCCGACATCGCGTCGGCGCCCCCCGCGACGCGCTGCAGGAACATCGCCATCCGCGCCTCGCCCAGAAGGTTGCCAGCATCGTTCGAGGCCGATCCATCCACCCCCAGCGCCACGTTCACCCTGCGATCTCGCATCGTCCGGATCGGGGCGATGCCGGAGCCGAGTCTACAATTCGAACATGGACAATGGGAAACGCCGGTACATGACCGGCCAAAAAGTTCAATTTCCGTACTATTCAGCTTTACGCAATGGGCGTGCCAGACATCTGGCCCGGTCCAGCCCAGATCTTCGGCATACTGGCCCGGACGACACCCGAACTTCGCCTCGGAATAGGCGATGTCTTCGTCGTTTTCCGCCAGATGGGTGTGCAACATGACGCCCTTGTCCCGCGCCAGCAGGGCCGTGTCGCGCATCAGATCGCGGCTGACCGAAAACGGCGAACAAGGCGCGAGGCCAACGCGGCACATTGCGCCCGGCAATGGGTCATGGAAGGCATCCACCACCCGGATCATATCCGCAAGGATCGCGGCCTCGCTCTCGACCAGATTGTCGGGTGGCAGCCCCCCGGCGCTTTCGCCGATGCTCATCGCGCCGCGTGTGGGGTGAAAGCGCAGGCCGATCTCTGCCGCGGCATGGATCGTATCGTCAAGCCGGGCACCATTGGGATAGAGATAGAGGTGATCGGAAGAAAGCGTCACGCCCGAAAGCGCCAGTTCTGCCAGCCCGGTCTGGGCCGATACGAACATCTCTTCCGGCCCGAACCGTGCCCAGATCGGGTAAAGTCGCTTCAGCCAGCCGAACAGCAGCGCATCCTGCCCGCCGGGCACGGCGCGCGTCAGCGTCTGATAGAGGTGATGATGCGTGTTGATCAGACCGGGCGTCACCACGCAGCCCCGCGCCTCGACGCGCTGGGCGTCGGGCGCAACAATGCCCAGCCCCGCCTGCACGATCACCCCGTCACGGATCAGAAGATCGCCGCCCGCGATCTCTTGCCGGGCAGCGTTCATCGTGACCAGCACATCCGCATTGCAGATCAGAAGGTCGGTCATTGCCCGTCAGCCCTGCAAGAGCCGCATCGCCTCTGCATGAATGTCGCGGTTGGCGGCGGCCAGAACCTGACCACCTTCGTGGCAGGGCCCCCCCTGCCAGTCGGTGACCAGGCCGCCCGCAGCCGCGATCACCGCGATGGGGGCCATCACGTCATAGGCCTGCAGACCCGCCTCGATCACCAGATCGATCTGGCCCGCCGCGATCAGCGCGTAGGCGTAGCAATCCGTGCCGTAACGCACGAGCTTGGCCGCCCTCGCGACCCGGGCGAAGGCCGCGCCCTCCTGCGCCGTGCCGACCTCTGGAAATGTCGTGAAAAGGATGGCATCGGCCAGCGCCCGCGGCGGCCGCGCGCGTGCCGGCAGGCAGAACGGTCGAAGGAAGATCCGGCATCGGCGCCGTGGCGCGCCGCCACTTGAAGATCGGCAGCACGTTGATCATCGACATCAGCAGCGCGGCGAAGAACGGCAGCGCCTGCACGCCCAGCAACACCGCCCACAGCGTCGAGGTCGGCTCGTCCGTGCCGCGCTGCCAGATCACGCCGGCGGCGGACAGCACCAGCATCAGGAAGATCGCCGTTTCCTCCCGCGCCGAAATGAGGCCGCGGATGATGGCCGGCTGGTTCTCCATCTTGGGGGTGCGATGGAACGGCAGGTTGGAAGTGAAGAGGCCGCGCCACACCGCCTTGCTGACCGCGTAGGACAACGACAGGCCGGCCAAGGCGGCACCGAGATTGTCGAAGAAGCTGCACGGCACCTTGCTGGCGTAGAGCCACATGGACTTGCCGACCTTGAAGAGGAACATGCCGAGCGTGACGATGAGATAGAGCGTCAGCGGCGGCTCGACCTTGTCCGGCATCCACATCATGCCGACGCTCCAGGCGATCGCCAGGTAGACGAACAGCAGCTGCAGCCCGTCGGCGATCCACGGCATCCAGCCGGCCAGGAACTGGTAGCGCTGTGCCGGGTTGAGCCGCTTGTGGCCGAACGGCAGCAGGTCGCGCCAATGGCCCTTCATGATGGTCATGGCGCCATAGGCCCAGCGGTAGCGCTGCTTGCGGTAGGCCTCGAAGCTGTCCGGCATCAGTCCCTTGCCGTAGCTCTTCTCGGTATAGACCGCGCGATAGCCCTTCTCGAACAGCCGCAGGCCGAGCTCGGCATCCTCGGTGATGCACCACTCGCCCCAACCGCCGACCTCGATCAGCGACGACTTGCGGATCAGGGCCATGGTGCCGTGCTGGATGATCGCGTTCTTCTCGTCGCGCGTCTTCATGCCGAGGTGGAAGAAGCCGGCATATTCCCAGAAGCACATGCGCTTGAAGAGGTCCTCGTGCGCGTCGCGGTAATCCTGCGGCGCCTGCATCAGCGCGACCTCGGGGTCCGCGAAATACGGCACCAGATCCTTCAGCCACTCCGGCCGCACCTTGTAGTCGCTGTCGATGGTGGCGACGATCTCGGCGTCGGGATCGGTCTGCGTGAGGGCATAGTTGAGCGCGCCGGCCTTGAAGCCCGGCCATTTCGGCAGGTGGAAGAACTTGAAGTTGGGCCGGCCCAGCGAAGCGACATAGGCCTCGACCGGCTTCCACACCGCGTCGTCCTTGGTGTTGTTGTCGATGATGAGGACTTCGAAGCGCGCATAGTCCAGCTTCTCGAGCGCGCGGATGGTCTCGATCATCATCTCCGGCGGCTCGTTGTAGCAGGGGACGTGGATCGAAACCTTGGGCAGCTTCCAGGTGCCGCGCACCGGCGGCGGAATGCGCCGGCGCCGGCTCTGGCCCAGCCACAGATTGACCGCCATCTCCACGCCCTCGATCAGGAAGATCGCGAGCAGCAGCACGGTCGCCGGCGCGATCATCGCCAGCGCCACGATGTCGAACCAGGTGAGATAGCGCCCGCTATAGGTGGCGTAGACCCAAACCGCGATCATCACGCCGCTCTGCCCGAGGAGCGCCAGGAAGAAGCGGCCGCGGCCCACCAGGCCCAATTCCGCGCGCAGCACCCACAGCACGAACGGCAGGCCCAGCACCAGGATGGCGGCCGCCAGCCAGCGCCAGTTCTGGTAATTGACCAGGATGCCCTGCAAGGCCGGCTTCAGGTTGCGGTGGCCGTCCCACACGCCCCAGTACGCGCCGACGCCGCCTTCGAACTCCGCCTTCCACGGCTGGTCGAAGCCTTCGATGATGAAATACTCGACGTCCTGCTTCTTGGCCTCGCGCACGAAGTTGCGCAGGAAGATGCCCTGGTTGACCGGCGAGGCGATGGCGCCCATGCGCTGCAGGCCCTGGCTCGGCCAGCCGACCTCGGTCAGCACCACGCGCTTGTCGAGCCCGCGGCGCTTCACCTCGTCCTTCACGGCCTGGTAATTGCCGAGCGTCCAGGCGACGGCGTCCTCGACCGGGATGCCGTTCCAGAACGGCAGGATGTGGACGGCGACGTAGTCGACCTCGTCCAGCAGTTCGGGATGGTCCAGCCACACGCCATAGGGCTCGGCGGTGCTGACCGGAAGGCCGGGCAGCCGGCGCTTCACCTCGCGGATGTACTCGATGAGCTGGGGAACCTTGACCAGGTTCTTGTAGATCGCCTCGTTGCCGACGGTGACGCGGCTGACGCTGCCGTTGCTGGTGGCGAGCACGACCAGGTTGTCGATCTCCTGCTGGTTCCGCTTGGGGTCGACGTCGATCCAGGCGCCGGCCATCACGCGCAGGCCCATCTTGTCGGCCATGGTCGGGACGCCGAAATTGGCGCCGATGGTCGAATAGGTGCGGATCTGGCTGGTCAGGCCCGCCATCAGCGACAGGTCGCCGCGAACCTCCGCCAGGGTCGGC
>JAAURK010000266.1 GCA_012032275.1 Tabrizicola sp.
AAGCACCTCGGCCAGATCCCGGGTCAGCGCGGCAGAACGCGGTGCCGTCTGGTCCCCCTCCACCGCGGGTTCCGCGTCGACCGACACGCGGGAGAACCGGGTCGAGGCATCGCGCGCCACAGTATCGCGGCGGTCGGGATCCGCCGCCTCGATTGCGGGCACCAGCGAGATGATCCGCTCGATCTCGCGCTCGATCACCCCGGCGCGGTCAAGACGCATCCGCTCCACGCTGAGCAGGACCAGCGCGATCAGGTTGGCCGCCACAAGTGCCACGGCGAGGAGCAGCGCGAAACGTCCCGCAAGTCCGTCGGGCAACAGGCGGCGCGGCCCGGTCATTCCGCCACCACATCGGCGGCCAGCCGATAGCCTCCGCCCCAATCGGTCACGATCAGGCGGGGCGTCCGGGGGTCATCCTCGATCTTGCGGCGCAGGCGGCTGACGGTATTGTCGATGGCCCGGTCATAGGCCTTGGCATCACGCCCCGCGGTCAGGTCGAGCAGGCGGTCGCGGCCAAGAACCGTATGCGGATGGTCCAGCAGAACGCCCAGCAGGCGGCTTTCCCCCGAGGTTAGCGCGACCCTTCGGCCATCGGCATGAGACACCCCCTGCAACGCCGGGTCATGGGTCCAGCCGGCAAAGCCGCGACGGCCTGTCGCCACTTTCGGCTCTGGCGGCGGCGCGCGGCGCAGGACCGCCCGGATCCGCGCCAGAAGCTCGCGCGGGTTGAAGGGTTTCACCAGATAATCATCGGCGCCGAGTTCCAGCCCCACGATCCGGTCCGTCTCGTCCGCCATCGCCGTCAGCAGGATCACCGGCGGCCCCCCGCGTGCCACAAGCCACCGGCAGAGGCTGAGCCCATCCTCGCCCGGCATCATGATGTCAAGCACCACAAGCGCCAGTTTCGCCTCGTCGAGAAGACGCCGCGCCTCGCCTGCATTGGCGGCAAGCTGGGTGCGAAATCCCTGCTTGCGCAGATACTGGCCAAGCGGCTCGCGGATATCGCGCGCGTCATCAACGATCAGGATTTGCGGCTCTGGCGGTTCCAAGCGGTCGGTCTCCTGCGCGCACATCGCCCGCCTCCGGGCCGTTTTCACGATTAATGACCAATTCCCGATCATTTCATAGGCCACCGCGCGCCACGACCTTCGCTCGTTTGTCGCAAATTGTCGCGGCGGCGCGGTTCGCGACAGATGGCGACAAAACCGCCCGCGCGCTGACACACCTTGAGGGCGAGGATGGTCCATATCGGCGTCATCGGAGGCAACACCGCCGCCGCAACCCTCAAGAACGAAAGGATGAGGCAATGACACGTTCGAAACTTCTCCCCATCGGATTCCTCGCGCTGGCGCTGGCCATGACGGGCGGCATTCTGGCGACGGCGCAAACCGCGCCGACCGACGACGCCGCACCGCAGGCGCAGCAACAGCCCCAGCGCGCCGATTTCCGCGGTGAAGGCAAGGGCCATCATGAAGGGCGCGGCGGGCCGGGTCGAGGCGGGTCCGAGATGTTCCTGACCCTCTTTGGCCAGGTCGACGCCGATGGCAACGGGTCGGTCACCCAGGAAGAGATCGACGCCTTCCGCACCGCGAAGGTGGGTCAGGCCGACGCATCCGGCGACGGCGCGCTCAGCATCGAGGAATTCGATACGCTTTACCGCGAATTCACCCGCTCACGCATGGTCGACATGTTCCAGGAGCTTGATGCCGATGGCGATGGTTCGGTCAGCGCAGCGGAACTTGACGCAAGGGTCGGTGATGTCGTCAACCGTCTGGACCGCGACGGTGACGGTGCCCTGACGCTGCAGGATCGCGGCAACCGCGGTTGACGTCAGGGCCGGCGGGTGGCTTGCGCTGCCCGCCAAACTCCGGTTCCGACCGTCCCGCGCAGGGTGGCCGCCGGACAATCAAGATGGAGGCATCCATGCTTTCGCGCATCTCTCCCTACTGGCTCTGGGGCCTGCTCGCTCTCTTCCCGGCCTCCTGGCTTTATCAGGCCGTCAGTTCCACCGACGAACGCATCCTGCACGTTCTGGTCCATCCGACCGGAGAATGGGCGGCGCGCCTTCTGATCCTGACGCTGATGATGACCCCGCTGGCGATGATCTTCAAAGGCAAGGCGGTTTCGCGGTGGCTGAAGAAAAGCCGCCGCCATTTCGGCGTTGCCGCTTTCGTCTATGCCGCGATGCATACGGTCTTCTATCTCGCCGACAAAGCCTCTCTCGACCGGGTGATGGAAGAGCTTCCGCGGCTTTACATCTGGACGGGCTGGCTTGCCTTCGCGATCTTCATCCCCCTGGCCGCAACTTCGATGGACTGGGCCGTCAGAAAGATGGGGCCTGGCTGGAAGTCGTTGCAAAGATGGACCTATCTGGCCGCTGTCCTGACGCTGATACACTGGGCAAGCCTGCATGACTGGGGCAATCCGACGGGTGCGGTCGTGCATTTTGCGCCGCTCATCGGGCTTGAAACCTGGCGGGTATGGCAGTGGTGGAACCGGAACCGTGACCGGCCCGCCCCGGCGTGATCGGTGCGCGAAGGCCAGCCCGGGGCACCATGCCGCAGATGGCGCGGTTGTGCCTCGGGCTGGTCCGGCGGATTTTTCCGCCGCCTCGCCGATCCTGGCGAACAATGGCTTTCGTGACGGCCGATCCTCGGTATGATCCTTGCATGCGAACTCTCATCGCCCTTCTGCGCGCGGTCAATGTCGGGGGGACGGGCAAATTGCCCATGGCCGAATTGCGCACCATGGCCGAAGCGGCCGGCCTCGCCGATGTCCGCACCTATATCCAGTCGGGGAACCTGGTGTTCTCGACATCCGATGAATTGCCCGCCGTTACCGCGGCGCTTGTAAAACGGCTGCAGGACCATGCGGGAAAGCCCGTCGGCGTGGTGGTGCGCACAGCGGGCGAGATGCGGCAAGTCCTTGATGCCAATCCCTTTGCGCATGCCGATCCGCGCAAGGTAGCTGTCCTGTTTCTCGACACCTCGCCGCCGACGGATGCTGTTGCCACCGCCAGGGGCCAGGCCGACGAGGAAATCGCACTTGGTCGGCGGGAGATCTTCATCCACTATCCATCTGGAATGGGGCAATCGAAGCTGAAGCTGGCGGCGATGTCTCACGGCACAATGCGCAACATGAATACGGTCGCCAGGCTTGCAGAACTCGCAGCAGGATGAGAGCGCCGGGTTTCCGGACCGGCCATCGGTTCATGGCGCGGCAGGGGTCAAGCCGGGCTCGACGCCTCCGCCGCTCTGGCTGGTGCGGCGGGGGTCTCGACTTCCGCCAGCGCGAGGTCCAGCAGATCGAGCCCCGCGCCCGGACGTGATGCGCCTTCCGACAGCACCCTCCGCCAGCCCCGCGCCCCGGGACGGCCGGTGAACAGGCCAAGCATGTGCCGCGTGATCTGGTGAAGCCGCCCCCCCAGCCGCAGATGCTCCGCGATATAGGCGCGCATCGCATCGATCACCGCGAATGGATCGGGGGCGTAAGCGTCGCCCCAAAGCGCATCCGCCCCGATGAGAACCGAGGCCGGATCGTGATAGGCCGCACGGCCGAGCATCACCCCATCAAGTCCCGCTGCAAGAAAACCCCGCGCCTGATCCAGCGAGGTGACGCCGCCATTGACGCAGACCGTCAGCTCTGGAAACCTCGCCTTCATCCGAAGCACCAGATCGTAGTCCAGCGGCGGCAGCTCGCGGTTCTCCTTGGGCGACAGGCCCTGCAACCAGGCCTTGCGGGCGTGGATGATGATGTGGCGGACACCGGCCCCGGCGACCGTCTCGATGAAGGCGGGAAGCACCGTCTCCGGATCCTGATCATCAACACCGATCCGGCATTTGACCGTCACCGGTACCGCGCTTTCCGCGATCATCGCCGCGACGCAGTTTGCAACAAGGTCCGGCCGCTCCATCAGAACGGCCCCGAAACAGCCCGACTGAACGCGATCCGAGGGACAGCCGACATTGAGGTTGATCTCGTCATACCCCCAGTCGCGGGCAATGCGGACAGCCATCGCCAACTCCTCCGGAACCGATCCGCCAAGTTGCAGGGCAACCGGATGCTCCGTCGCCGAAAAGTCAAGCAAACGCGACTTCGGCCCATGAATCACGGCCGGAGCGGTCACCATCTCGGTATAAAGCATCGCCCGCCGCGTCATCTGCCGGTGAAAGAACCGGCAATGGCGATCGGTCCAGTCCATCATGGGCGCAACCGATAGTCTATGTGATTGATTTTCTGTCATTTTTATTGTATCTTCAATCCGTTGGCACAGTTTGTGTCCACGCCAGACTACGCCCTGATAGCCCCCAATATCCCCTGTTTCGACGACTCACTGCACACATAGCGCACACGAAAATGGCCTCGATCACCAAGCTTCCCTCCGGTGCTTACCGGGTCCAAGTCAGACGGAAGGGCCGCTACGCGAGCGAGACGTTCCTGCGCCGTGACGACGCCCAGAAATGGGCGCGCCAAGCCGAGACCCTGGTCGATCAGGGGCTTCCGCCCAACCGATCGTCCGTGGCCCGCCTGCACACTTTCGGTGACCTGGTTGATCTTCATATAGCCGATATGTGCGCCGTAGGGAAACCACCCCGACGCAGCAAGGCGGCGACACTCGCGACACTGAAGCGCGATCTCGGGAAAGTGAAGATCGGCCACCTTGATCGGCACAAGCTCATCGAGTACGGTCGCAAGCGTGCAGACCAAGGCGCAGGACCGGTAACGCTCGGCATCGACATCGGCGTCATCAAGATGATCCTGACCCATGCCGCTGCTGTCCATGGGCTGGAGATCCGCGTTGAAGGCGTCGATCTGGCCCGTGTGGCACTGAAGCGGCTTGGTCTCATCGGCAAGGGTATCGAGCGCGACCGACGCCCGACGACGGCTGAACTGAGCCGCCTCTTCCGCTGCTTTGACGAGAATGCGCGCCTGACGATGCCCATGACGCGCATCGTGCAGTTCGCCATCGCCACCGCGATGCGGCTGGACGAGATCTGCCGCGCGGACTGGAGCGACCTCGACATCGACCGCCGGATGCTCCTGATCCGGGACCGCAAGGACCCGCGCAACAAGGCCGGCAACGACCAGCGGATCCCGCTCTTCGCCGCCACCGGGTTCGATGCCTGGGCCCTCGTCATGGCGCAGGCCAAGCATCTCGGCAAGGCGAAGGGTCCGATCTTCCCGCACAACTCCAGATCTGTTGGCACCGGGTTCCGGCGCGCATGCGCCGATGCTGACGTCAAGGACCTCCACTTCCATGACCTCCGCCACGAAGGCACCAGCCGCCTGTTCGAGGTCGGCCTGTCGATCGAACAGGTTGCGCTGGTGACTGGGCACAGAGATTGGAAGATGCTCCGGCGGTATACCCACATCCGGCCTGAGGCACTGCATCGCTTGGTTGCAGCGCGGGCGCCGTACCCGACAGAGGATTTCGCGGCCGAGTGAGTTGGCCAACGCATGGATCAAAGCCGTCAACGCAAAGGAATGGCGGCTCGAGGTTGTAGGAGTGCGCAACTATGTTTGCGTGCGGCAGACAAGTCTGACCTGTGCCGTTCACACTGGCGCGGCCCGTAGTTCCAATAGTATTGAATCTTAGAGCAACCTGCGCTTACGTTGAATCGAGGGATTCCCCTGAGGGTCTAACTGTGATTCATCCCTTTCAGGAGGATCACGCCATGCCCGCACCGCTCTCGCTCGACATTCGTCGGAGGTTTCAAC
>JAAURK010000021.1 GCA_012032275.1 Tabrizicola sp.
GGCGCCAGAACCTTCGACCACCTCATCAAAGCCCTGGGAGACATCTGCGACCTCTTCACACCAGAGGAATGCTCAAGCTACCTCAGGCATGCAGGATATGTCTCAAGGTAAATGCAAAAGGGTCTAGAAATGATGGCCGCATAGGCCCAGAAAGCAAACCAAGGGCTCTCCCCAACCCTGGAGGGAAGACGGGGCTCAGGTCACTCGGCATTGGGTTTCTTGTGTCCGCTGCAGCGTTTCTTCCTTTCGCCGTGGGATCGCTCCGGTCATCGACGGCTAGCGCCATCGGCTCAACGAACGCTGCGGCGGCCGCAAATTGCGCCTTTGACCGAAAGGGTCTGCTTCCCCGGGATTTTCATCAGGCCAAGATGACCCATGAATTTCTGTTCGTCTTCTTCCGGAACATCGCGGCAGAGCTTTGATCTGCCACCCCGTCGCCTCTCGACCAGCAATTGGCGAGGGTCGCCCCCTCTGTCCGCATGAACTTCGGGGCGGGTCGCGGCAGGAATGCGAGCTGATATCTGGGCCGGAAGGGACTGCCGCCGCAAGCGGGGGCAGCCGACGCCGGGCTGCATCGGCCCATTGTCAGCGGTGTGGGGCATGGGGGCAGGAAACCGTCCGCACCGATCACGGCCAGGCCCGCCGCTGATCCACACAAGCCGTTGGAAAATATAGAATTACGCTGGAAAAGTGGTGCCGCTGAAGGGACTCGAACCCCCGACCCCATCATTACGAATGACGTGGGCTAGACGCCAACCGCCTTGATAACCAAGTGTTTTCTCTAGGCCGTCTGCTGCGTTGCAAGGATGTTGCAAGGGCGCATCAGATCAACGGGCCGGTCCCCGTCGCACGACCGCGCGCCTTGCGCTCGCGTTCTTCCAGCACCTCGCGCCACATCTCATAGGTCGATGCCACCATCTGCTCCAACTCGTCGCGGGAGTACAGTTCGATGCCCTCGTCCGTGTGAAGCCGGACTGCGCGCCGATCATCGGACGTGTCGCCGAACTGGGCGATGGTCAGCCGCACGTCGGCAAAGTCCTCGTCAGCCGCCCGGATGCGCTCGTGCATCATCGAGAAGGCGAACCGGCGACCCTCAGCGTTCAAGCCTCTGGTGCGGCGCGGGTCAATGAACAGGGCGCTTGCCTGCTCGTCGATGGCGAGAACCATAGGAAGCCACAGGGTGATCTTCTGCCCCATACCCATCGACAGGGGGAAGAACTCCTGCCGCCGCCCATAGACCCGGCCAGACGACGCAAAGTCGTGCAGGCCAAGGGCAACGCGCCGGTTATAGGTGAACTCCTCATCCGAACGGCTGCGCTTGCGCAACTCGGCCTCGATCACAGCCCAAGGCGTCGGCTCGGCTGCGCCCAAGTCGAGATCGGGCTGGATGTTGAAGATGTCGGAGAAGCAGCCGCGAACCGGCTTGTAGGAGAAGGTCGAAAAAACCGCCCTTCATCTGCTCCAAGCTCTTGCGCTTCATGTCATCGCGCTGGGGCGCGATGCGCGCAAGGTCAATGTCAGGCAAAAGGCGTGTCGTCACTAGGCGGTTCTCCTGCACGAGGATTTGTGCCGACCGACACCTTATGGTGGCGGAATCGGTCGATGATCACATCATCCGGTATCCGCATCCCAAAAGCAACATCTGTTCGCGCTTTCTCCACCACCACAGACCAAGGCGAGTCCTTCGCGTGCGACAGATCGACAAGCCGTCCGGGCGGGAGGTGCCCGTAGGACCGCATTACATCAGACACGAGATCAATGACTTCGAGGTCTGTGGGCTTCGGCAGTTCACGGGTCTTGCCGGTGAGAGGGTCTTTCGCGACTGCCCGGTTGATGATCGGCGCTGATCCTGACGGCTTGAACGCCCGATAGACGGCAGGGTGGACGGGGCCGTACTGCCATGCCTCGAAGTAGCCCGACACGAGCGGGCGCTTCGTCTTGGTCAGATGGATACCGTGAGCGAAGTAGAGCAGCTTCTGGAGGGCAAGGTTCGTGATCGTCCAGCCGCGCCTATCCGCCTCGTCGAGCATGAGGTTCGCGATTGCCCTCGGATCGTATGGCCCACTCATGACCTCATGCCTGCCGCCTTCGACGTTCTACTTTTGTTCGGCATCATGCCGCACAACGTAGTGATTTGGCAATGGCATGATGGTGGTGCCCCAATCCGGATTCGAACCGAAGACCCCTTCATTACGAATGAAGTGCTCTACCAGCTGAGCTATTGGGGCAACGCGTCGCCTCGTTTAAACGACGGAGCGCCGATGCGCAACCCACCTTGCCACCGAATCTTGCCCATGCGATGCTCAACCCATGAGTGAAAACAAGAACGTCCCGTCCAAGAACCCCCTCTTGATCCGGCGCAAGAAGGTTGCGAAGGAACTTGAAGAACTCATCCGCGCCGAAGGTCTTGCTGGCTCGCTGTTCGAGATCGCCACCGCAGCACGAACCGACAAGGACCAGCGCAAGTGGGAACGTCGTGCGACCCGGATCGTCGAGCAGGCCCTTGAGTTCGAGATGCAGGTTCCGCAGGCGCTACTGAACCGCCTCAAGGTCCAAACTGGCTTCGACCCGAACCCGACCGTCCACGTCGAGAACGACGGCAAAGCGCCGTTCTGAGGGCTTGCAGTCCTGACCGAGGCGCTCGGCGGCTGGCTTCAAGGACACCCGCAGCATAAGTCTACTCGTGCAGATGGTAGCCAGTTGGCGTCCTGGCCTTGGTAGGTCAATCAGATCAGGACGATTGGTTGCGGCTGCTCGCCTTCGAGAACGTCCACGAAATGGCGAGCGAACAGTACGAGCCACTGCTTTTCGGCTTCACTGACATTGGGCGCGTTTACGCGTGCGGAGAATGCAACAATCTCTCGCATCTCACCTGTCGTGTAGTTTCCGCCCGCAGCAACGGCGGCGGGATTGAGGCACTTCGTCATTGCCCAGCAAATCTGCAAGAAAGCGTCAGACGCGCCAGCAACATGTGCCCACAGGCCGCGCCCCTGCATTGTCTCGACCCGAAGCGTCTTGTCGCCGCTGACCGCCGTGAAAAACGCGTCTGCAATCGGTCTGCGCGGCGCAGGTCGCGAGCAACCCTGCGTAATTTGTAGGCCCTGCGCAGCCAAGCGCTCTTGTGCCAAGCGGACGATGTGCCAGTCCTTCTTGTTGCTGTTTCTCGCAGTCGAGTAATTCATCCCGACGATATACCGGACATCGTTCACGCCGTAGTTTTCGGCCCACGCGATCCAGTTGTTGGATACGGCGTTGGCGATCTGTGAAACCATTGAGTCGTTGATGCACATGGGGCCGCTTTTCAGTGCGATGAGTTCCACTGTGCCGTCTTTGACGCGAGCGCTGTCGATCTCTGACAGTAGCGTGTGGCCGGGAGAGTCCACCTGCGCCCAGCCATAGAACGGGGGAACCACATCTTCGACGACACGCCCAGCAGCGGTTTCGAGGCTTGAGAACACTTTCGCCGCCGCTACGATGTCATCCACCTGCTTCAGGCTGGCGATGTCGAACAACTCCGCGTAGGCAGCGAGCACGAAGGGGTTCGTTGACTTGCCGTCGATGGCGGGGGACCGGGCGTTGATCTGCCGCATCCGCGCCTCGAGCGCCGCCTGCAACTGTTGCATACGAGCGACCTTCGCCGCCTGCGCAGGATCGCCCAAGGTTGTCAGGAACGTCTGCACCTCGGCCACGGTAAGGCGGACGGGCGCTGCATAGGTGTCAAAATTGAAGCGTTGCGTAGCGATGGCCAAGACGATAAATCCTAAGCGGTGGTGTTTCGTACCACTAGGAGCCACAACCCCTTGTCCGAGTCTAGCAAAAAGACAGTAGTTTCTCTCTTCTCCGGCGCGCTGGGGATGGATCTCGGCTTTGAGCTACAAGGGGATTTTGAGATTCTGGCTTGCGTGGAGCGCGAGCAGGCAGCTTGTGCGACGATCCAAGCGAACGTGGACAGTGGCAACTTTACCGGAAAGCCCAAAGTCTACTGTCGTGACATCTTCGAGTTTTCCCCTGAGCAGCTAATGGCCGAGATCGGTTTGAAGCCCGGTGAACTCGACCTGCTAGTAGGCGGTCCTCCCTGCCAGTCTTTCAGCACGGCAGGACGGCGGCAGTCAGTCCAGGATCGACGCGGCACCCTGCTTTGGAGATATCTAGAGTTTGTCGTCGCGCTGCGCCCTAAGGCATTCGTCATGGAGAATGTTCGCGGATTAATGTCGGCGGCGTTGCTTCATCGGCAGATTGCGGACCGTCCTGAAAAGGGCGGCAGTGAACTTTCTGACGATGAACAACCGGGTTCAGTAATTGCCAAGTTTGCCGCAGACCTGAGTGAGCGCACCAGCGGTCAATACCATATCGACGCCTTCGAGGTGAATTCCGCTAATTACGGTGCCCCGCAGATTCGCGAGCGGGTAGTCTTTATCGGCAATTCGTTTGGGGTCGAGGTTGAGTTTCCGCAGCCGACCCATGGCGTCGAAGCGATTGACGATCAAGCTGACTTCTTCTCGCCGTCCACAAGCAACTTGAAGCCTTGGGCAACCCTCCGCGATGCGATTGGCGACCTGCGGGAAGAGAAGCCGGAATTGATGGATTTCAGCCCGCGCAAGAAAGGGTTTCTGTCACTTGTTCCCGAGGGTGGAAATTGGCGCTCTTTGCCTGTCGAGATTCAGCAAGAGTCGATGGGTAGGGCGTGGCACGCCAAGGGAGGTCGTTCTGGCTGGTGGCGTCGCCTGAGTTGGGACTTCCCTTGCCCAACACTCGTCACGATGCCCAACCATGCAAGTACCTCGCTGTGTCATCCCAACGAGGTCCGAGTCCTTTCTGTTCGTGAGTATGCCCGCGTTCAGGAGTTTCCAGACAGTTGGACCTTTGTTGGCAAGACGGCTGAGAAGTATTTGCAGATCGGCAACGCCGTTCCAGTGAGGCTAGGACTGGTGACTGCATCTGTTGTGTCAAGATTGCTCGACGCGGCTGCGAGCGGTTCCCTAGAACCAAGCTACCGATTGGCAACCGACGAGTTCCGGCGAGTCTATATCAAGTCCCATGTGCGGACCCGGCGCTGGTTCAAGGCCGGTGAGGTATTCTCTGGAACAGAGGCTGACGACTTGGCCTATGCCGCTCAATAGGCATCGCATCGCAGGCGGGTTTGCAGATACATTCTCCGGTTGAGCAGTTCCGGTGACGGGTCGTAACGTTGTGGCATGGGGTATCTCGATACCTCTCCATCAACGGAGTGACGCGACATGACCACCGACAACACCAGCGCACCCACCCTTCGCGAAGTCGTCCAAAAGATGACCCCGCTCGAAAAGGCCGTGACCGTCGCGCACCTCGACGCCGGGATGGAATGCAACGGCGCGGAAACTCTCGACGCCACGCTGAGCGACAACATGACCTTTGCCGACGTGGCCGAGATTGCCCAGCGCACCGGCCTGACGAAGAAGCAGGTGCAAGGGGTGATCGCCTCGCTCTCGTCGAAAGGCATCCTCTCTGTCGGCAATGAAAAGCCGAACGGACAACCCGGCGTGGATCAGGTGCTGACAGACTGGGGCGTCACCATCGCCTTCGATCTGCTGGCCGAAGGAATCGAGGCGAAGGCGACGATCAAGCCTGCGAAGGGCAAGAAGGTCGAAAAGACGGAACCGGCCCCGAAGCCCAAAAAGCCCGCTCGTGCGCCCCGTGGGTTGGAAGACCGGGTTCTTGTCGAACCGGGCAATGCGAAAGATGTGAAGCCGACGAAAGAGGGATCGAAGCGCGCCCTGCTGGTGACGGCACTGTCACGCGGGACGACGGTTGAGCACCTCATGGACCTTCTCGGCTGGAATCGTCCGACCGTCACCTCGGCCATCTACAGCGACGTGAAGGCCATCGGCCTTGGCGTCGAGCGGCGAGAGGGGAAATACACCCTGCTCCTGCCCGAAGGCATGAAGGCGCTGCCGCTGCGCGAGGCGGCGAAGCGGCGGGCGAAGGCGCACGAGGTCAGCAAGTGATACCGCTCACCGTGATCGAACCCGGCTGGCTCTACCTTCTGACAAACCCGGCCATGCCGGGTTTGGTCAAGATCGGCATGACGACCCGGTCGCCAGAAGAACGCGCGCAGGAATTGGCTTCGACCGGCGTTCCCATGCCGTTCCATGTTGCCGCCGCTTGGGCTGTTGACGACGTGCGAGCGGCAGAGCGCGACGCTCACGCAGCTCTTGCCCGTTACCGCGTCAACGATGCCCGTGAATGGTTCCGCCTATCTGTGCCCGCAGCCATCAACGCGCTTGGACGGGGGACGGTTGCTAGGCCTTCCCTTGGCCGTCGTGCCTTCCGCGTCGTGTGCGGTATCGTCGAAGGCCTCGGCTGGTTCGGCATCGTCATGACCTTGGCCGCGCTCACCTTCGGCCCCGGTTGATTCCGGGTCCGACACTCGCCGCATCAATGAAACAGGCCCGCCCACTCGGCGGGCCTTTCGATTCCATCAACGGAGTTTTCTATGCACGGCCCCGGCGATCAACTCACCGTCCGCGATGCCTCCGAACTCGGGGAGGTATGGACAGGATGAAGCACGAGACCTTTTCCGACGTTACTGAAGCCGCCCGCTGGGCGGCTTCTTCCGTTCCAGAGCACCTATCTGCGCGTTCGATCAGGGAGCCGTGGGTTGGTGCCGCCGTCGTCCTCGTCGCGCTGCTGCCGTTGATCTGGCCGCCGCTGGCATGGCTGCTTGTGCCCTGCTTCCTCGCCGTCCTGACACTCAGGGCGGCGCGCTGATCAGGTGGAGGGATCATTACGACCCAGAGCCTGCACGATGGCCGCGACTGACCGTCCTCTTGCCCGTCTATCGTGAGCCAACAGTGATTCCGGACCTTGCCGCCGCGATGCGTGCCCTTGACTACCCGTCGCTTGAGATCGTGTTGCTGGTCGAGGACGATGACTCCGAGACACGGGCCGCACTCGACTTCTGGCCGTTTCAGGTCTTGGTCGTGCCTGATGGCAGGCCGCGGACAAAGCCTCGTGCTGTGAAC
This sequence comes from Tabrizicola sp., assembly GCA_012032275.1. Lineage (GTDB taxonomy): Bacteria > Pseudomonadota > Alphaproteobacteria > Rhodobacterales > Rhodobacteraceae > JAAURK01. The sequence continues at coordinate 7,002 of JAAURK010000021.1, forward strand.
TATGGTCTGTTGCACACTCGCGGCGAGATCGTCGTGGTGTTCGATGCAGAAGACAGGCCTGCGCGTGATCAACCCAAGCGCGCCGTCGCCCGCATGATCGAATCCGGCGCGTCGGTCGTGCAAGGCGTCCTGGCCTGTGATCATGAAGGGCCGCTCGTGACGCGGCTATGGGCACTTGAGTATGCGGTTCTGTTTCGGGGTGTGCTACCATTCCTAAGCCGGTTCGGCTTGCCGTTCCTCCTTGGCGGCACAACCCAGTATCTTTGCCGCGATGCCCTGATGTCTGTCGGTGCGTTCGATGCCCACAACCTTACAGAAGACGCAGACCTTGCCGTGCGCCTCGCGCGGGCTGGCTATACCTCGTCCGTCGTGCTGTCGGTCACAGGCGAGGAAGCCCCGGTTTCCGTGACGGCTTGGGTCCATCAGCGCGTCAGGTGGCTGAAAGGGTTCATCCAGACGACCCTTGTCCACGGCCTGTTGCCGCGTTCTGCTTATCGCTGGTCGCAGCCGATGCGCCTGCGTGATCGTCTCGCCCTTGCCGTGCAACTGCCTGTCCAGTTGGTGTGCATCGCGTCCCATCCGGTCGGAATGGCCGTTGCCGTCAGTGACCCGCAAGGCCCGCTCGCCATCCTGCTTGTGTCGGGCTACTTGCTGACCATCATCACCTTTGCCGTCGCCGCGCGCCGGATTGGTCGCCCGATGCTCGACGCGCTCGCCCTGCCGCTATACTCCTGCCTGCACAGTGCGGCCCTTGCGATTGCCGTCGTCGAGTTGATCGTCGCGCCGTCCTACTGGCGCAAGACGGCCCACGGCCTCGTCAGAGCGCGCGGCGCTGAGGCGGTATGCGGTTCAGAGGCACAAGGGCAGGGCGAAACCAGAGACGCCGCCTAGCGCCGCAGCTCTGCCGCGCTGTCGGGCGGCTCGTCGGGCAATGGCGGGCACGACGATCACGAGCGAGGCGATAGCGGGCGGTTTTCTAGAAGAACCCCTGCAACTTCCTAACCTCCATCGCCCGCGAACTGAGATGCGTTTCCCCGAGCAGCGCGAGCGCGGCGGCAATCGCCGTGTCTGAGTGATGGCCTTTGCCGCCGCCTTGGAGGACCGGATTCCCGGCGCTCGTGAAGGTCAACTCGAAGGCCGCGATTTCCTGCAACAACTGGTCCCGTCCCGGAAGATCGTGGGCAATGACGCAGGAGCCGTTTTCGATCTGGGTCGCGAGGTTTTCCAGAAGGAGGTTCTTGCTGCATGTCACCTTCGACCCGTCGCGCGTGATCGTCGAACCCGCCGTGATCGTGACGCCGGTGCAGCGCACAGATGCCTGATGAAAGAGCGAGACAACGGGGCCGCCCATGCCGCTTGCATCACATAACAGGTTCCAGTGCTTGAGTTTGGCGAGGCGCGCGACCACCATGTCCACGAGGTCCGCATAATCTAGGTTCTTCACGGTCTCCGTGTAAACGACGGTGTACTGCGGCTGGGTCAGCTTCTGCTCGAACCCCCGGCCCGTGAAGTAGGGCCTCGACTCGGCCTTGATGATGCAGAGGGCAGACGGGTCCGAGTAGCGGCCCACGTCAAGACCCACGGAGAATCGACGGAATCCGACCGCCTGATACATGGCGACGGCGGGGTCAGCCGAGGACGGCAGGACAAGCGATCCGTCTTCGCGTTCGATGATCTCAGAGGACAAGGGCCTTCTCCGTGTTGTCGGTCGCGCGGGACAGGGTGTCCCAAGAAATGAGTTGGGTGCCGTTGCCGGATAGAAACTCGCAGAGGTGTTCTTGCCGGAAACGGAAATCGGCCATGAAGCGTCGGTCATATTCGACCTTCGAGAGAACATCCGGGCGCATCGAGTCCACAGAACGCGCGAAGATGATCCGGGCTTTCTTCTCCGAGAACACCTCCCAGAAGAATCCCTGCCGCCCGTTCGGCGTCGAGATCATCAGGGTTCTGCCCGTGCTGCGCCTCATGGGCAGAAGCGCCGTGATCGCCTCATCCTCGTGGAAGGCCGCCTCGTCCAGAATCAGCGTGTCGCATGTCATGCCGCGCGCGTTGTCGGTGGCCGGGATAGAAATGATCCGGCCCCCGTTCATCGTTTCGATTTCCGTCTGAACCTGCCGCACCACCTTTGGGGCAAAGGGGTCTGCGTTCTTGAACTCGACAACGCGCCGCAGCAATTCCGTGCTCTGGCGCAGCGACGGGCAGGCAATCAGGACTGTCTTGCCCCTCGTCGCATCATCCCAAGCCAGCGCGGCGATTGCCGTTGACTTGCCGATCTGGCGCGAGGCGACGCAGCACAGCATCGCGTCTTGCGGATCGTTCGCGGGGTCAGAGCGCAGGATTTCCACCTGAAACGGATCAGGTTCCCCGATGGCCGCGCGAAACCGTTCGACCGGGTCAAGGCTGACCGTCAGGCCAGCGAGGAAGTCCCGGACGTTCTCGGCAACCGTCATCCGGGCAGGCCCTTCGGATTGACGACTTTCAGCCGTCCCATTTCCGTCAGGAAGTCGGCCTTCGCGTCCGGGTGGCGTTCGAGGACTGTCAGAATCACGCGGCGAAGTTCGAGGAAGGCCGGGCTTTCATGCAGGCCGAACGTGATTTCCACCTTCTTGTTCAGCTTGCCCTGCATCTCGCTCAGCGCCATCAGCGACTGCCGAAGCTCTTTCAGGGTGCCAAGCTGCAAGATGCGGTCTTGGTCACCTTTGGCCGCGTCGAGCAGGGCTTTCAGTTCGCGCAGGACAAACTTGAGGTCTTTGTCCGTGTCGGTCCCGAGTTCGTTGACGAGGTCCGCGTTCTGCATCGCGGCGGCAATCTTGGAATCGTGGGCCGCGCGGGCGATGATCTCAAGGCGTTCTTCCTCCTTGACGGTCGCCATGTAGCGCCCGACCGACGTGTCAGCGATCCCGAGGTCTTGCGAGACCTTCCACATGGAGCGGCGTCCGAGAACAATGTCCCGGACGATCTCGTCACGCTTGGCCTTCGGCAGCAGGTCGAGTTTGTGCTTGCCGGCCATCGGTCAGGACTCGTTACCAGCGTTCGCCGCTTGCTCCATCAGCGTGAACTTGCGGGCCGCATGTTCCGGCAGGTCTTGGAGATTGCGGAACGTCTTGACCGAGTAGCCCTCGCGTTCGGCGGCAAGGCGGCGCTGCACGATGCCGTTGCCGGTTTGCATGTCGGCCCGGACATAGCGCACCCGCTCGTGCTCGTCGTCGAAGGTGAAGACAGTCGATTTCATGACCTCCGACTGGCCGGTGTTCCGGCGCGTCGGGTCTTCGCTGGATTCGATCACGCGCAGGAGGACGCCGCGTTTCTCTGCTTCCTGCTTGGCCTCACGGTACTTGACCGGGTCGCGGGCGTCCTCGCGGGACAGATAGACGCCGGGTTCGGACTGCGAGCCGCCGAGAATCCAGTTGCCTGCGGCGTCCTGAATGAAACCGGCGTTCTTCATGGTCCGCTCTTTGTCCTGCTTCGAGAGCATGGCCATGAGGTTGTCGAGCGTGGTGCTGGGGTCAGGTTTCTTCGTGTCAGCCAGCTTGCCGAGCAGTTCGTCGTTCTTTTTCTTGATGCCGCCGATCTGCGCTTCGACGGATTCCGCGATCTTCGGCAGGATGGCTTCGATGAGTTTCGGCGCGAGCGCTGCAATGAGGGCTTGCGCGTGCTGGTCGTTCTGGCCGGGCATGTGTGGTCCTCTCTGAACAAAGACGGCGGGCAGTTCCGAGCTTGCCCGCCGTCCTCGTTCACCAGAGAGGAAGCAAGCCTGACCCGCCACGAGGAAACGCTAAGTCCTTGCCGTTGCCTCCGAAACCGGGAAACAAGGTGCCGGAGTGTTGGACCTGAATTAGGCGGATGCGATGCCATAGAGCCAGTCGTCTGCCGGATCACGAGGCGGGCAAAGCCAGGGTTTTGCTGCGCGCTTCGTCTCTTTGACGCGGCCTGACTTCGTCATGGGCGGCGCGGGCCTCGGTGTGGGGACGACAAGTGCCAGTGCTGGCTTCTGTGCGGCGGGCGTCGGTGGCGGCAGGGCTGGGGCTTCGCGCTTCGGGCGTTCGGCACGGCGGCGCAGGCGTTCCGCGTGGGCCGCTTCCTCAAAGGCTTTCTGCTCTGCCCAGAGAGCGCGGGCTTTCTCGACGCCAGTTGCGCGCACGTCGCCCAAATAGGGCATGTCGCCACCTTCCAGAATGGCGATGATGGTTTCGCGCACCTCTTTTGGGTCTCGGTCGATCACGAGGCCGATTTCCGCGCGCATGTCTGCCCAAGGGCCAGTGGGTGCCGTCAGAAACAGGAGGGCTTCACGGCGGATCAGGTCGCCTTCCTTCGGGTTCGACGCGGACGGGCTGCCCGCGAACAGATCGACAATCGCCTGCTTCATGACGGCGATGTAGAGCTGCTGTTCCTCGTAAGCGATTGACACCACGGGCAACCCTTCGGACGTTCCCAGATGTCGAGATGACGGATCGCCGGGGCGAAGATGAAGCGGTCAGCTTCTGCGCGCTCGGCTGCTGTCGTCGTCTTCTGCCAGCGGCAGAACACGATCCGACTTGGTGAAGTCAGATCGGGTTCAGTGGACCAGACTGCGACAACATCTAGGCCGCGTTCGCGCAGCAAGTTCGCGGTGAGGTCGAGAGAGCGCCAAGTCATCAGAAAGGTCTCGCCCCTGTGATACGATAGGCACCGGGAGCGCCGTCGTCGCGCGGCCCCGGCCACGAATGGCCGATGCGCAGGCCGTTCGAGGGGTTGGCTTCCTCGGCCACCTTGCGCTGGTAGCCGGTAGGCTGGCCGTCCCAGAAGAAGGTGATGGCTGACCCGGCACGGCGCACTTCGAGAAGGGCCGCGTCAGGCATCGTGCAGCGCCCCCGGCAGGATCAGGTTGGCTTGCGTGCGTCCGGCCTCAGTGGGCGGGCGCCGCCACTGGATCAAGGGCGCGCCGTCGCGGTCAGTGACACCGGCAACGTCGAGGCCTTGGGCGCGGAGGGTGGTCAGGCGGTCGTCGGGCTTGGGGGCGGGCTTCCTTGCCATCACAGCACCAGCGGGAAGGCGTGCGCATAAGGGATGGCGAAGCGGCCTGCGCTGGTCGTCACGTCGATGCCTTCGGCGGTGCGCACGAGGGCGGCGGGGCCGACTGCCAGTTCCTTCGTCGCCGCAGAGGCGAGGATGGCGCGCAGGCCGTCACGCAGGGCGGTGGCTGTGAGGGTCAGGGGGAACAGGGTGTTGGACGAGATGCTCGTCGCCACGATGGCGCAGCGGTCGCCCTGGTCTTGGATGATGATCTGCATGGGGACTCCTGAGAGGCGCGCACTCCGAGGGTCTAAGGACGTGACGGGTCTCCCTCGGAGGGCGCTTCGGTTGGCCAGCCGACCCGTGCGAACGTGATAAGCGCCGCTGCGGCGGAGGTGTTGCGCGCTTTCAGGTGGCGACCGGCGATCACCTCATTCTGTCGCCTGCGCCGCGCTGACCGCATGGCTTGAGGCGTGAGGCGGTTTTGGACGTTTGCCCTGTGTCGGGTCGGAAAGCTGCAAGATACCGCAGCGCTGCCCAGCGCTGCCGCGCTCTTGAGGCATGTCGTCAGACAGGCGTGCTGACAGGCGCAGCGCCGGGGCAGATTTCAGGGTCGTGCCTGCCGTGCCGTCGAGTAGACAGTTCGGGCGATTCTGGCCGCAGAACCATGCGCCAGCTTGCAATGGCTGAGGCGTTGCAAGGAGGCGAACCAGAATGCTGCTTGGCGCTCAATCGGTTAGGGCGCTAGCCCTCGTCATTTGTGATGCGTGGCCGCCGGAAAAGGTCCAGAGGACGGCTTTCTTCTGGTGGTGAGGGTCGATCAGAGCGCGCGGTGAAACCAGATATTCCTGCGTTACACGCTCGCACACGTCGCACGCGCACGCTCATGAGCCTCAACTTCAATCCTGATAGATCATACAGCCCTCAGCCAGATCAGTGGATTCGTCGATCCTGAACCATCGACCATCCACTGCGGCCCAAGGATGTTCACCTAAACACCTGTTTTCTAAGGATATGCCACCTCGTTCCTGCAAGTGATGCGCTGCGACACGCAACCGCCGCTTGGTCAGCCCGAAACCTCGCGCACGCGACATGTGCGCTCGTAACGCAGGAATAGCCGGTTTCACCCCTGTTCATCGCCACCCGTTCTGACAAACCAAGGTCTCGTCTCTGGTAGTTCATCGTCGTGTTGCCCCGGTTCTCGATCCCGGCCTCCCGCATCAGCGCGGCTACCTCGTCGGCTGTCAGTTTCAAGAACTTGTCGCGCCGCAGCCATTTCCGAAACGGTCCCCACTTGAACCAATAGCCTTCGCCATCGTGAAGGCACATACCGTCGTGGTAACACTGGTTCTGAGCGCCACGGCCTTTCGCGGCATGGCGTGCGAGGCAATAGTCGATCACGAGGCCGCGCATCCTAGCAGCGTCCATCGCTCGACCTCCTGTAGGGTTTTGCCACCGGCCCACGCGACCCCGGCACGACGCAGTGCAATTCCCCTGTCTGTTCCGTCAGTGATGCGGCCCTCGCGCAGGCCGCGCGAACATCGCCCGTGATCGGCCTCGACGTGCGGACGGTCTTACCGGCGCGCGTGTAGTGATAGACGACGCCAGACGCCTCCATCAGTGACGCAAGACGGTCGAACCGAGATTTCCAATCCCATGACGGCTTCCGAGACCGACCAATCGGCGGGGCGTCCTTGCACGCGATGCAGGCCCCTGTTCGGGTCAGCTTGGGGGAGGTATGACCGGCCTCGCACGGCAAGCCGGTAAAGTACTGATCCACACGCATCTGCCGCGCGAGGTCGCGGCGTTCTGGCAGCTTGAACCATTCCAGATGCCCAGCGCCGATAGCCGCCTGCCGACGTGCCTCAGCCCGTGCCGCCTGTTCCTCGTCCCTCCGACGCTGCAACTCCTGTTCAGTCGCCACGGGAAGACCTCATCATCGGTTCCAGAGGCAGAATTCTCAGCGTGTCAGGGTGCGGAATCGAAAGGTCTTTCTCCTTGTGCGAGCGCATACCATCAGCGTGCATCCGGCTATTGAACATCGCGCGGTTGCCTTCATCATCGAAGTCGAACCATGAGAAGTCATGAGGAACGAAGTTGGCCAACCGCACCGGGAGCAGCGTGTCCGGATGTGGGATATGGTACTCGCGCGTCTCGAAAGTGCGAGCGACGGCGGCTCTAAACGCGTCCACGAAGCCGCTCATGCCCGATGCACCCGAAGGTAGGCAACGAGGTCTTCCCGCAGATAGCGAACGATCCGCTCATTCGGCTGGGAGTACCTGGGGCCGATGGCGTCCTTGCGCCAGCGGTAGAGGGTTTCTGTCGTGACAGAGAGGAAGTCAGCCGCTTCTGCGGGGGTCATCACTTCCGGGGCATTCGCGCGCAAAACGATGGCACGCAAGTCAGCGATCTGCTGACCGAGGTCAGGTGTGGGCATGTGGGAGTCCTCAACGGTGAGAGATTGGAAAGGTTGTCGCTCATGCGCGCCTTCCGCTTTCACCGCCCTCCGCAGAGTAGCGTCACAGCCTTGGCACGGACTCCGTTGATGGTCAAAAACTAGGCAGTCGCCCGCCCGATTTCAACAACATTCGTAGGTGTTACCTTACAACGCCGGTCAATCACGGCGCTGATTTCGTTCGCAACCTTGCGCTGCCGTTCGACCGGAACCGTTGCATAGAAACCGAGCGACTTCGCCTCGCCGCCGGTCAGGTTCTGGCCGCAAAGCCACCGGATCACCATTTCGCGCGTGTCCACGTCTTGGGTCGCCTCGTTCCACAGATGCCGAAGATCACCCTCAGCCGTGAGCGGCAGGCGGTCCAGTGCGTCGAGTGGCCCCCGGACCCCGTCGATGCGACGGCAGGAGGGAAAGACCCAGTTGCAGTCGTCCATCTTGATCTCGTGCAGTTGCAGTCGTCCATCTTGATCTCGTGCAGGCGCTTGAACAGCGACAACGAGCGCGCAGACATGGCGATCAGCCGCTTGCCCTTCACCTTCTTGAGGCCCGTCGAAAGCAGCATTGTGCCCGCCGTGAGGTCGATGTCTGCCCAAGTCAGGTTGCGCAACATGCGACCGCGCATCCCTGTGTGCCAGCGCAGCATCCAAGCCAGCCGGATATGCTCGTTCTCGACCCCTTCGATCTCCGTCCAGCGATCCGCCCATTCGACCGACTTGTCGAGTGTCACTTTCCCTTCCCGGTCCTTGTCCTTGCGGTCGCGCATGATCGGCATCTTCTTCATCGCGGGCCAGCGGAAGGGCATGTGCTCGATGTTCAGGGCGGTCAGGGCTTGGGTCCGGGCATAGGACAGGGCAATGTGCAGCTTGTGCGCGGCGAACGGGGCCGACTTCGTCAAGGCATCAAGCCGCCGCTGAATCTCGCCGTGGTCGATCTCGTCAACGCGCGTGTCGAGCAGGCCGTCCAGCTTGCGCTCAAGAACCGACCGATAGTTCTGGACCGTTTCCTCGGCCCGTGGCCCGCCGAACGCATCGTCCAGCCCAAGGCGTGAAGCAGCCTCCAACTCGAACGCCTCGCGCAACGTCGGGGGCACAGCCTTCGATGCGGCCTCAGCCTCGCGCTCCTGCCGCGTCTTGACGGCACCCTCGTCAATGTCATGGGCCGTCTTGCCGACCTGCTTCTTCGCCCAAGCCGTGTGCTTGCCCTGCGCCGACCACTGGCCGAGTTTGACACGCCGGGTCTTCTGCGCCGTCGAGTCCCACTTGTTGACGTACCACGTCTTGACCCCGCCCGCCGTCACGCAGAGTTGCAGGCCCTTGCATGTCGGGTCCGAGAACCAAGTCGTGCTGTCAGCCGACAAGGTCTTGAGATTGGTGTCCGTGAACTTGATCTGAGGCATGATCGTGGCTCCTTGCAATGCCGGTGTCGTTGCAAGGTTCACGATACGTTCTAACTCGGATCAAACACAACCGAGTGTTGGCGAAGTACCTGATTTCATTGAGGTTTGTTGGTGTAACCCAACCGAGTGTTGGTGGGATTCTCGCATTACGAATGACGTGCTCTACCAGCTGAGCTACAGCGGCACTTTTCTGATGTGGCCCTACTATGGCCGGTCTCCCTACAAGTCAAGCCTCAGAACCGGCGGGGCGCCGGGCGATCCGGCTTCAGGCAGAATGCGCGCCCTTTGCCAGAGCGGCAACGCTGGCCAGCACCTCGGCAGCCGATTTGCCCGCCCCGATTTCCTTGACGATCGCAGAGCCCACGACGCAGCCGTCCGCCACGCCGGCAATGGTCCGGGCCTGATCGGGCGTGGAGATGCCGAAACCCACGATCACCGGCAGATCGGTCGCGGCCTTGATCCGCGCGACTTCCGGCCCGACATCGCCCGCCACGGCCGCCGCGGCCCCGGTGATCCCGGTGATCGACACATAATAGACGAACCCGGAGGTATTCTGCAAAACCTTGGGCAGCCGTCTGGCATCGGTCGTCGGCGTGGCAAGACGGATGAAATTCACCCCGGCGGCCTGCGCAGGCAGACAAAGCTCCGCATCCTCCTCCGGCGGCAGGTCGACGACAATCAGCCCGTCGATCCCGGCAGCCTTCGCCTCCTCCAGGAACCGCCCTACCCCGCGGGAATAGATCGGGTTGTAATAGCCCATCAGCACGATCGGCGTCAGCTGATCTTCCGTCCGGAAATCGCGCACCATCTGCAGCACCTTCGCCAGCGTCATGCCCGCCTCGAGCGCCCGCTGCCCGGCCCGCTGAACCGTCGGACCATCGGCCATCGGGTCGGTGAACGGCATCCCAAGCTCGATCACATCGACGCCCGCCCCCGGCATGCCCTTCATCACCGCAAGCGAGGTCGCGAGATCCGGATCACCCCCCATGATATATGCGACAAAGGCCTTTCGCCCCTCCTGCCGCAGCCGTGCAAAGGTGTCGTCGATTCTGGTCATGCTATGCGTTCCGTCCCTGAGCCTTGCGAGACGCTTTGCACGCGCCCGTCGGCAAAATCAATGCCGGTCGCACGGTCCTGTTGCGCAACAGGGGTCATTCACGCCGCGAAAGCTTGATAAGCCCGCCACTGCCCACTAAGAGCGGCGCGACAGGCCGATGGAGGATGGAATGGGTTTCAGAATGGGGATTGTCGGCCTGCCGAACGTGGGGAAGTCCACGCTCTTCAATGCCCTTACACGGACCGCCGCCGCGCAGGCGGCAAATTTTCCGTTCTGCACGATCGAGCCGAATGTCGGCGAGGTGGCCGTGCCCGACGCGCGGCTGGAAAAGCTGGCAGCGATCGCAGGATCGAAGCAGATCATTCCGACGCGCATGACCTTTGTCGATATCGCGGGGCTCGTGCGCGGGGCGTCGAAGGGTGAAGGTCTGGGCAATCAGTTCCTCGCCAACATTCGGGAATGCGACGCCATCGCCCATGTGCTTCGGTGTTTCGAGGATGGCGACATTACCCATGTCGAAGGCCGTATCGACCCGGTCGCGGATGCCGAAACGATCGAGACAGAGCTGATGCTGGCCGATCTCGACTCGGTCGAGCGGCGGCGCGCGAACCTTGCCCGCAAGATCAAGGGCGGCGACAAGGAAAGCCAGGATCAGGACCGGCTGCTGGCTGCGGCAGAGACGGCGCTGACCGCAGGCCGTCCCGCGCGGTCGGTTGCCGTGGCGGAAGATGATCGTCGGCAATGGCGGATGCTGCAACTTCTGACAGCAAAACCGGTGCTTTACGTCTGCAACGTGGAGGAGGCGGCCGCGGCTGCGGGAAACAGCCAGTCGGCCCGCGTGGCAGCACTTGCCAAGGCGCAGGGGGCCGCGTCGGTGGTGATCTCGGCCCGGATCGAGGAAGAGATCAGCCAGCTTGCCGAAGATGAGGCGGCGATGTTTCTTGACGAGATGGGGCTGCAAGAGGCGGGGCTCGACCGGCTGATCAAGGCGGGCTACGCGCTTCTCGGTCTGCAAACCTACTTCACCGTCGGCCCCAAGGAAGCAAGGGCCTGGACGATCCCCGCGGGCACCCTGGCCCCTCAGGCCGCTGGGGTGATCCACGGCGATTTCGAGAAGGGCTTCATCCGCGCCGAGACCGTCGCCTATGACGACTACATCGCCGGAAAGGGCGAGGCCGGGGCGAAAGAGGCAGGCAAGTTCCGGGTGGAAGGCAAGACCTACGAGGTCAAGGACGGCGACGTCCTCCACTTCCTCTTCAGTGGTTGAGGGCCCGGAATTGCAGCCTCCGCGATCTGAATACGAATGGCGGTCGGGAACAGTAGGCCCGTTTCCGCGGAACGCCGGGGCAACGGTCAGACGCTGTCCTGAACCTGTGCGTAATGGCGTTGGTCTACGCCACATCGACCGCGCAGCCCCGGGGGCCGACCTAAGGCGTCCGTGGTTGGACCGCTCAGACCCTTTCAGAACCGTTGCGGGCAGCACCTTCCAGCAGTGGCACCCGCAATCCGGGGATGAGCATCGGCACGCGCCGGGCATAGTCCTCGTACTCAGGAAAGGTCCGACGAAGGACGCTTTCCTCATATTGCGCACGACGGATCTGCAGCGCTAACCACATCAGGCCCACGCCGAACGCCAGCGGCGAACCATGCGCCAGCACGACGCCGAGGATCATCACCACTTCCGCACCATAAAGCGGATGCCGCACGATCGAATAGCCGCCGCCTGTCCTGAGCTCCCTCGAGGTTGCCATGATCGAAAACGACCGGCCAAGCTGGTTTAGGCAATAGATCGAAAGGCAAGTGCCAAGGATGATCATCAGCGTCGATACGATCCGCAGCGTAGGGCTGATCGGTTCCGGCGGCAGCACCACCAGCAGCATCATCACGAAAGTACCGGTAACCGCTACGATCCGGGGCATGAGGCCGACCACACTGTCGCGCGGCGGAAGGCGGGTCACAGTATAGTAGAGGATCATCCCTACGAACAGAACGCCGCAAAGCTGCGACAGAACCGCCAGCTGCCAGAGAGCGATCTGGTCGCGGTGGTTGAACGAGATGACAAAGGACTGCACCTGTTGAATGCAGAGATAGCCGAAAATGAGCAGCATGGCGAGTTTGCCGAGGCTGTCTTCAAGCGTCTTGTTCATGGGTCTTGCCTTTCGGTGCCTTTGAGGAAAGGCGAAGCGCCTTCGCGATGCTGCGAAACGGGTGAAGCAGCTGCTGGTGATAGAGCCGTGGCATCGGTTCGTTGATGCCATAGGCAGTGGGGCGTCGTTTGGGCAGAAAGAGCGTTCCGGCGATCGCATCGATGATGGCCAACTGTGCTGCAAAGTTGCGGTCATATGCCTCGGGCTCGTTGGCATGATGCCAATGGTGATATTCCGGTGAAGCGATCAGCCATTTGAGCGGCCCGAACCTGATATTGACGTTGGAGTGGATCAGCACCGCCTGCGCCTGGTAAAGGACCATGTAGATCACCGCTGCCTCCAGTGAGAACCCAAGGAAGTAGAGCGGCATCAGCGACAGCGTGTTAGTGAATATCTGGTCGATGGGATGGACGCGGTGGGTCGCAAGCCAGTCCATCTCTTCGATGCTGTGATGGACGGCGTGGAATTTCCACAGGAATGGTACGGCGTGGGAAATGCGATGCGCTGTATAATAGCCGATATCGGCGATGATGATGACGGCGATCACTTGTACCCAAAGCGGAAGTTCCGCGATCCAAGGGGTCGGATCAGGCCCGAACAGGGCCCTGAAACCCATCATGATCGCAGCGGCGACAAGGGTAAAACCCGCACGGACCACAAAGCCGTTGACAAGCAGATAGAAGAGATCGTTCATCCAGTCGCGGCGCAGCGTGCCCTGCTCCGGATGCAGCGGAATCAGTCGCTCCAACGGGATGAAGATGCAGGCCAGAATGAAGATCGCCGTATAGTCCATCAGGATGTCCCATCCACCGTGAGTTGCCGGTATTCCGTCGGAGCATGGCCGAAATAAGGAATTCGAGTGCCGTTGATTGGGAAAGTTCTGGAAACAGCGAGATCCAATCAGGAAACGATACTCGCGGTCCCGCGCTGACAATATCATCCCGTTCGTTCCGTTACAGGTGTGGGCTGCCTAGCACATGTGAGGCGAGAGATGACACCCTGTCAGGTTTCTGCTTGCGCCCGGATCTTGATCGTGGACAGCACGGCAGACCTGCCTCAGGGCCGCCGTCACCCGGGTGGGTGCAGGACCATGATGGATAACCGGAAGCGCCACCGACGCAGCTGATGACGGGATCGGATGGCCTTTCCCTCTTGCTCCTCGCTGTGCGCCCGGCTAAAGAATTTCTGTCGGAGGCGTGGCTGAGAGGCCGAAAGCACTCGGTTGCTAACTGAGCGAACGGGGAACCGTTCCGTGGGTTCGAATCCCACCGCCTCCGCCACCATTTAAACCATTGATTTCAAAAAAGAGGTATTCCGCACGCCTTGCCTCAGGGCTTCAGCCATCTGCGCGTCACCTTGGACCCGAAGACCTGACATATCCAGAGAAACAGCCATTGGACGATGGCGCGAGTCTCTGTCTGGCGGCTGGCCAGGGCGCCTGTCCGCGCCTCGGCGACTGGTTTTCCCGAAACCGGCGGCTCAGCTTTCGCCCTCGGGCCGTGTCCGCGCGGCGGTCTTGTTGGCAAAGGCCGCAAGACGTTCGCGCGCCAGCGGCTGGGTGTTCACGATCCCTGCCACGGCCGCCTCGGCGTAGGACGCATCCAGCGCCGACATGTTCTGCACATGCGACACGGCCGAGCAGATCGCGAAATTCGTCAGGGGCAGGTTCGCGGCCACCTTGCGGGCCACGTCCATCGCCAGATCCTCGCTGCTGCCCTCGGTCAGATACTGGCAGAAGCCAAGCTCGAGTGCCTCGCGCCCCTTGTAGATGCGGCCGGTCAGCATCATGTCGACGAGCCTTGGCCGACCGATCATCGCCGCCACCCGGATCGTCGCGCCACCGCCGGTGAAAAGGCCGCGCTGCCCCTCTGGCAAGGCGAAATAGGTGGTCGCATCGGCCACCCGGATATGGACAGAGGAAGCAAGCTCCAGCCCGCCGCCCACGACCGCGCCCTTCAGCGCCGCGATCACCGGCACCCCGCCATATTCCAGCTTGTTGAACGCCTCGTGCCAGCGCAGGCAAAGCTGCATGAACTCATGGGGCGCACGATCCGCCCCGTGATGCTCGACAAGATCGAGGCCCGCGCAGAAATGCTCGCCCTCGGCCCGCAGCAGCACCGCGCGCACATCATGCCGGGGCACGGCATCGAAAAGCCGCACCAGATCTTCGATCGCGGTCGCATCCAGCGCATTGCGCTTTTCCGGCCGCGACAATGTTGCGACCAGAACGCCCTCGCCGCCATCCGCAAGCGTCAGCCGGTCGAGCGGCAGGCCAAGGATTCCGTCCATCGGTTTCATCGCGCTATCCCTTCTTGCTGGGGCATCACGCCCAGAATGCCTGCTTGACCACTGCCTGGCGCAAGCCGTCCGGCGCCTGAACCTGCAACGCCGTGTCGGGCGCCCAGTGGCTTTTCTCGACCATCCCGATGGCCACATTCACCTGATGATCCGGGGACCAGGCGGCCGAGGTCACCTGCCCCACCTGTTCTGCCCCGGCCATGAGCGGCCAGGCCCGGTCGCAGCCGGGAACCGCCTCGCCCTCGATGGCAATCGCGCGGATCTGGCGGTTCGGCCCTTCCTTGGCCACCCGCAGCAGCGCGTCCCGGCCGATACAGCCGATGGCGCGTTCGGTGTTGCAGAACTTGCCCAGGCCGCATTCATGCGGCGTATTGGCCCGGGTCATGTCATTGCCATAGCTCAGAAGCCCGCCCTCCACCCGCTCGATCAGGTTCGGGCAGCCAGCGCGCACGTCAAGATCGGCACCCGCTGCCATCAGCGCATCCCAAAGCGGCATGCCCAGATCACCGCCCTCGACATAGATCTCGAAACCGCCCTGCTTGGAATAGCCCGACCGCGCAACCACCAGTTCGCGCCCCTGAAAGGCGAACCGGCCAAAGCGGAAGAACCGGACCCCGCGGATGCCCTCGCCGAACACCCGCACCATCAGATCCTCGGCGCGCGGGCCTTGCACGGCAAGCGGCGAGACATCGGGCTCGGTCACCGCGACATCGACGCCGATCCCCGCCGCCACGCCCTTGACCCAGAGCAGAAGATCGCTGTCGGCAATGGAAATCCACCAGCGATCCTCGGCCAGTTTCACCGCCACCGGATCGTTGAGCATGCCTCCCGTCTCATCGACGATGGGCACGTAATAGCACTGCCCGATCTGCATCGCGCTCAGATCGCGCGGGGTCAGCCGCTGCATCAGCCGGGCGGCATCGGGCCCGCGAAGCTCTACCTGCCGCTCGCACGCCACGTCCCAGACCTGCACGGCAGTCTTCAGGTGCCGGTAATCCTCCTGCACCGACCGAAAGACCGTGGGCAGAAGCATGCGGTTGTAAACCGTGTAGGCCTTGACCCCCGCCGCCTCCACACCGTCCGAAAAGGGCGTCCGGCGAACGCGGCGGGAAGGCGACAGAAGGGATGGGGTCATGGCAAGGGTCCAGATGAGGATGACGCGGGAATGACGGCCGGACACGTTCTTTCCGGTTGAGCGGCCGCCGGAATCGGGTATAGGCTCAATTGTCATACAATTAATTTCAAGGCAATTGAATCTTGCCGGGGCCGGGATGCGGAACGAGGTGACGAGCGAAGGCGATCTTCCGGTGCGGATTGCGGATTCGATCCGCGACTCCATCGTCACGGGTCAGCTTGTCGTGGACGAACGCCTGCCCTCCGAGGCCGATCTGGCGCAGACCTTCGGCGTTTCCCGCCCGACGATCCGCGAGGCGCTGAAACGGCTCGCCGCCCAGAATCTGATCCGCACGCAGCGCGGCGCGGCCGGCGGGGCCTTTGTCAACCGGGTCAGCTTCGATGAGGTTCAAAGCGGCCTCGTCACCCATTCGATCCTGCTCCTGTCGATGAACGCGGTCGATCTCGAAACCGCGTGCGAGGCCCGCTTTGGCCTGGAACGCGCCTGCATACCCTTGGCGGTGGAACGGTGCAGTCTGGGCGATATTGGTGCCTTGCGGGCCGAAATCGCGCGGCAAGGCGAGACCGGTCTGTCCGATCCGGCGTTCTGCGCCTCTGACGTCGCGTTTCACAAGGTGCTGGTGGAGGCGGCGGGAAATCCGATCCTTTCGCTGCACGTCACCGGTGCGATCGAGGCGATGCAGCCCCTGATGAACATGATCACCTTTCGCGATCGGTCGCGGCAGCGTATCATCGCGCTGCATGTCCGGATCGTCGATGCGGTCGAGGCTCATCTGGCGACAGAGGCGGAAGCCGCGCTTGCGGAACTTGCCGCCTATACCGTTCAACTGGGGATCGAGGCGCGGGACAGGCGGGCACAACGTCTGCCCACAAAAGCCGAACTTGCAAGGGAGGAAGACGATGGGATGGCTGGCCGACGAAACCGGGCTTGATCGCTGCGTTGCAAATCACGTTGCGCTGACGCCGCTGTCGCATCTGCTGCGCGCCGCGGGCATCTTCTCGGACCGCACGGCGGTGATCCACGGCAGCCGTCACATCAGCTATGCCGATTATGCGGCCCGCGTATCCCGCCTCGCCTCTGCCCTGCGGGGCCTCGGCGTCGGGCCGGGCGATGTGGTGGCGACGCTGCTGCCGAACGTGCTCGCCCATGCCGAGGCGCATTTCGCCATTCCGGCAACGGGGGCGATCATCAATGCGATCAACACCCGGCTTGATACCGATACGGTGAGCTACATCTTCGGCCATGGCGGGGCGAAGGTGGTTCTGGTCGATACCAGCCTTCTGCCGCTGGCGACGGCAGCCATCGCCGCGATGGACGGCCCCGCGCCCCGCATCATCGAAGTGGCCGATCCCGAGGCGGGGGTTCCCGCCACGGGTGCGCATACCGAATATGAAGACCTGCTTGCAGAGGGCGATCCCGATACGGCCTGGCACCTGCCCGACGACGAATGGGAGAGCCTGGCGCTCAACTATACCTCCGGGACGACCGGGCGGCCGAAGGGCGTGGTCTACCACCATCGCGGCGCCTATCTGATGACGATGGGGGCCGCCGTCAGCTGGCATATGCCGAAGTTTCCGGTGTATCTTTCGGTCGTTCCGATGTTTCACTGCAACGCCTGGAACCATCCCTGGATGCTTCCCATGGTCGGGGGCACGCTTGTCACCTGCCGCGCGGTGACGGCCGCCGCGATCTATGCTGCCATTGCCGACCATGGCGTGACCCATTTCGGCGGCGCCCCCATCGTTCTGAACCTGCT
>JAAURK010000022.1 GCA_012032275.1 Tabrizicola sp.
GCCGTCGAAGGGCGATCTGCGCCCACAGCGCCACGGCCGTGCCGAGGGTTCCGCGACGAAGGCCAGTCGGTGCTGCTGCTGATCGACAGCCTGACCCGCACGGCCCGGGCCTTGCGCGAAATCGGTCTCGCGGCCGGGGAAGCGCCGACGCGCCGGGGGTTTCCGGCCTCGGTCTATCCGGCGCTGCCTGCGATCATCGAGCGTGCCGGCCGGCATCAGAGCGGCGACATCACCGCGCTTTACACCGTGCTGCTGGAGGGCGACAAACAAGCCGATCCGATTGCGGAAGAGGTGAAAAGCCTTACCGACGGGCATTTCCTGCTCAGCCGCGCGCTGGCCGAAAAGGGGCATTATCCTGCGCTTGACGTGCTGGAAAGCCTGAGCCGCAGCATGAGCGCGATCGTCCCGGCAGAGCATCGCCAGGCGGCGGGGCGGCTTCGCTCGTTGCTGGCCAAGTACCGCGATATCGAACTGCTGCTTCAGGTCGGCGAATATGAAAGCGGCGGTGACCCGGTCGCCGATGCCGCCATTGCCGCCAAGGACCAGATCGACCTGTTCCTGCAGCAGACCTCGGACGAGGCGCTGCCCTTCGACCAGATCACCTTTGCAATGCAGGAGGCCGCGACATGACGCCCTCCGAACGGATCAACGGGATGCGGCGGCTTTGCGAGATGCGCCAGCGGCTGGCCCAGCGCGACCTGCAAAGCGCCAGCCAGGTGGAACAGCGACGCGCCGAAATCGCGGCAGAGGGGCGCGAACGGCACCATGAGGCAGAGCGCGAGGCGCAGGACTACGTGAGCACCCGGTTTGCCACGGCCGATCTCGGATCCGGAGCCGCCGTTTTCTTCGCGAGCCTTGCCATCGGCCACCGACAGGCCGAACGCGAGGCGGTTTCGCTTGCCACGCGCGCCGAGCGCCTGGCCGAGCGGCACCGCGACGCCAGCGAAGCCCGGGCCTCTGCGGCGCGTCACATGCTCCGCGCCGAGCAGCGCCTGTCGCAGCATTCCAAGCTGGCCGATGACCTTCTTCACGCCCTCCGTTTCGATGAGGACGAGGCCGAAGAAGAGGAAAGCCAGGAAATCAGGGCGGGGAGAGGTCACGATGGGGTTTCATGATGTACCGGACCGGAAAACCGCGCGACCGAAGGCGTTTCGCTGGCCACCCCTCCCCGAGCTGACACCAGAGACGGCGCGGATCGAGGCGCATCTCTTCCGCAAGCCGGGCTCGGTCCGCGCCAAGATCGCCGGTCAGATCGTCACCTTGACCGGCCCGGTCCGGTCGGCTGAACCGCCGCGCCTGGCAGTCGATCTTGGTTTTGGCGACAAGCTGCTCCGGGTGCTGGTTCCCGAAGATGCGCCGGGGCTTCTGCTCGGGCTGCACGGCATCACCGATGACTGGCAGAACTATCGCCACGACACGCTGGCGCTGGTGGTGGAGCATCTTCTGGTCGAGGCGCTTGCACCGCTTGAAACTGTCTTTGGCGGCCCCTTCCGGATCAGGGCCGTCGGTCCTGCGGATGATCCCGCGCCCGCCTCCCTCCTCATGCTGTCGGTCACGGTTGCAGATGGCGAGAGCCGGGTCTTCGGCCTTTCCGGTGCGGCAGAGCTGCTGGCCGCCATTGCCCCGATGCTGTCCGACCGGCTGCAGCCCGATGCGGGCCCCGATCTGGCGCAGCTGGTTTTCCCGATGCGGCTGCTCGGCCCGTCGTTTTCCGTCACGCCTGACGATCTGGCGGCGGCGAAGGTTGGCGACGGCTTCTTTCTGGAGCGCGACTGGTCCGCGCTTTTGCAGGCAGAGCTGCGCGTCCTCGACCATATGTCGGCGGAGGTTCGCCACGAGGGCGGCTTTCGCCTGACCCAGCACTTTTCCCCACAGATCTCCGCCACCATGCCGAAGGAGGCCCCAATGTCTGATGTCACCGCGCCTGAAGCGCCCGCTGCCGCAACTCTGCCCGTCACGATCAGGATCGAGCTGGCCGAAACCACCGCCACCCTGGCCGAGCTGCAGGCGATGCGGCCCGGAAGCGTCCTGGCTTTTGCCGAAGAGCTGCCCTCGACCATCCGCCTTCTGGCGAATGACAAACCCGTCGCCCGCGGCGATCTGGTCCGGATCGATGGCAAGATCGCCGTCCGGCTGACCGAGATCCTGTGAGGCCATGGAAAGTCTCACAACCCCGGTCGTCATCAGCTTTCTCGCCGGTTTCATGGTGCTGGCGGTCCTGACGCTGACGTCCTTCATCAAGCTTTCGGTGGTCTTCATGATCATCCGGCAGGCGCTTGGCCTGCAGCAGGTTCCCTCCAACATGGTGCTGATGGCGCTGGCCGGTTTCACCGCCGTCTTCATCTCGATGCCGGTCTTTTCGGCATCGCTGACAGCGCTGACCGAGGCGAGCGGCGATTTCTCCACTCCGGCCGGCATGTTGGGGCTCTGGCAGATCGGCATTGCGCCGTTTCAGGAATTCATCCTGAACAATGTCGATGGCCAGCATCTCGATTTCTTCATCAAGGTCTCCAACGACCTTTGGGCCGGATCGGGGATGACCGGCTCACGCGAGGACTTCATCATCCAGGTGCCGTCCTTCATGATCTCGGAACTGACAGAGGCGTTTCGCATCGGCTTTCTCATCTACCTGCCCTTCGTGGCCATCGACCTTGCCGTGACCGCCATCCTGATGGCGCTTGGCATGCAGATGGTGCAGCCGAACATCATCGCGACGCCGTTCAAGCTTTTGACCTTCGTCTTTGTCGATGGCTGGGCGCGGCTGGTCGAGGGGCTGGTCATGAGCTACGGCGGGTGACGAAGATGGAAACCTCGTTCTCCTCGCTCCTCGTGTCGTTCATGGTCGATGTCGCCATCCTCGCCGGTGTGCCGCTCGCCATCGCCACGCTGTCGGGCTTTCTGACCGCGTTCTTTCAGGCGGTGACCCAGATCCAGGACCAGACCCTGGCGCAGACGATCAAGATCGCGGCGGTGGTGATCGTGCTTCTCGTCTTCGGCGCCCGCCTGACCGCACCGCTGATGAATTCGACGGTGGATATCTTCGAGAATTTCGCGGTGATCGCGCAATGAACGGGGAGAGCTCGTTTGACGGGATCGTGACGCTGATCTCTGACAACGGGATCACGACGGTCTATCCGATCCTGATCATGCTGGTGCTGCGCCCCTTCGGGATGGTGTTCAGCTTTCTCGCCTTCACCTGGGCGCTGCGCAGCGCGGTGATGGTGCGGGTTGCGGTTGCGATCGCACTGGCGCTGCCCACTCTCGCGGCGCATGTCGGCGAATATGAACGGTTGATCGAAATGACCTCGGTGACGCAGTTTCTGCCGGTAAGCCTGAAGGAGTTCGGCATCGGCTATGCCTTGGGCTTTCTCGCCTCGCTGCCGTTCTTCGCGATGCAATATGCCGGGGCGATCACGGATGTCTTTCGCGGCGAGAACGATCCGGGCTATCCCGACCCGACCGGAGGCACCCTGCATACCTTTTCGACCGCCTATCTGGTGATCGGCTTTTTCGCGTTCTTCAGCCTCAGCGGGTTCGAGAAACTGGTGCAGAACCTTTACGAAAGCTATGGGCTCTGGCCGGTCAGCTATGCCTTTCCCAGCTTCAGCGGCGCGGCGGTGCTGCAGGCGGCCGATATCCTGACACGCACATTGTGGACCGCGATACGCGTTGCGCTGCCGTTGCTTGCCATGCTGGTGGTGATCGAGTTTTCGGTCGCCATTGCGGCGCGTCTGGGGCGGCGCTTCAACTTCTACGACCTGGCCTTTCCGCTGAAGAACTTCGCCACGGCCGTCACCGTGCCGCTGATGATGTGGGTGATCTGGCAGCTGTCGGATGACCGCGTCGGCGAAACCGGCGAGGCCCTTTTCATGCTGGAGGCACTTTTCCAATGAGCGATGGATCAGAGGCCAAGAAACACGCCCCGTCCGAAACCAAGCTGCGCAAGCAGCGTGAGAAGGGATCGGTGGCCAGCAGCCAGGAAAGCGCCGGATTTCTGGCCTGTGGGCTGGCCATTGCGATGATTGCGGGAACTGCCGGGGTGATCTGGCAGAAGATGCAGTCGATGATCACCACATCCATCGACCAGATCGACCTGCCCTTCGACGAAGCGCGCAAGGTAAGCTACGACGCGCTTGGCGGGCTGACGCTTGGGGTACTGTTGCCGATCCTTGGCCTGTCGCTTGGCGTGGGGTTTCTGACGGCGATCATCTACAACAAGGGGTTTCTCTTCTCGATGAAACCCGTCACGCCGCAGATGTCGCGCGTCTCGCCCTCCTCGGGGTTCAAGCGGATCTACGGACAGCGCGGCCTCATTGAAACGCCGGTTTCGGCGCTGCGCATCTTTCTCTGGCTTGCCTTTGCCGGATTGCTGGGGTTCTGGCCGGTCATCAGGCTTGCCGGGGACTGGGCCTGCGAAAGCCATTGCTGGGCCAACCAGCTTGGCCCGCTTTTCCTTCTGCTTGTCATCGGGGCCGTGGTTCTGATGCTCTTGACGGCAGGTGCCGACATGCTGATCCAGCGAAAGATCTTTCTGCACGAACAGAAGATGACGGATACCGAACGCAAGAACGAGCGGAAGGACCAGTTCGGCTCGCCCGAGGTTCGTCAGGAACGGCGCCGCGTGATGCGAGAGATCGGCCAGCCGCGCCGCAAGCCGAAAGTGAGAAATGCGACGATGTGCTTTTTCCACGGCGAAGAGGCCGTGGCGATCGAGTTCCGCCCGCCCGAGGTTACCGTGCCCTATGTGATGGTAAGAACACGGACCGCGGCCGAAAGCCTGCGTCTTCGCAAGCGGATCATGAAGAACCGCTGGCCGGAACTGGAGCATGAAGGTCTGACCAGGGCCGGTCTCACGGTCGCGCCGGGCGACCCGTTGGGAGAGCATTCCTACTCGGATTTCGTGGAAGCGGTCCAGAAGATGTTCGTCACCTGAACGCAAGGCCCAGGCAAGGCGCAGCAAGCGACCGGGACGCTCTCTGGCAAAGGTGATCTGCCGTCTTGCGACGGGCGGACGGACCAGCGGAAGCCTATCCGGAGCGGCCGAAAAAGCCGGATGCAATGGCGGCGCGGAAGAAGGCCAGAACGCCCCCGGGCCTGACGGCGACGCGGTTTTCCCTCGCCACGGTCTCGACCTCATCGGCCAGAAGGCAGGCGATCTCGTCGACGCGAGTGTCCGGCGGCATATGGGCGGCGACGACGATGGCGCGCATCGTGCCCCCGCCGATCCAGATCGTCCGCTGCCGCGCGCCAAGGGTCACCTCCCGCACCCGACCATCCGGGAACTTGAGGCGGCTTGGCCGTTCGCGCGGAACGGAAAAGACGGGAACCGCGAATGTCCCCTCCCGCTGCAGCTGCGAAATGGTCCGTTCCAGCCTGTCCAGCTCCTGTGCCGAGCGCTCTTCGGCCGGTGTGTCGTCAAGCCCCTCTCTCAGGTCATCCATGCCTTTGCGCGTCTTGAGCAGGTCCCGGATGTTCTCGATCAGATTGGTGCCGAGATCCTCGGGGCTGTCCTCTGTGCTGACCGTGGACTCGCCCGGCCCTTCGCAGACGCTTGGCCCCGGCGACTGCCGCATCGATCGGCCAACGCGCTTTTGTGTGGTCGGCGCGCCGATCGACTGCGGAAGCCCGATGGTGGACCGGTGGTCGTAATCCTCTTCATCCCGACCGTCGAGCTTTTCGTTGAGGATCTCTCCGTTCATGCTCTCATTCCCTCGATGCTGGCTGGCTTTGGTTCGCGAAAGTCATCGCCACCTGCCGCCTTCGCACCGGGCTTGACCAGGGCAATCCACGCAAGCGCATCACCTCGCCGCCGACAGGACGCCAACCTCCTGCCTCGCGGGAACCGCCGCGGGCTGCTGGTTCGGCTGTCTGCCCCCCTGTTCGATCAGGTCGATCGGAAAGGTCGGAACTTCATGCGCGATCTCGTGCGGGGCGAGGACCGGCAGCTGAATGTTGTTGCCCGCAAGGTGATTTCGCAACCGGCGGCGAAGGTCGGCGGCCACCACGACCGCCACCTGTCGGCCATTGGTCACCGTCGGGTTCGCCAGCCGGCGGATCGAGGCCAGCAGCCGTTCGTTGACTTCGGGCGAAACGGCCAGACCGTCGAGTGCAGCGTCATGATCGGTCCGCTGGCTTTCGGCCAGACCGCGCCTGATCTCGGTTTCAAGCCGGGGACCAAGCAGCGCCAGTCCCAGAACCCGCTCCGGCCCGGCAATCCTGTGGCACAGCTGCCGCTTCATCGATCCGCGCAGACATTCGGCAAGGACGACGGGCGAAATCTCGTCGAGTGTCGTCAACCAGTAGCGGATGACGAGGCGAGCAGTGACAGCGGCCGAAGCGGCACGCCATCCTCGATGAGATAGCGGAACATCTTGTGCAGCGCGCCCTGATCGAGCTCTTCCTCGATCTTCTGCATCAGCTCCGGCTCTGCCTCGCGCATCTGCTCCAGCAGGTCCGAGAAGATCGCATGCGAGAAGAGCGGGCCAAGGTTCTGTTCGTAGACGCGGAAGGCAAGGCAGGCGATCCCCTCCTCCGGGTCGGTTTCCGAAATGCCAAGCTTGCGAAGCGTGGTGCGGGCGGCCTCGGGAAGCCAGATGCCGTCCACCGGCTGCCAGCGCGGCGCACCCTCCGTCTTCATCGTCTCGGACAGGCCCGCCGCCCCCTGCCCCATGACCAGGAAACTGCGGTCCGGCATGGTGTCGCGGGAAACGGGCACCTCGTCGATATCCACGATGATCGTCCTTGGATCGGCAAGCGGGCACGCCTCGACCAGGGGCCGCGCGAACCGGACGCCACGCACCAGGTAGAGCGTGGTCAGATGCATCGCCAGATGCCGCTCGATCTCGACAAGGTCGAACGTCCCGGCCAGGTCTTCGGCAATCCGGATACGCACCCGATCGCTGAGCGGCAGCTCGGCCCCCGCCTTCTTTGCCTCCTCGGCCGCGATCTCCTCCTCCTCCTTGTGGCGAAGGTCGGCAGCGGCTGTGGCCTTGATCGATCGCCGAACCGCCGCCGAAATGACAAGCATTCCGATCGCCATCGTCGTGAAGATCAGCGTCGGGAACCCTGGGATGAGGCCGACACCAAAGACGATCGGCGCGCCGATGGCGGTCACCCGCGGATCGGCAATGATCTCGGCAGAGATATCGGACCCCAGATCCTTGCCATCCTCGCCCTCGGCGCGGGTGACGATGATACCGGCACAAAGCGACATCAGGAGGGCGGGAAGCTGGGCGACGAGCCCGTCACCGATGGTCAGCAGCGAAAAGACATGGACCGCCTCGGAAAAGCTGTATCCATGCACGGAGACTCCAACCGCCACACCGCCGATGAGGTTGATGAAGATGATGATCAGACCGGCGATGGCATCGCCCTTGACGAATTTCATGGCGCCGTCCATGGCGCCGAAAAAGCGGCTGTCGCGATCAAGGCGCTTGCGCTTTTCCGCGGCCTGTTCGGCCGTCAGGTTGCCGCGCGGCTCGGCATCGATGCTCATCTGCTTGCCGGGCAGGGCGTCCAGTGCGAACCGGGCACCAACCTCGGCCACTCGCTCTGCGCCCTTCGTCACAACGATGAACTGAACCACGGTGATGATCAGAAAGATCACCAGACCGACGGCAATCGAACCGCCGACGACAAAATCGCCGAATGTCTCGATGATCTCACCGGCTTCGGCTTCGGTCAGGATCAACCGGGTCGTGCCTATGGAAAGCGCCAGTCGAAACGCCGTGCCGATCAGGATCACCGATGGGAATGTCGAGAAATCGGATGGATGCCGCAGGTAGACGGCCACCATCAGCAAGATCACGCCAAGCGTCATGTTCACGGCAAGCAATATGTCGATGATCGTCGGGCTGAGCGGTATCACCATCAGCGCAAGCGAGGCGACAATCAGGGCGACAAGCGCGATATCCTTACGCATGGCGAACTCCAATGACTGCAGAAATGCAGCAGGGCGGGAGGGAGGCCCGCCCTGCTGAGAGCCGGCTTACGAGCTCGCGTTACCGGCAGCTTGCTTGGCGGTCGCTGCGGGCATCACCTTCTCGGCTTTCTGCGCCTGCTGTTCCGCCATGCGGAGGTTCAGCGCTTCAAGACGAGCCGTGATGGCCGCCATCGCGGCATCGCCTGCGGTTCCACCGGCTGCGGGGGCTGCTCCTTCATGTGTCATTTGATCGTCCTCTCTCTCAGTTTTGGCGCCTGCGGTGACCGGATTGTGCCGAACCAAGGGGCCGTTGGTGATGACGGTCGGTAGATGACCGCCGGTGAACCCGCGCCGAAAGTTGGTCTGCGCGGGAATTCTGTTCGCTATTCTTTGGGCTGTTCCTTCCCGCCCTCATCGGCCGATTCTTCGGCTGCTGCGGTGTTTTCGGGGGCTGGCGCCTCTTCGGGCGCGACAAGAAGCCCGGCCTTGCGGTCTTCGTTCAGTTGCGCGACGCCTGCCTCGCCGAAGGTCTCGACGTCCTTGAACGTGCCGCGCCGCACCACGATCATGTTCTCTTTCGGCGGGGCGCTGCTCTTGACGGTTGTCAGCGCCAACAGGGCCTCGACCACCTCGGCCGATTTGGGCGGACCCGAGATCTTGACCGCCGACCCGTCCGCAACCGGCTTGATCCTGAAGCGCTTGAGATCGAGGTTTGCATCTTCGAGAACCTGGGTGGCATCCGCGAAAGAAAGACCGTTGAGCGGCAGGAAGCGGGTCGCCGTCTCGTCCTTGCCCGACACTTCGAGCGCGCCGTCAAAGACGAACCAGTCGACACTTGCCGCCCGGGCGACTTCCGCCATCATCGCATCCACATCGCCCTCAAGCCGCAGGTCGGCAACCTTGCCGCGCACGCGGTCGGAAACATGCGGCACCAGACCGTGGTGCTTGGCGATCAGCCGGATCAGCGCATCGGTCCGCATCTCGATGATCCGGAACCCGTCCGAAACCTCGGCGGATGCCGCACCGTCCTTGGCGGCCGACGGCGTGACGCCCGCCTCCTCCTGGCCAGCGCCCGAAACGTCAGACACGAGGGCGTCTGCGTCCTGCGGTTCGGCTGCTACGCAAAGCGCCCCCCCGGCAAAGACGAACAATGCCGCCGCAGCTGTGCATGTCTGATGGAATGTCGGCATTTCTGCCCGCTCCTTCCGTGGCTGTCCTGAAGCAAGTCATAGCCTGTCGATTTCTCTCAGGACGATGCGAAGCCACACGTAGCGGCGTGAGCATGGGACGCGAGGCGCCTGCGAAAGCGACCCGGAACGACCCGTAGCTACTTAGAGCCCTCCGTATCCCTACCGATTGGAGATCAACGGCACTGCTGCGACCCTCGCAGTCTCTCGTTGCAACTGAAGGAGGCGTGAAAATGGCTGGTACTGAAGGAGTGGAAGGTGGCGGTTCACTCGGCCTGGGGCTCGACCCCGCCGCAGAGGAAGAGCTGATCGCCTCGATCGGCGTGATGTTCGGAATGCAGATGTGGATGGAAAGGCGGGAAGAGGATGCCGAGATGTTCCCCGAAGACGGTCTGGCATGAGCATCGATCCCGTCAGCACCGGCGGCGTCCCGCTGGCGAGCGTCTCGCGTTCATCGAATGCAGAGATGGGCGCCCAGCAGGACCTGTCGCGAGCGTTCGAAGGGGCGATTCAGAAAGCCGTTTCGTTCCCCGTCTCGGAAAGCAACCCGGCGAGCAGGCCCAACAGCCTGCTCGTCGACAGCGGCGCGAACGGATACCTGCGAGAGCCGGTCCTCGGTGCGCCGAACGGTCAGGCGAACACCGCGAAGGATGGTGCCGTTGACCGCCAGATGGAACAGGTCGTGGACAGGTTCCGCGGCCTTTATGTGGAGATGACCAACTTCAGCGTCGCCTGGAGTGTCGCAAAACGCTCTGGCAAGGACGTGGAAACGCTTCTGCGAGGTCAGTAAGGAGATCATCCGATGCCGATCACACTTGAAACCCATACCCGCCTTGCCAAGGCGCAGATCCGCAAGCTGGTTCAGCGTATCCTGCCGATGGGTGCGGATACTGCCTGCCTGAAGGTCGAGATCCTGACCGGAATGCATGCCGGAACCTCGGGCGAGATCGAGGGCGCGGCATTCAGCATCGGCTCGGTCACATCGAACGACCTCATGCTGCTGGACGATGAGGCGTTGGGCGATCAGGCCAATTTCAGCATCGAAGGCTCCATCTTCGGACCGCTGATCAGCGTGACGACGACGCGGAAGGATCTGAAGATCAACGGAACAAGCCTGAGGCCGGGCCAGTCTTCGGCACCCGAACCCCTGCCCTGCGAGATGGATTTCAACGGCATCAGGCTGCGCTTCAGCTCGGCGGCCGGAAGTGCGCGGCCCCTGGCGCACCAGGCCGAAAAGGCGGCGATGCCGCTGCTGGTGACCATCGCGCTGATCGCCTTCGCGACGCAGATCTATCTCTCGAACCGGCCAGAGACGCCGCTGGTGCTGCACGCCACGCCCGCGCCCGACCCGGTCAAGAAACTGGCCGCTGCCGCCTCTGCCGAGGATGATGTGAAGGGGATGATCACCGAAGCCGGTCTTTCCGAACATCTGACGGTCGAAAAGTCGGGACCGGCGGCGATCTCGATTTCGGGCACGCTGCCAGCGGGGATGACGACGAAATGGCATGACATCCGCGGCGAGATCGACAAGCAGGCAGGTGCCGCCGTGATCGTCAACAGGGTGTCCGAGGCCCCGCCCCTGACCGACATGCCTCCGATCGCCGCCGTCCGGCTGGGCGAAGATGCGGCCGTGATTCTGGCCGACGGCAAGACGTTGAGTGCTGGCGACAAGATCAACGGCGACTGGACGATCCGCTCGGTCCGCGAGGATTCAATCGAAATCGAACGCGACGGCGAGGCCGTGGTCGTGACCTATTGAGGAGCAGCCGATGAGCCGCGTCGACCATCAAACGCATCACCAGAACGATGTTGCCGCGGCGGCCAAGCGGCGGCTGGAGGCCACGGGCAACGAGGTTCAGATCGAACCGTCGGACGAGGTCAAACGGAAGGTCGGCTATCTTTCGCGGCTGCGGACCACCACACGTCGCCCCCCCGAACTGCGGCTGAGCCTTCATGGCACGGCGAAGAACGATGGGCTGGACGAGGTGCTCCTGCCCGAAGTCGCGCGGATCGCCGAGACGGAAACCACGGAATTCGCCTTCGCCGTCGCAGAACTGGCCTGGCGTCTGGAAGGACAGATCGCCGCCACCGACGACGATGGCGCAAAGGAGGGGCATGCCGTCCTGTCGCAGATCGCGCGGATGTATGAACATCTCTTCATCCTGCAGACAGGTCCGGAGGGCTAGGACAATGTTTCACACCACACCCGAAATGCCCGGGAAAGGCCCGAAGGATCTGGATATCCTGCATTCTCTGGCGTCGGCCAACCTCTTGTTCGGCCAGACCAGCAAGGCCATTTCGCTGCTGCGGCTTGCGTATTGGTACGACCCGAACTGCCTGAAGACGATCGAGCTGATCGCCCATGCCGCTTTCCGCGCGGGCGACATCGCCAATGCGGTGCATGCCGTCGAACATCTGGAAGGCAATGGCGCGCCGGTTCCACGATCCCTGCAACTGCGCCGGCGCCTGGCCACCAAAGCAGGCGAAGACTGAACCGCTCCGGGTTCGTGGCGGTCTTCTCATGCGACCGGGGGATCAAACCGGTAGCCGAACCGCGCGATATCCTCGGCGCAGAGCCTGCCCACCAGCGCAGCATCCGCATCGGAGTAGGAGGGCCGCCAATCGCGCGCCCGGCCGGAGGCATTGGCATGGGGCAGCGGAAGGCGGAAGCCGACATGTTCCTCGAACGGCAGGATGTCTTCGGCATAGGCTTCCAGCCGGACGAAGAGGCTGGGCTTTTCCTCCCCGTCCCGACGCCGCAGATAGGCCCCGTAGGGCCAGAGTGTCAGGCTTGCCCGCGTCTGGGAGTGGTTGATGAACCGCGAGAAATCGAGGGCCTTGGCCAATCCGACGGCGGAATGCGCGAAGCTTTGGGCGCGCAGCCAGTGATAATAGCTGACAAGCCGGTCCCAGGGATTGCGCACCAGCGTCAGGGTCAGACAGCCGTCGACGACGGTCTCTGGCAGCAGTCCGGCGATATCGGCCAGCGTCGAATGTTTCCAGAGCCTGCCAGCCGTCTTCACGCCGTGAAGCCGCCCGCGCCGCGCCCTTGCCTTGGGCGTGTCTCCGATCAGGATATCGTCCTTCGCGGCCCGTGCTTCATAGCCAAGGCTGAAGGCCGTGCCGCCGGTCTTCGGGATATGCACGAAGATGAACCGCCGCTTTGGCGAGATGATCATCGGATTTCCGGCAACAGGGTGCCGTCGCCGGGGGCATCGAACCCCCGCCGACGGCGTTGCCACGGAAGGATGCCATCCGGCGTCACATCGAAACCCGGTTCGGCAGATCGCGGCCTTCCAGATGCGCGACCAGATTCTCCACCGCCATCAGCCCCATGCTTTCCCGCACCTCCAGCGCCGCCGTACCAAGATGCGGCAGCAGCGTCACGTTCTCCATCCTGACCAGGGCCTCGGGCACCTCTGGCTCGAACTCGTAGACGTCAAGCCCCGCCCCGCCGATCCGCCCGCTCTCCAGTGCCGCGACAAGTGCGGCTTCATCGACAACATCGCCGCGCGAAATGTTGATGAAGATCCCCGAGCGCCGCATCGCCGCAAAGGCACCGGCGTTCAGAAGGTGATGCGTCTCTGCCCCGCCCGGCACTGCCACGACGACGAAATCCGCGCCCATCGCCTCGGTCATGCTCACCTGGCGGGCCGGACATCCGGGGTTGGAAACGACCGAGCGGTTGAAAAAGATCACTGTCATGTCAAAGCCGTAGTGGCAGCGCCGGGCAATCGCCTTGCCGATGCGCCCAAGTCCGATGATCCCCACCGTCTTGCCGGTGACATGGGTTCCAAGCATCGCCGTCGGCCCCCAGCCGTCCCAGGAACCGGCGCGCAGCAGCCTTTCACCCTCGCCCGCGCGGCGCGCTGTCATCAGGATCAGCGTCATCGCGATATCGGCGGTGGCGTCGGTCACGGCGCCGGGCGTGTTCGTGACCTCGACGCCCGCGGCCCGCGCCGCCGACACATCGATATGGTTGTAGCCCACCCCGAAATTCGCCAGGATCCTGGCCCGGGGCTTTGGCACATCGGCAAACACATCCTTCTGAAACCGGTCGCCAAGCGTTGGCAGAACGGCGTCATAGTCACGCAAGGCGGCCCGCAGCCCGGCGGCAGAAAGCGGCGCTTCCTCGTCCCGCACTGTCACCGCGAACCACGCCTGCGCGGCCTCAAGTACCCGGACAGGCATCGCCCGCGTGATCAGAAGTCTCTGCATCAGAAGAGCTTTCCGCCAAGTGGCACGTCATGGCCGGGGCCGATCAGGACAACCTCTCCCGCCGCGTCCGGCAGGCCGAGCACCAGCACCTCCGACATCACCGGTCCGATCTGGCGGGGCGGAAAATTCACCACCGCAAGCACCTGCCGGCCGATCAGCGCCTCGGGCTGATAATGCGCGGTGATCTGCGCGGAAGACCGTTTCTCGCCGATCCCGGGCCCGAAATCGACCCAGAGCCGATAGGCGGGCTTGCGCGCCTCGGGGAAGGGTTCGGCGCGGGTGATGCGCCGACGCGGATGTCCACGGCGGCAAAATCGGCATAGGTGATCGTCATGCTCCAAGCTCCCTCCCGCGGTCGGCGGCGGCTTTGACGGCGCGCCGCAGCAGCGCGGGAAAGCCCGTCTCCGGGTCCATCAGCACCGCCAGTGCCGCGGCTGTCGTGCCGCCGGGAGAGGTGACGTTGATCCGCAGTTGCGCGGCGCTCTCGGGCGATCGATGCGCAAGCTCACCGGCGCCGGACACGGTTGCCCGCGCCAGTTGCATCGCCACATCTGCGGGCAGACCCTCGGCTGCCCCGGCCGCCGCCATCGCTTCGATCAGGTGAAACACATAGGCCGGACCCGAGCCGGAGACCGCGGTCACGGCATCGATCAGCGCTTCGCTTTCAAGTTCCACCACCTCGCCCACCGCCGCCATGAGCGCGCGGGCCAGTGCCAGATCGGCTTGGGTCGCCCTGGCATTGCCGCAGAGCGCCGTGATCCCGCGGCCGACCATCGCGGGCGTATTGGGCATGGTGCGGACGATCGGCGTACCGGTGCCAAGCGCCGCCTCCAGCGCCGCGAGGGTGGTGCCCGCAGCGATGGAGACAAAAAGCGTCGGGCCGTTCCCGAGTGCCTGCAGCGCAGGCAGCGCCGCGCCCATCACCTGCGGTTTGACCGCAAGCAGCGCGACGGCAGGCGCAGCGGGAAGGCCCTCGTTCAGATGAACGCCCGACCCCTGCAGCCAATCCGACGGGTTCGGTTCCGCGACCCAGACCGATGCTGGCGGCAATCCGGCGGAAAGCCAGCCCGACAGCAGCGCCGATCCCATCCTGCCACAGCCGAGCAGCACCAGCCCGTCCCGGGCAACCCTGTCAAATTCCATCGTATTCCCCTTTTGCCGGGGGAGCAGGTTAGGCGCGTCCGTACGCCTCGGCAATGGCGACTTTCATCGCATCCGCCGGGCTTCTGTCGCCCCAGCCGACCAGCTGGAAGGCCGGATAGAACCGCTCTGCCGCCATCACCGCGCTGGCGATCAGCCGGTCGATCTGTTCTGGCCCCGCGATCTGGCCGCCCGACAGCACGAGGCCATAGCGCCAGACCATCAGCTTCTGTTCGGCCCACCAGGTGAAGGCCCCGGTCCAGACAAGGTCATTGCAGCGGTTCAGAACATCGTAAAGCATCGACAGCCGATCTTCCGGCGGCGCCATCTCGAAGGTGCAGATCAGCCGAAGCGTTTCGTCCTGCGGCGACCAGGCGAGCGTCAGCGAATAGGTGCGCCACTGCCCCTCGACCGCCATGGCGATCTGGTCTTCGGTCACCCGGTCAAACTCCCAGGCGTGATGTTCAGCCAGCGTTTCGACGATGTCGATCGGATGGAGATCATCGATCGACGAAAAATCTTCGGAAAGCGACATTGCCCTGCCTCATTATAAAGCCTTCGCCGGGCCTGGACCCACCAAAAGCTGGGTGTCTGGCAAGGATCAGCGTTTGCCCGACGCCGCCCTTACTAGATATGGTGTGGCCAAAGCGGAAGCCTGTAAAGCGATTTCTTCGAAAATCTTCTGTGGAAAACCGGAAAATCCGTCGAGGAGAGTCTTGAGAGTCAACGGCTTGGCAGCGGGGGTCGGGCCAAAAAAAGCCCCCGTGCATGGAATGCGCGGGGGCATATCGGCCAGGATCGCGATGGCTTCAAAGGGGCAGGTCCACCCACGATCGGGACGGGGACAGGTCCACTTGGCTGACGAGGGCCAGTCATAGCCTTGATCGGATTCAGAAATGTGACGCGCGGCGGGGGCGTGGCGGGCGGCGCTTGCGAAGGCTGCGGAACGCGGCGGTCTGGATGGCATGGGCGATCGCGGCGCCGAGGCTTGCCATCAGGCCCACGATCCCGACGATCAATTCCGCCCCGGTGTTCGAAAGACGGACCGTCGCACGGAAAAGCCGGGACTTGCCCAGGATTTCGGCACGCGAGACGGCGCGCGTACCCAGAGCTTCGGAAGCGCGGGCAAGCGCCCGGGCATCGGGCGCATCGTCGATCAGCGGCAAAAGATGCAGCGTCCGCCCGGCCCCGATGGCGGCAGCGGTCTGGCCGAGATCGGCGAATATGCCGCTGACCGGTGCCAGGACATCGGTGCGCAGCAGGGCGGGCAGATCGTCAAGGCTGCGGACGGCGGGCAGATCGGCCCAGCGGATGCCATCGGTCAGCGTCGCCGTCAGGCGGGTGAGCAGGCGCGGGGACAAGAGCCGCATCCCATGCGCCAGCCGGACAATCGCGGTTCCGGCCTTCAGCGTCGCCGATGTGCCGCCCGTGGCGAGGATCAGCGCCGTGGCCGAAAGCCCCGCAACCGAAAGCCCAAGGTCAAGCCGGTCGATCTCGACCCCGGTTGCATAGTCCACGCCGGCCTTGGTGATCCCGCGAATGTCCTCGATGGGGGTGAGAAGGATCGGCGCCTTGCAGATCAGCGCCGTCGACAGCGAACAGGTGGTGATGTCCCAGGTGCAGGACAGGCAGCTTCCGGTCTGCGCAAGAAGGCCCGAATCCTCGTCAAGCGCGGCGGCATAGTCGGGGGCAACGGAAGCCCGCGTTCCGCATAAAGCTCTGCGATCGCTCCAGTGCCACCCAGTTGCGCGGCCGTTCGTCCAGACGGGTGGCCAGCCGGTCGGCCAGCCTCTCGGGCGTCGCCTCACGGGCCATCAACAGGTCGGTGGCGGCGATGATCTCCTCGGTGCTGCGCTGGACCAGCGGGGTCAGTGCCGGGTTCTCCAATATGGCAACGGCGGACCTGTAGGTCAGGCCCGCCGAAACGAGGATCAGCACCAGAAGTGAGACGCGCCAGATCCGCGTCATCGCGGCCGGGACCGGATCATGCCGACGATATCATAGGCCCGCTCGACGATGGGGCGGGCAATCGCTTCGGCGCGCTGCGCGCCTTCGCCCAGAATGCGGTCGATCTCGCCCGGGTCTTTCATCAGCCGGCTCATCTCGTCGGTGATCGGGGAAAGCTTGGCGACGGCCAGGTCGGCCAGCGCGGGCTTGAACGTGCCGAACTGCGCACCCGCATAATCGGCGATCACCTGCGCCGGCGTGTGCCCGGCCAGAGCCGCGTAGATGTTGACCAGATTGCGCGCTTCCGGTCTGTCGCGAAGCCCGTCGAGCGTTTCCGGCAGCGGTTCGGGATCGGTCTTGGCCTTGCGGATCTTTTTCGAGATCGTATCGGCATCATCGGTCAGGTTGATGCGCGACTGATCCGAGGGATCGGACTTCGACATCTTCACCGTGCCGTCGCGCAGCGACATGACCCGGGTCGCGGGGCCTTCGATCACCGGCTCCACGACAGGAAAGTAATCCACGCCGAAATCGTTGTTGAACTTGATCGCAATGTCCCGCGTCAGTTCCAGATGCTGCTTCTGGTCCTCGCCCACCGGCACCATCGTCGCATGATAGACGAGGATATCGGCGGCCATCAGCGCGGGATAGCAAAAAGGCCGAGACTGGCGGCTTCGGCGTTCTTGCCCGCCTTGTCCTTCCATTGCGTCATCCGGCTCATCCAGCCCATGCGGGCGATGCAGTTGAAGATCCAGCCAAGCTCGACATGTGCGGGCACCTGGCTCTGGTTGAAGAGGATCGAGCGCGTCGGGTCGATCCCTGCCGCCAGAAAGGCCGCAGCCCCCTCGCGCGTGGCGAAGCGCAGCTTTTCCGGATCTTGCCAGGTTGTGATGGCATGCATGTCGACCATGCAATAGATCGTCTCGATGCCTTCGTCCTGCTTTTCGACGAAACGCTTCAGCGCTCCGAGATAGTTGCCAAGCGTGATGCCGCCCGATGGCTGGATGCCCGAGAAGATGCGGGGTTTGAAGGCTGTCGGCGGCGGGACCGGCGTAGCTTGGGGCGCGGTCATGGGAAGCTCCGTCTGGTAATGAATGCCGATCCCGCGTAATCGAAGGGGAAAGGGGCGTCAACGCCCTGATCCGGATCAGAGAGCATGGCCGATGATGCACCCCGACCACAATGCGCCGCCCCTGAACCCGCTGCCAGCAGTGGTCTGGGCACTGGCCCTGCCGTTGATCGTGATTGAGATTGCGGTGGCGCTGGGCAAGGCCGGGATCGTTGGCGGGCCGATGGCCGTGGGCTGGCGGTTGCAGGCGATGGAATACCTCGCCTTTTCGCCCGACCTGATGCGCCGGATGGTCGCGACCGGGCAATATTCGCTGGATGGGCTGCACCGGCTGATCAGCTATCCGCTGATCCACTACAATTTCATGCATGCCCTCTTTGCGCTGGTCCTGCTGCTGGCGCTTGGCAAGATGGTCGGCGAGGTGTTCCGCTGGTGGGCGGTTCTGATCGTCTTTTTCGGCGCGGCCGCGGTGGGGGCGCTGACCTATACCTTTGTGCTGCCGGCCGTCGAGGCACCGCTGATTGGGGGCTACCCGGCGGTCTACGGGCTGATAGGCGCCTTCACCTTCCTTTTGTGGACCAATCTCGCCCGTGTCGGGGCCAACAGATACCGCGCCTTCGCGCTGATCGGCTTTCTTCTGGTCATTCAGCTGGTGTTCGGCGTGCTGTTTGGCGGCGGACCTGAATGGGTTGCCGACATAGCGGGCTTTGCAACGGGATTCCTGCTGTCCTTCGTCGTCAGTCCCGGCGGCTTTGGCCGGGTTGTCGAGAAGATCCGTCAGCGCTGACGGCCGAGCGCCCGGCGGAATTCTGCCAGCCGGAAGGCTCCGATCAGCGTGCCGATGCCGAAATACCCGATGATACCGGTTGCAATCAGGATGGTGAGACCGAGGAACCGCCAGTGTTTGGCGCCAAGCATCGGGCCAAGGACGAGGATCGACACCCAGAGCAGCACGCCCATCAACAGCGCCGCGATCACGATCTTCGGGCCGCGAGAGCGCATCCGCGCGTCAAGCCTGGCCTCCACGCCCATCGACCGGCAGCCGCGCCACAGCTGCCAGACCATCACCCAGCCCGAGACGGTGGTGGCCACCGCGGCCGCAAGAAAGCCGATGAAAGGCATCAGCCCGACCGCGATGACGGCGTTGATCGCCATCGACCAGAGCGCATAGCGAAACGGCCTCCGGGTATCCTCCGCGCGTAGTAAAGCGGCTGCAGCACCTTGTGCAGCACGAAGGCCGGCAGGCCGAGGCCATAGGCGGCCAGCGCCAGCGCCGTGTTCGCGGTATCTTCCGGCCCGAAAGCACCGCGCTGGAACAGCACCTCGACCAGCGGGATGGCAAGCACGATCAGTGCTACCGCCGCAGGCACGGTCAGAGCCAGCGCAAATTCGGTGCCGCGGTTGAAGGCGGCCCGCCCGCCTTCGCCATCCCCCGAACGCAACCGCCGCGACAATTCGGGCAAGAGCGCAGTGCCGATCGCAATGCCGACGACGCCAAGCGGAAGCTGATAAAGCCGGTCGGCATAGGACAGCCAGGCGACCGCCCCTTCGGTATGCGAGGCCACCTGACGGCCGACCAGAAGATTGATCTGCACGACACCGCCCGCAAGGATCGCGGGCCCGGCGATGGCGGCAAGGCGCCTCAGATCGGGCGTCAGCCGGGGCCGTCCGAGGGTGAAGGTATATCCCGCAGAGCGCGCCGAGAACCAGGTGAAGGCGAATTGAAGAAGACCGGTGAGCGGCAAGGTCCAGGCCAGCGTCAGGCCCATGTTCCAGTTCATCGCATCCGCCAGCCACATCGCGACAATGAAGGCGAGGTTCATGAGCACCGGCACGAAGCCCGCTTCGACAAACCGTCCCTGGGTGACCAGCACTCCCGACATCAATGCCACAAGCGATACGAAGAGGATGTAGGAAAATCCGATCTCGCCGTAGGATACCGCCAGATCGAACCGCGCATCGCCCGAAAAGCCCGACGCCATGGCCCAGACCAGCAGCGGCATGGCAAGCGTGCCGACGATGGTGAAGACGAAAAGCAGCGCCGCCATGCCGTTGAAGGCATCCTGCGCAAAGCCCTTGGCGTCCTCGCCCGCCTCGACCTTCTTGGCAAACATCGGGACGAAGGCCTGATTGAACGCGCCTTCGGCGAAAAAGCGGCGGAACATGTTCGGCAGCGATTGCGCGACGAAAAACGCGTCCGAGACCGCGCCCGCACCAAGATAATTCGCCATCAGCACATCGCGCACAAAACCCGCGCCACGCGACAGCAGCGTCCAGCCGCCAAGGGTCACGACGTTGCGGATCAGGCTTCGGGTCATGCCTGCGCCCGTTCTGCCCCGTCGGCGATGGCCTGCCGGAGCTTGCGTTCAAGCGCCTCCTGCTTTGGTTTGGCGTGCAGCTTCAGGCCGAACATGTCCTTCACATAGAACGTATCCACCACCTGCGCCCCGTAGGTCGCGATCACCGCCGAGGCGATGTAGATGTTGTTATGCGCCAGCGTGCGCGTCAGATCGTAAAGCAGGCCGGGGCGGTCGCGGGTATCGACCTCGATGATCGTGTAGATGTCGGAACCCTCGTTGTCGATCGTGACATGGGTCGGAAAGCGGAACTCGCGCTCGCGTTTCTTGACCTTGTCGCGGTCCTTCAGGGCCTCACGGGCCACAACCTCGCCCCTCAGGGTCTTTTCGATCATGCCGCGCAGCCGGGGCAGGCGCGCGGCCTCATAGGGCCTGCCCTCGATGTCCTGCACCCAGAAGACGGCCGTCGCATAACCGTCCTTGGAGGTATAGGTGCGCGCGTCGACCACATTCGCGCCGACAAGCGCAAGGGCCCCGGCCAGCCGCGAAAAGATGCCCGGATGATCGACCAGCGCAAAGCAGGCGCGGGTTGCGTCGCGGTCGGGGTCGGGATGCAGGTCGATGCGGATCTCGTGATCGGCAAGCCCCTGCAGAAGGCGGGCAAACACCATCTGCGTATCGGTGGACAGGCCCTGCCAATAGGCGCCGTAATGGCGGCTGAGCTCGTGGTTGACGGCTTTGGTATCCCAGTCCGACAGCAGCTTGCGCAGGGCGCGCCGCGCATCATCCTTCCGGTTTTCGCGGTTGAGCGTCTCGAGCCCGCTTTCCAGCGCATCGGCCGTCAGCTTGTAAAGCCCGCGCAGCAGCATGGCCTTCCAGTTGTTCCATGTGCCGGGGCCCACACCGCGAATATCGCAAACGGTAAGCACCGTCAGAAGATCAAGCCGCTTGCGCGTCTTCACCGCCTTGGCGAAATCGCGCACCGTCCGCGGCTCGCCGATATCGCGCTTTTGCGCCATGTCCGACATCAGCAGATGATAGCGGACAAGCCATTCGACGGTTTCGCATTCCTCGGCATCGAGGCCAAGCCGGGGGCAGATCCGCCGGGCAAGCTGCGCCCCGAGGATCGAGTGGTCCTCGGGCCGCCCCTTCCCGATATCGTGCAGCAAAAGCGCCACATAAAGCACCTTGCGGTTGACGCCCGCTGTCAGGATGCCTGACGCCACCGGCAATTCCTCGACCAGCTCGCCCCGCTCGATCTGCGCGAGGACCGAGATCGTCTGGATGATATGCTCGTCCACCGTATAGTGGTGGTAGAGGTTGAACTGCATCATCGCGACGATCGGCTCGAACTCCGGGATGAAGGCGCCCAGAACGCCCAGTTCGTTCATCCGCCTCAGCGCGCGTTCGGGATTGCCGTGTTTCAGCAGCAGATCGATGAAGATCTGCACCGCTTCGGGATCGGCGCGCATGGCATCGTCGATCAGGTCAAGATGCCCCGCGATCAGCCGCATGATGTTGGGATGCAGCAGATAGCCCGTGCGCAGCGCCTCCTGGAACACGCGCAGGAGGTTCAGCTTGTCGGCAAGAAAGGCCTTCGGATCGACCACGTCGATCCGGCCCTGCACAAGCTTGAACCCCGGTTTCACCCTTTTCACCCGCCGGAAGATCCCGAACAGCGAGGCTTCGCGCTTGGCGTGGCGGGCTTCAAGCTCGGTGAGGAAGATCCGCGTCAACTCTCCCACCCGCGTTGCATGGAGGAAATATTCCTGCATGAAATGCTCGACCGCGCGCCTGCCGCCGGTGTCGCGATATCCCATGCGCTCGGCGACCTCGACCTGAAGGTCGAAACTCAGCACATCGGTGGCGCGGTCGGTGATGTAATGCAGATGGCAGCGAACGACCCAGAGAAAATCCTCGGCCCGGCTGAAGCTTTCATATTCCTCCAGATCGAACAGACCCGCCTCGACCAGCCCGCGCGCGGCAGGAACCCGGTGCAGGTACTTTCCGATCCAGTACAGCGTCTGCAGGTCGCGAAGACCGCCCTTGCCTTCCTTCACATTCGGTTCAAGCACATAGCGCTGACCGCCCTGCCGCTTGTGGCGGGCGGCCCGTTCAGCAAGCTTCGCCTCGATGAATTCCGGGCCCGTATTGCGGAAAAGATCGGACCACAGTTTCTGCTCCAGCTCTTCGGCCAGCGGGCGGTGGCCGACGATGAAGCGGTGTTCAAGAAGCGCGGTCCGGATGGTCATGTCTTCCCGCCCGAGACGCAGGCAATCCTTGACCGTGCGGCTGGCGTGGCCGACCTTCAGCTTCATGTCCCACAGCATGTAAAGCATCGATTCGATGATGCTTTCTGCCCAACCCGTCTTCTTCCACGGGCTGAGGAACAAGAGATCGATGTCGGAATAAGGCGCCATTTCCGCACGGCCATAGCCGCCGACGGCAAGCAGCGCGATCTGTTCGGCATCGGTCGGGTTCGGCAACGGATGCAGGAAGGATGCGATGCGGAACGCGACCTCGATCAGCGCGTCGGTCAGCCGGGCCTGCGCCGTGATGATCGGCCTTGCGGTACGGGGATGGGCCCGAAACGCCGCCTCAAGCCGCGCAACGGCCGTGGCGCGTGCGGCGCCCATATGCCCGACAGCGATGGCCCGCGCCTCGCGCGCGGGCGTCGCGGCCGGGATATCGGCGCAGATGGCGTCAAAAAGCGATCCCGCATCGATCAGGCCCGCGGGACCGCGATCCTGTTCACCCGGTTCTGGCAATGGAGCCTGCGTCGGGCGGGCAACGGCCCGCACGCCGTCAGAACCCGGCGCCGGAGAAGCTGCGCGGGGCGGGGTCAATCACGACCACCTGGTTGTTGCGGATCTGTGCCACCGCAAGGCCGCGTTCGTTGGTCCCGTCGCCCCGAAAGCGGAAGATCCCCGACACGCCCACGAAGCCCGCGCCCTGGGTCAGCGACGACCGGGTAAGGGCGTTGCCGTCGCTTTGCCGGGCCAGCGCGCCAATGGCCGCAATCCCGTCATAGGCCAGGCCCGCGACGGGCAGCGGATCCGACCCGTAGGCAGACCGGTAGCGGGCCTTGAACTGGCCGTAGAGCCCGGGATCGGGAAGCGCGAACCAGCCGCCCTGAACACCCGGCAAGGCAAGTGTCGCGGCCGGAATGTCCCAGCGGGTGAGGCCGATGAACCGCGTGGCTTCCCGGTCGATCCCGTTGTCGGCAAGCAGTTGGCTGATCAGCGGCAGCGCGCCTGCCGTGTCGGCGGTCAGAAACACCGCATTGGCATTCGACGACCGGATCGTCTGCACGATGCCCGGCACCGCCGAGACGATGCCATTTTGCGAAAACTCGTAGGAACCGATGCCGACGACCGAGCCGCCCGCCGAGGACACGCCGCGCTCGATCGCGCTGCGCCCGGCGTTGCCGGCGACATTCTGGTCATGCACCACCATGATGCGGTTCTTGCCGTTGCGCACCGCATAGCCTGCAAGCCGCCGGGCGGTATTGTCGAAGGTCTGGCCCAGGACAAACACATTGCCGCCGGCAATATCGGCATTGTTGGAAAAGGCCAGGACGTTCACGCCCTTGCCCGCCACCGCAACACCGGCGGCATTCGCCTCTTCCGAATAGAACGGGCCAAGAATGATCTGCGCGCCCTCATTTACCGCCTGAGCGGCAAGCGCGCTGGCCTGTGCCGGATTGCCGCCGGTCTTGTAGACCCGCAGGTCCACCTTCACGCCCGACAGATCGGCAATCGCCAGACGCGCGGCATTCTCCAGATTCTGGCCGAAGAGATCGTCGGTGGACTGGCCGGAGCCCGACGGCACCAGCAACGCGACCTGCACCGCGCCGCCCGCCCCGCGAGAGGGCTGGCCGACCGGACCTTGCGAGGAAACGCAGGCCGAAAGCGCCATCGCGAAGAGAACAACGACATACTGGCCCATCGACTTGCGGGCCCGACGGATTGCGGACAACATGGAATTTCCTCGCTGAGCAGTGGTATCACCGACGGGAGCCAAACTAGTGCGTTCGCAACGGGAAGTAAACTTGTCAGGCACAGGCGCGTGAAACCCGCATACGAGAATGCGAAAGCGATGCGCGCCGTTCCGCCGGGCCTGCATTTCGTGTCAACACCGATAGGCGCGGCGCGGGACATCACGCTGCGCGCGCTCGACACGCTCGCAGGGGCGGATGTTCTGGCGTCCGAGGATACGCGCAGCCTGCGTCATCTGATGGAAATCCACGGCATCGGGCTAAACGGGCGGATGCTGCTGTCCTATCATGAACACAGCGGTGATGCGGTTCTGGCGCGGCTTCTGGCAGCGCTCGCAGAGGGGAAATCGGTCGCCTATGCGTCCGAGGCGGGAACGCCGCTGATTTCGGACCCGGGTTTCGTTCTGGCGCGCGAAGCGATGGCCGCCGGACACCCGGTGACCGCCGTGCCGGGGGCCT
>JAAURK010000267.1 GCA_012032275.1 Tabrizicola sp.
CGTCGGCCCGGTCGACCTGCCGCAGCACATCCAGCGCCAGCCTGAGCGCGCGGGCGCGGTCGCCCGGGGGCAGATCCGGCTCCGGAACCTCGCGCAGCATCTGGCCTGCGCCCAGAACGGCATCAAGATATGTCACTGCCGCCGCCCGCGCGGCCACACCTTCGGCCATGGCCTACCCCTTGCTGGCGTTCCCTCGCGGCGTAT
The DNA here is from genome assembly GCA_012032275.1 of Tabrizicola sp. GTDB lineage: Bacteria > Pseudomonadota > Alphaproteobacteria > Rhodobacterales > Rhodobacteraceae > JAAURK01. The sequence continues at coordinate 205 of JAAURK010000267.1, forward strand.
ATCACGGGGCAGCGCCATACAAGGATGTCAGCATGGACGGCGAAGGCGACACCGGAAACCTGCCCCCGGCGGCCCAGCGGGCCCTGGCCGAGGCGGAGGCGCGCCGGAAGTCCGCCGCCAAGGCAGCCTACCCCACGGAGCTAGGCGGCCGCGATGGGCCCGAGCCGGTCCGGTATGGCGATTGGGAAAAGAAGGGGCTCGCGATCGACTTCTGATCAGCGAAGCCGGAATGATGCGCTTTTGCCCGCACCGCGATCCACGGTGAAGCGCATCTTGTCTCCGCCATGCACTTCGACAAGCTGGCAGTTGTAATCGATGGCCTTGCCGCTCCAGTCCATCTCGCGGCAGAAGTAGCCGTCCTGCCAGGACCAGGTGCCGGTGATGTCCCAGCCCATCGCAGAGCCCTGGATCCGCCCGTCGGGCAGAACCGACAGCGTGAGGTTGTAAAGCCCGATCCGCAGGTCACGGCCATCGACCAGTGACAGGAAGTCGGATTTTTCGGTGACCTTGTCATAGTCGTTTGCCAAAGCGGGCGCGGCAGAAATCACGCAGGCACCGATCAAGGCGAGAGTTCGGATCATGGCGTCCCCCGATGTCACATGACACATCACCCTCATACGCAGCGGTCCCGGGAACGGATGACTCCCGCGGCGCCAGTTCACGTTTTCGTGATACCGGTCACAACCCAAGGACATCCATCATGTCGTAATGGCCGGGTTTCCGGCCCTGCCCCCACAGCGCCGCAGCCATAGCTCCGCGGGCGAAGGTCGCCCGGTCGGTCGCGATGTGGCGCAGGACGATCCGCTCGCCCTCGGTCGCGAAGATGACGTCGTGCTCGCCCACGATATCGCCGCCCCGGATCGCCGAGAAGCCGATCGTTCCACGCTCCCGCGGCCCGGTCATGCCATCGCGCCCCGAGACCCTGGCACCGTCGAAGTCGACATCGCGCCCCGCTGCCGCCGCCTGGCCCAGCATCAGCGCGGTGCCGGAAGGTGCGTCCACCTTCATGCGGTGATGCGCCTCCACCACTTCGATATCCCAATCGGCATCAAGCGCCCGCGCAACCTTTTCGGCGAGCTTTACCAGAAGATTGACCCCAAGCGACATGTTCCCCGCGCGGATGATCACCGCGTGATGGGCGGCCGCGTCGATCCGGGCCAGATGCTCCGGTCCCATGCCGGTGGTCCCGATGACATGGACAGCGCGGGCCTGCGCGGCCAGTGCCGCAAATTCCACCGTCGCCGCAGGGGCGGTAAAGTCGATCACCGCCTGTGCGCGGGCAAAGGCCTGAAGCGGATCGTCGGTCACGACAACGCCCAGGGGCGCACCGCCCATGGCCTCGCCCGCATCCCGGCCGATCCAGGGATGACCCGCCCGCTCCACGCATCCGGCAAGCCGGGCCTTGTCAGAGGCCATGACGGTGCGGATCAGCATCTGGCCCATCGGCCCGATGCCCCGGTGATGACGAAGCCTGGTCTGTCGGTCATGTCTGCCTCCGTTTCCTCCCGCTTAGCGCCTTCCGGCGCGGCGCAAAAGCCCGGCGTTGCGGGCGGGGCGGAAAGGCCCTAAACGAACGGCATGTCATCGAAGCGATCCTTCCCGGCCGCAGGCCCCTCGCAACGGCAGCTCCGTGTGGGCGAATTGATCCGCCGCACGTTGAGCGACGTGCTGAACCGCGCGGAAATCCACGACCCCGATCTGAACCGGATGTCGATCACGGTGGGCGAAGTGTCGTGCTCTCCCGATCTGAAGGTTGCAACGGTCTATGTGATGCCTCTTATGGGGTCGGTTCCGGTCGAGGATGCGATTGCCGCGCTTGCGCGCAACAAGCATGAACTGAGGCGCAGGCTGTCGAAAGAGATGGTGCTGAAATATGCGCCCGACCTGCGCTTCGCCCGGACGAAACCTTCGACCGGCTGGACGAGACGCGGCGCCTGTTTTCCGACCCGGCCGTCCAGCGCGACGTGACCGCGCCCGAGGAGGGCGAGGAATGAGGCCGCTTCTTGCGCTGCTGGCCCTGTTCTGGCTGCCGCAGATGGCCGTGGCCGTCGAATGCCGCGATCAGGATTTCGAGGGCGCGTCCTATACCCTGTGCGAGGTTTTGCGGGGCGAGGATCTGCGGCTTTTCCATTCGGGGCCCGAGGGGGCCTATGGCAGCTTTGCAAAGCTGGAAGATGCGCTTGCGGCCCACGGCGAAACGCTTGGCTTTGCGATGAACGCGGGCATGTATCACCGCGACCTCTCGCCGGTGGGGCTTTATGTCGAAGACGGCGCCGAGGTATCGGCGCTTGTCACCCGCGATGGTCCGGGAAACTTCGGGTTGCTGCCGAACGGCGTGTTCTGCATCGGCGAGAGCTTTCGGGTGATCGAAAGCCGTGCGTTCAAGGACGAGGCGCCGGGATGCCGTTTCGCCACGCAATCCGGACCGATGCTGCTGATCGGGGGCAAGCTGCACCCGAAACTGCTGCCCGGCAGCGACAGCATCTATATCCGCAACGGCGTGGGTGTCAGCGAAGATGGCGCGCGCGCGGTCTTTGCGATTTCCAACGACCGGGTCAATTTCCACAGCTTTGCCCGGCTCTTTCGCGATGCCCTGGGGCTGAGGGATGCGCTTTACTTCGACGGCAACATCTCGCGCCTCTATGCCCCGTCGCTGAACCGCCACGATGGCGGCTTTCCGATGGGGCCGATGGTCGGCACCGTGGTTGCGAAGGGCTGAGCCATGGCGCGCGGCAGGAAGGGGCGTCCCGTGACGGGCTGGCTTGTCGTCGACAAGCCTGCGGGGGTGACCTCGACAGCGGTGGTGAACAAGGTCAAATGGGCGTTTGAGGCGCAGAAGGCGGGCCATGCCGGAACGCTTGATCCCGCGGCGACAGGCGTTCTTGCGGTGGCGCTGGGCGAGGCGACGAAGACCGTGCCCTATGTGACGGATGCGCTGAAATGCTACCGCTTCCGGGTGACGCTTGGCGCCGCGACGACAACGGATGACGCCGAGGGCGAGGTGATCGCGACATCGGCACACCGCCCCTCGGACGCCGAGATCGAGGCGGCGCTCCGGCCCTTTCGCGGCCAGATCGAGCAGGTTCCGCCCCAGTTTTCCGCGGTGAAGGTGGACGGCGAGCGCGCCTATGACCTTGCGCGGGAAGGCGAGGCGCTGGATCTGGCGGCGCGGCCGCTCTGGGTGGAAAGCCTGCTCCTGCTGTCGCGGCCCGACCCGGATCACGCAGAGTTGGAAATGACCTGCGGCAAAGGGGGGTATGTGCGGTCGATCGCCCGCGATCTCGGGCGGTCGCTGGGCTGTCTTGGGCATGTCACCTGGCTGCGCCGGGAATGGTCGGGTCCGTTCCGGGCAGAGGATGGCGTGACCCTGGACGAGATCGATGCCATGGCGCGGAGCGAAGCGCTTGACCAGCATTTGCTGCCGCTGGAGCTTGGGCTTCACGGACTGCCCGAATTTCCGGCGACACCGGAAGGCGCGGCCCGCCTGCGCAACGGCAATCCCGGGCAGGTGATCGGCCATGCCGACTGGGGCACCGAAGGCTGGGCGAGCGCGAACGGAAAGGCCATCGCCGTCGGCCATTACCGGGGCGGAGAGCTGCATCCATCCCGGGTCTTCAACCGCTGAGGGGCGGGAAGGGCTATACCGATGCCTTGCGCGCGGTCAGGGCCAGCGCAACAAGAAGGGCCAGACCGAGGGCCGCATAACTGGCCAGGATCAGCCGAAGATCGGCGTAGGGCATGACGGTCGTCGCAGAACTTTGCGCGGTCGCCAGACCAAGCGTGGCCGCGAACAGCAGCCGCCCGGCCAGGCTTTGCACCGAGAAATAGGTCGCCCGGATGCCGTCTTTCAGCAAGGGCTGTATCCGGGCACGGATGAAGGGCTGCGAGAGGGAATCCGGCACCATCCGCAGAAGCAGCAAGGCGATCACGAAGAGGCTGTTCGATAGTGCGAGCGCTGCCGTCAGGAAGACCTGGATCCCGAAGGCGAGAAGCAGGATGCCCGACAGGCCGATCACCCTGCGCAGCGGCAGCGCCACGGCCGAGACGGCGACCGAAATCACCATCATGAGGAAGGTGACCCCGCCTGACACGAGGGGCGTCTGCGCTCCATAACCCGCGGCCGTCAATGCCTCGCGGATGAAGGGCTGGCCGAACACGAAGGGAATGTGGCTGAACACATACATGACGAGCGTCAGACAGAGCATCCACACCAGCGTCGGCTGGACCAGACTGGCGGCAAGCGCGCGGAGGTTCTCTCGGTGACTGTCCGGCGTCACATGCCCGGGCTCGCGGAAGAGGGCGGTGATGACCAGAAGCGCAATTGCCGCGATGGCGGTGGCCAGGAAGGGCAGCGCGTCGTCATGTTGCGCAAGCGCTCCACCCGTCAGCGCGGACAGGGCCAGCGCGGTGAAGCTGAAGCGCCAGGCTTTCAGTTCGGCGGCCTCGATCTCGGCCTCGCGCCCTTCTGCCCTGAGGCTTTCGAAGAGCAGGGAACTGTCGGTTCCTGATGCAAAGGCCCCCGCCGCGCCCAACAGCGCATTTGCCAGCGCGAACTGGGCAAACCCCTCTCCCATCACCAGCAGGGCCGCGGCCCCCGCGCCGCTGAGCGCCGCCGCGATCAGGGTGACCCTGCGCCCCAGCCGATCCGACATATATCCCGAGGGAACCTCGAGCACGGTGGTGCATATGTCGGCGATGACATAGAGCAGGATCGCCTCTGCCGCCGACAACCGGCTTTCGTAGTAAAGAAACCAGGTCGCCTGCCAGAAGATCAGCTGCTGGACGAACTTGAACCATGGGTAGAGGGCGATATTGCGGCGCATCCGAACCTGTTAGTCCGCCAGGCGAGAGTTGGCGAGAGTGGAAGAGGCCCGGCGCACCTGCGCGAAGGAAACCCCGGGGAGAGGGCATCGCCCTCGTCGATCAGGGCACCGTGGGATGCGCCCCTGACGAGCGTGGCCTTGGCCGGGCCGGAGGGCTGCATCCGGGCCTTGTCTTCAGCCACCGACCTTCCGCTGAACATGGCCATGCGCAGCCGCGTGTTCGGCAAGCGCGGCACTGGCCCTGGCCCAACTGTCGTCCCCTTCGTAAAGCGCCGAGCGCAGGAAGGCCCAGGTCATCCGCAGGGTCACGGCAAGACGCTCGGGGCTTTCGTCGTCAGTCTCTTTCGCGTCATGACCCGCGATGCCGCCCAAACCGTGCTTGCCGCCCCGCAGGGACAAGAGGTCTTTCGCGCCCGGCCCATGGGTAAAGGGGTCCACGTGCCAATCTGCTCCGCGCACAGTCAGGTGGGGGTTCACGTCCTCATCCCCCGCGACCACCAGCGTGGGCGTTGTCATCTGGGCGAAATCTGTGTTCAGCGTGGTGTAGTTGGTGCGGGCAAACTGGCTGAGGCTCTCACCTCCCGTTTCCCGGCGCTGCCAGCAGCACCCCGGCCTTGATCCGGGCATCCGGCAGGCTGACGCCCTGCGCGGCGGGGTCGGCCGTGTCGGTCAAC
>JAAURK010000268.1 GCA_012032275.1 Tabrizicola sp.
GATGCTCCCGACATCCTCGCCGCGATGCGCGCGGACAAGGTCGATGCCGCGGTGCTGGTGCCGAACTGCCCATCTGTCATCAGACCATAGCCCTGACCGCGCGGCACCTCGAAGCCGCCGGCATCCCCGACCGTGATCATGGGCGCTGCCCGGGACATCGTGGAGCATGCCGGCGTCCCGCGCTTCCTGTTCAGCGACTTCCCGCTCGGCAACGCCGCCGGCAAGCCGCACGATGCGGCCTCGCAGGCCGCGACGCTCGATCTCGCTCTGGGCCTGCTGGAGAGCGCATCGGCGCCGCGTACGACCGTGCAGTCGCCGCAACGCTGGTCGGACGACCACGGCTGGAAGCGCGACTTCGACAATATCGAGACGCTGACGGCCGCCGATCTTGCGCGCCTGCGCGCGGAGCATGAACGACACCGCGCCATTGCGCGCGCCACTGCCGCCGAAGGAGGTCAGCCATGAAAGTCGATGGTCGCTGTCTTTGCGGCTTCATCAGCTATATGGCCGAGGTGGATCCGGAACAAGCGCAGGTGTGCCACTGCACCGATTGCCAGGTCCTTTCGAGCTCCGCGTTCCGGCACACGGTTCCGGCGCGGCATGGCACGTTCAAGCTGCTGACGGGCGAGCTCAAGATCTACGTGAAAACCGCCGAGAGCGGCAACCGGCGTGCCCTGGCCTTCTGTCCGAGCTGCGGCACGTCGATCTACTCCGCGCCGGTGGAAGGTTCCGCGAGAGACACCTATTTTGGCCTGCGCGTTGGTCCGCTGGCGCAGCGCGACCAGCTTCCGCCCAAGTCGCATTGCTGGACGCGCTCGCGCCAGCATTGGGTGACGGACTTGGCGACGCTGCCCGAAGTCGAGAAGGAATGATGGCGCGGCGGTTAGTCGATTTCCGCGATCACGCGCGACGACCACGGGCACCAGCGCCGGCCGGGCAGGAACGCGCCGCCGACTTCGGCCAGGTACTCCTCGACGTAGGTCGTGGCGGCATCGCAGACCTCGATCGACATCTCGAAGAACGAGATCGAGGCCGGATGGAGATGGAAGCTCCACGGCGCATTGTAGGGCACCGCGCCATCGACCACGAGCCCTGTGACATGAACCTTCAACTGCTGCTGTCCGCTCGCGATGGCGCGCGCCTCGGCAATGGTCGCAGGATTGTTAAGGGCGATGACGAAGGTGTCCGCCTCGGTGGCGCCGGCCACCTTGAAGTAAGCGGTCCCTGTGTCCTTTGTGCTCTGGCATCCAGCCAGGATGGCCATGATGACGAGCAGCAACAGCGTTGGTTTCATATCGCCTCCCGATCTCCTGCTTGCGCATTGCGGAGGAAGACGATACGCGCCTTGCCGTAGCGCCGCTCGTCCTCCACCGACAGCGTCTTGCCCTCCGGCACCGGATCGCGCACACCCATCTCGGCGACGATCAGCGCGCTGGGTGCGATCCAGCCGGCCTTGTCCAGCGCGGCCAGGGCAGGCGCGTCGGCCGGGGTGACGCCCCGACGGACAAGCTCTGGCGTGCCGATCCTGAGCCCGTTCATGTCTCCCGCCACATCCGGCAGCGGCAGACCGATCCCGCAGGCCAGAAAACCCGCACGGTATAGCGTCTTCGCCGCTGTCTGGCCCCCGCCGAAAGCGGCGGCTTCCAGGGCGAACTGGTGGCTGCGGGTGGCACCCTTGTCGGCCGCGAAGACAGGCAGCCCGAGGCCGACGAGTTCCTGCGACAGGGCGCGCGCAAGATCCACCATCGCCGCCGCATAGGCGCGGCCATGGTCGCGCCAGTCCAGCAGCGTAACGGCCAGAGCCGCCGATTTCGCCGCGTCGAAATTCGCCGTCATGCCCGGAAAGGCAATCGCGTCCAGCCGTTCGGCAATGGCCGCATCATTGGTCACGATCATGCCGCCCGCCGGGCCGCCAAGCGATTTGTAGGTGCTCATGGTCACCAGATGCGCGCCCTGCGACAGCGGATTGGGGAAGATGCCCCCCGCGATCATGCCGCATTGATGAGCGGCGTCGAAAAGGAGATATGCGCCGACCCCATCGGCGATGGCGCGGATCTCGCTGACGGGGTGGGGAAAGAGATTGAGGCTGCCGCCAATGGTGATGAGCTTCGGCCGCACCTGCCGGGCCAGTGCATGAAGCGCCGCAAGATCAACGGTATAGCCATCCGCATTCACCGGCGCGGCATGGGTGGTCAGGCCGTAAAGCCCGGCGCATCCGTCGGCATGGTGGGTGACATGTCCGCCAATGGCGGCAGAGGGGGCAATGATCGCATCGCCCGGTTTCGTCAGCGCCATGAAGCCGTAAAGATTGGCCAGCGCGCCAGAGCCGACGCGAATTTCGGCATGGGACGCACCAAAGATCTCGGCCGCCAGTTCAGCGGCGATGACCTCGATCGCTTCGATCGCCTCCAGCCCCATCTCGTATTTGTCGCCCGGATAGCCAAGCGAGGGCCGGGAGCCGAGGCCGCGGGCCAGCATGGCTTCGGCCTTCGGGTTCATCACATTCGTTGCGGGGTTGAGGTTGAAACACTCGCGGTCGTGGATTTCGGCATTGCGGAGGATCAGCGCCTCGATCCGGTCGGCAACCTGGTCGGAGGGGTGGTGCGCTGCTTCGGCAAGGCGCTGGACATGGGCTTCGACAGGGCCGGGAACCCAAGTGCGGCGGGCCAGATGTGCCATCGGTCTTCCTTATGAAAAAGCGGCTTCCAATGCGACCTCGACCATGGCGCCAAAGCTTTTCTCGCGCTGGTCCGCGGGCAGGGCGTCACCGGTGACGATGTGATCCGATACGGTCAGAACCGCCAGCGCACGGGCCTTGTGGCGGGCGGCGAGGGTATAAAGCTCCGCGGCCTCCATCTCGACGGCGAGGCAGCCGTGGCGGGACAATTCCGCTGAAAGATCGGATCGTTCGTCATAGAATGTGTCGGAGGAATAGATGCCGCCGACATGCGGGGTAAGGCCACGCGCGGTTGCGGCGGCATAAGCGGCCGACAGCAGGCCGAAATCGGCGCAGGGCGCAAAGTTCACCTCGCGGAAGATGGTGCGGGAAGGCGATCCGGCGCTTGACGCCGTCTGCGCCAGAACAAGATCACGCACCTTGACCTCGGGCTGCAGACCGCCTGTGGAGCCGATGCGGATCAGCGTTCTCGCGCCATAATCGCGAATGAGTTCATTGACATAGATCGACAGAGACGGCATCCCCATGCCCGATCCATGGATCGTGACGGGGTGCCCGTTCCAGGTGCCGGTATAGCCGAGCATGCCGCGCACCTCGTTCACCAGAACCGGGTCTTTGAGGAAGGTCTCTGCCGCCCATCGGGCGCGGTAGGGATCGCCCGGCAGCAGGACGGTTTCGGCGATCTCGCCGGGTTTGGCGCCGATGTGGATGGTCATTCGTCCCCCAAGTTGCCCTGTTCACGGTCAAAGCCATGATTGCGGGCTTTTTCTTTGTCTTCCCGGCCACGTCGTCCCGTCTTGCCGCGATCGGCCGGGCGACGAGGCCCGCGCGCCATTAAGAAAGCGTTCTCTCCGGCGCGCAAGAGGGGTTCGAAACGGCCGATACACGGGTCAGCCCCTCGCGGGGCGGGGTGCTTTCGGGCAGGCGGATGCTGCGGGCGAGGCCGAGGGCCTCCAGTCTGCGGATCAGCCAGAAGCCGGGATCGCGCTGGCCGGGCTCCACGCCAAGGCGGGCGGAGTGCGGGAAGGCGTGGTGATTGCCATGCCAGTTTTCGCCAAAGGTCAGAAGGCCGAGGCCCGGCAGATTGTAGCCCTGCACCGGCAGGCCCGCCACGACCCAGCCCTGATGACCGGTCCGGTGCGCGAAGTAGCCGACCGCCCAATGCCCGGTAAGCGACAGGGTGACGCGGACGCAAATCCCCCAGAAGACCCAGGCCGCCCCGCCAAGCGCATAGAGGAGAAGCGCAACGGGAAGCTGCTGCGCCATCCATGTCCGCTCGACCAGCCGGTAGAAAGGATCGCTGGCGACGCGATCCTCGATGACGAAATCCGGTTCGTGGTCAAGATCATAGCGGCAGTGCATCTGCCACCAGGCATCGCGCCAGAAACCCGCACCATGCGAGGGATGGGGAGGGCATACCGTCTGCCGCTGATGCCAGTCCCGCATGTCATGGGCGCGGATCATCCCGAACGGCCCCGCCATGCCGACGAGGGTGCCAAGCCAGACCAGCACCCGCTCCAGCCACAGCGGGGCGTCGAAGCTGCGGTGGATCAGCAGGCGGTGCATCCCGACGGAGTGGCCCGCGCAGATGGTGAGTGCGGTCAGCGTGATCATCGCGGCGACGGCGTCCCAGCGCGCGAAAAGGGTGACGGCGACGACCGACCCTGCGGCATGGCCGAACCACCAGATCGATTTTGCCGCGTCCCAGCGGATATTGCCCAGGATGGCAGAGGTTTCGGCGCGCGGAAACACGCGATCCGTCGCGACAAGCGGCACCTCGCCCCTCTGGTGCGCGCGGGTGGCGTCGGGGCGGCTTACTGCAGTGCCCATTCGCGGCCTGTCCAGAGAAAGCGGACGGTTTCCCCGGCGTCGTTCGGGGCGGTGAGGTAGGTGACGCCGCCCTCGGTGACCGTGCCCCAATCGTGCAGCAAAAGCGCGCCAAGCGTGCCATCGATCAGCGTATCGATCCCGCAGCCCTGGGTGCCGCAGTAAAGCGTCGCGGCGGTGGAACAACGGAAGCCGCCCGAATCAAGGATCCAGTCGAGCGTGCCGTCGCCGTTGAGGTCCGTCTGCTGCACGCTGCCATCGGCCATCGAGAATTCGCCGTCGCAATAGGACTCCGCCTCGTCAATGATGGACTGGAGTTCGTAAGGAAGGCTGATGTCCTCGGCAAACGCCGGGGAAAGGGACAGCGCAAGTGTCAGGGCAAGAGGGCGCAGCATGGCAGGGCCTTTCGGTGGGTCTTGCCGAGGGATAGGCCGGATTGCGCGGCGGGGAAAGGTGGGGAATCCGGAAGGGGTGCGGCACCAGGGTTTTCCGGCGAAGATCCGGCGGCGCCAGACGCCGGTCCGCGCGGCCCTATTCCGCCGCCGCCACCCCGGGGTCGGCCAGCGCCACGAGGTCGAGCATGATCTGGTTCAGCTGGAAATCCTTGGGGGTATAGACCTTGGCGATGCCCATCGCGGTCAGGGTGATGGCGTCATCGTCGGGGATGATGCCGCCGAGAACAAGGGGGGTCCGGGAAAGGCCAGCCTCTTGAAGGAGTTGCAAGGTCTCCTGGATCAGCGGCAGGTGGCTGCCCGAGAGGATGGACAGGCCAATCACATCTGGCCGCTTGTCGGCGGCGGCGGCGACGATCTCGGCCGGGGTCAGGCGGATGCCGTCATAGGTGATCTCGATCCCGCAGTCGCGGGCGCGGGCGGCGATCTGTTCGGCGCCGTTGGAATGGCCGTCGAGACCGGGCTTGCCCAGAAGAAGACGCAGCGGGCGGCCAAGCCGGGTGGAGACGGCGGCGACCGCCTCGCGCACCTCGTCCAGCCCCTCTGTGCGGTTGGAGGGGGCGGCGGAAACGCCCGTTGGTGCGCGGTATTCGCCGAAGACCGCGCGGATCGCCGCACCCCATTCGCCCGTCGTGACCCCG
>JAAURK010000023.1 GCA_012032275.1 Tabrizicola sp.
GCGCAGGCGGCGTTGCCAGTGCGTTTGAATATTGGCTGCTGTCGCGTGACACCACAACCAAGACATTCGGCAAAATCCGGCAGGCGCTCGGCAAGGGCAAGGGGCTTGATCCGGCTGATCTGACAAGCGCTGCCTATGATCATTTCAGCGAAGCCGCCGCGCGTTGGCTGACCGGGATGGAGTCCTTCATTGCCAAGGCGCACCCCGAATATATGCCCTACAGCGATTATGATCATTTGATGCGGTATGAAGAATGGCGCGGTCGTGAGTAGTTACGACGCCCTAAAACCGCTCGCCGATGAGCAGCGCCGCGCGGCTGCGCGCCATCGGTCCGCCTGCCCGCAGCCGTCTTGCCGGCGGATCGTTCGGCCTGATCCTGCATCTGGATGTAACTCGCCTTCAGCACATTCACCGTCTGGTGCAGCCGCGCAGCCTCGTCACGCAATTGCCGGGTCGAGCGCATCATGCTCGCGATCAGCCAGACGAGGATCAGGGGAACAATCACGACCAGCAGCACCGTGCCGATATCGCGCGACCCATTCCCGGCCTCGTCAGTGGACCGGAACAGATAGGTAACAGAGCCGATCAGCCAGACGACACTGATCGCCGCCGCAATGAGCTCGATCGACCGCCGCCCGCCTGCGGCCACCGGTTCTGGCGGCGCCCGGCGATCCGTGCCGCCCCCCCGGCTTGCAGCTTGTGGTTCGCGCATCAGCCAAACCTCCGATCAGATATAGCGAACGGACAGGATCTCGTAGGACTTGGCACCCCCAGGGGTCTTCACATCGACGCTGTCGCCATCTTCCTTGCCGATCAGCGCACGCGCAAGGGGCGAGCGGATGTTCAGAAGCCCGCTTTCGATATCGGCCTCGGTCTCGCCCACGATCTGATAGGTTTTCTCGTCGCCGCTGTCCTCATCGACAATCGTGACCGTGGCCCCGAACTTGATCGACCCGGAAAGCCGGGTCGGATCGATGACCTCGGCAAGCGACAAGAGCCCCTCCAGCTCCTTGATCCGGCCCTCAATGAAGCTCTGCTTCTCGCGGGCGGCGTGATACTCCGCGTTTTCCGACAGATCGCCATGCTCGCGCGCCTCGGCGATGTCACAAATGATGGCGGGCCGGTCGACCGTCTTCAGTATCTTGAGCTCTTCATCCAGCGCGGTGAACCCCCGCCGGGTCATCGGGATCTTTTCCATCGGCCTTCCACATCAAAAGAAGAAGTCACGGACCGGGCTTCGGACCATGACTTCAGGCTCGTCTTGCCCTCACCAGACCCGAAGGTATGCCCAAATGCAAGAGGCATGGCGGCGCAAAGCCCCGGCCTTCCGGCGCGCGGGGTCCGTGATGTTGCGTCACGGTTGACGTTGGGGCGGGCATGGGGCAAGGGAAAACCCTGAATTTCGGGTCCAATCCAGACCCGCCGTCATTCCGGGAAGGGCGAGCGATGACCGATATCCAGCGCGAAAAGATGGACTATGACGTGGTGATCGTCGGCGCCGGCCCCGCCGGTCTTTCTGCGGCCATCCGCCTCAAGCAGCTGGACAGCGATCTTACGGTTGTCGTGCTGGAAAAGGGTTCCGAAGTCGGCGCGCATATCCTGTCGGGCGCGGTGCTGGATCCGGCGGGGCTGGACGCCCTGCTGCCCGACTGGCGCACCATGGATGCCCCGATCAAGACGCCGGTGACCAGCGACAACTTCTATATCCTTGGTGCGGCGGGGAAAGTCCGGATTCCGAACTGGCCGATGCCGCCGCTGATGTCGAATCACGGGACTTACATCGTGTCGATGGCCAATGTCTGCCGCTGGATGGCCGGCGTGGCCGAAGGGCTGGGCGTCGAGATTTTCCCCGGCATGTCCTGCAGCGAACTGGTCTATGACGGGCAGAAGGTGGTCGGCGTGGTGGCCGGCGAATTCGGGCGTGACCCCGAAACCCGCGAGCCTGGGCCGAACCACGAGCCGGGAATGGAGCTGCGCGGCAAATATGTCTTCCTTGGCGAGGGCGTGCGCGGCAGCCTCTCGAAGCAGGTCATCGAAAAATTCGGTCTCGGCGCGGGCAAGGAGCCGCAGAAGTTCGGCCTTGGCATGAAGGAAATCTGGGAGATCGATCCCGCAAAGCACCGCGAGGGCACGGTCACCCATACGATGGGCTGGCCGCTGGGCAAGAACGCGGGCGGCGGCAGCTTTATCTATCACCTTGAAAACAATCAAGTCTACGTCGGGTTTGTGGTCCATCTGAACTATCAGAACCCGCATCTTTACCCCTATATGGAGTTCCAGCGCTTCAAGCATCACCCGATGGTGGCCGAACTGCTGAAAGGCGGCAAGCGCATCGCCTATGGTGCGCGCGCCATCTCTGAAGGTGGCTGGCAATCCATTCCGAAGATGGTCGCGCCCGGTGTGGCACTTCTGGGGTGCAGCGCGGGGCTGGTCAACGTTCCACGCATCAAGGGCAATCACAATGCCATGCTTTCCGGCAAGGCCGCGGCCGAAGCTGCGCATGGGGCGATCAAGGCGGGTCGGCAGGGCGACGAGCTCTCTGACTACGAGACCGAGGTTCGCAGCGGTGCCATCGGGCGCGATCTGAAGAAGGTGCGCAATGTCAAACCGCTCTGGTCGCGCTATGGCCTCGTGACCTCACTGGTCGGCGGCGGGATCGACATGTGGGCCAATACGCTGGGCTTCACGGTTTTCGGTACGCTGAAGCATGGCAAGACCGATGCCGCGGCGACTGGGAAGGCCGCGGATTTCAAGCCGATCGACTATCCAAAACCCGACGGCGTCCTGAGCTTTGACCGGCTGACCAATGTTGCCTACAGCTTCACCAACCATGACGAGGCGCAACCGTCGCATCTGGTGCTGAAGGACAAGACCATCCCGATTGCGGTCAACCTGCCGGTCTATGCCGAGCCTGCGCAACGCTATTGCCCGGCCGGAGTTTACGAAGTGATCGGCGAAGGTCAGGCGGCGCGGTTCCAGATCAATTTCCAGAATTGCGTCCATTGCAAGACCTGCGACATCAAGGATCCCAGCCAGAACATCGTCTGGAAGACGCCAATCGGCGGCGGCGGCCCGAACTACCCCAATATGTGACCGTTCACGCAAGTTTGCGCTGCAACCGGCCCCGGCTTGCCCGGGATCCTCCGCTTCGGATTGCGTCCGGGCACAGGCGGGGCTACCTTTGCCCCGACCACATATCGGAGAGCCCCGTGACCCCATTTCGTCTGTCCCCGGCAGTCGCCCGTTCGTGCAGAACCTTGCTGTTTCTCGCGGTCATGTGCGGCGTTTCGGTCGGAACTCCTGCCGCAGCGGAAGAGAATGCCGGTGCATATCTGGCCGCCCGCATCGCCGAGACGCGCAATGATTTCCGGGCCGCCGCCGCGTGGTATGCGCGCGCCATTCTGGAGGATGAGGGCAATCCCCGGCTTCTGGACGGCGCTATCCTCGCTGATATCGGGATCGGTGATTTTGCCGCGGCGGTGCAAACCGCAGGGAAACTGCGCGAGGCCGGGCAGAAAAGCCAGCTGGCCGACTTTGCGCTGATCGCCGATGAGGCGCAGCGGGAAGATTATGCCGCCATCCTGAAGGCCGCCAAGGATGGGCGGGAACTGGGCAAGCTTGTCGACGATCTGGTCGTTGCCTGGGCGGAGCTTGGCGACGGGCGCATGTCGGATGCGATCGCGGGGTTTGACGCGCTTTCCGACGCCGAGGAGTACAAGGCATTCGGCCTTTACCACAAGGCGCTGGCGCTGGCTTCGGCCGGCGATTTCGAAGGCGCCGACGAAATTCTGTCGGGCCGGGTGGCGGGGCCGATCTTCGTGATGCGGCGCGGTGTGTTCGCCCATGTGCAGATCCTCAGCCAGCTGGAGCGCAATGCCGATGCGCTGGCGCTTCTCGACACTTCTTTCGGGCCGGGCCCCGACCCGATGATCGATGCGTTGCGCAAACGGCTCGAGGCGGGAGAGCCGATCCCGTTCGACATCGTGAAAACCGCGCGCGATGGCATTGCCGAAGTGTTCTTCTCGGTGTCGACCGCCCTGAATGGCGAGGCGGATCCGGTCTATACCCTGATCCACACGCGCATTGCGGCCCATCTGCGCCCCGATCACGCGGATGCCCTCTTGCTGACGGCCGACGTGCTGGAATCGCTTGGCCAGAACGACCTGGCGGTCGAGACCTACAAGCTTTTCGCCACCGATGACCCGGCCTTCGTCAATGCCGAGATCGGGCGTGCCGGTGCGTTGCAGGCCGACGGAAAGATCGACGCGGCGCTGGAGGCGTTGCAGACCCTGGCGCGCGTCCAGCCGCAGCTGATCTTCGTCCAGTCCGCCCTCGGCGACCTTCTGCGCGGCGAGGAACGGTTCGCCGAAGCCATCCCCGCCTATGATGCCGCCATTGCCCTGGTTGCCGAGGTGAAGCCGGAACATTGGGCGCTGTTCTTCAGCCGCGGCATCTCTCATGAGCAGAACAAGCAATGGGAAGAGGCCGAGGCAGATTTCCGCAAGGCGCTGGAGCTCAATCCGGACCAGCCGCAGGTGCTCAACTATCTTGGCTACGGGCTGGTCGACCGGGGGGAAAAGCTGGATGAGGCGCTGGGGATGATCCAGCGCGCCGTGGCTGCCGATCCCCAGAAGGGCTATATCATCGACAGCCTGGCCTGGGCGTTGTTCCGGCTTGGCCGGTACGAGGAAGCGCTTGCCCCGATGGAGAAGGCTTCGGTACTGGAGCCGGTCGATCCGGTGGTGACCGATCATCTTGGCGATGTCTACTGGGTCGTCGGGCGCAAGCTCGAGGCACGGTTTCAGTGGCACAGGGCCCTGTCGTTCAATCCGACCGAGAAGGATGCCGAGCGTATCCGCCGCAAGCTCGACGTCGGGTTGGACGAGGTGATGGCCGACGAAGGTGCTGCACCGGTGCCGGTTGAAGCCGTCGAGAATGACAACTGAGGTCATTGCCGAATTCGCGCCGGCGAAGATCAATCTGACGCTGCATGTCACGGGCCGGCGGGCCGACGGCTACCACATGCTGGACAGTCTGGTGGTCTTTGCCGATGTCGGCGACCGCGTGGTGCTGCGCCGGGCATCGGGCCTGTCGCTGCGGATTGGCGGCCCTCAGGCCGGGGAGCTTTCGGCAGGGCCGGACAACCTCGTCACTCGGGCTGCGCGGATCATGGGCGGCGACGTCGAGATCGATCTGGAAAAGAACCTGCCCGTCGCTTCCGGTATCGGCGGCGGGTCGGCCGATGCCGCCGCGACCCTCCGCGCGATGGCGCGGATGAATGCCACGCCTCTTCCGGACAAGGCGGCGGTTCTTGCGCTGGGCGCGGATGTGCCCGTCTGCCTTCAGGGCAGGCCCGCGCGCATGCGGGCCGTGGGCGACATCCTCGATGCGGTGCCGCCGCTGCCAGCCGCCTGGCTTTTGCTTGCGAACCCGGGGCATTCGCTTTCGACGCGGGCGGTCTTCGGAGCACTGGATGACGTCTCGCATCAGCCGATGCCTGCCATCCCGCCTTTCGCCGGTTTCGCCGAACTTGCCCGTTTTCTGCAGCTTCAGCGAAACGACCTCGAGGCGCCCGCGACCCGTATCGCCCCGGCCATCGGGCAAGCGGTGCGGGCGATTGCGGCGCAGGAGGGCTGCGCTCTCGCCCGGATGTCGGGGTCTGGCGCCACCTGTTTCGGTCTCTTCGGCGACGAGGACACCGCAGCGCGGGCGGCCAGTCGCATTCGTGCCGCCGAGCCGGGCTGGTGGGTGGCCGCTGCGGCGATTCGCGGTTGAATCCTCTCAGAAGTAGCTCCGCACCAGCGCGCCAGAGATCAGCGTCCAGCCATCGGCAATCACGAAGAACACCAGCTTGAACGGCAGCGAGACCACGGCAGGCGGCACCATCATCATGCCCATCGACATCAGGATCGCCGCGACGACAAGATCGATGATCAGGAATGGCAGAAAGATCATGAAGCCGATCTCGAAGGCGCGCTGGATCTCGGACAGAAGGAAGGACGGAACGAGCAGCGAAAGCGACGCCTCTGCCGGCTGGATTGCGGCGTCCGGGCGAAGATCGCGCAATGTGGCAAAGGTCTCCGGGTCGACGCGGAGCGACATGAATTCGCGAAACGGGGCGATGGCGGCCTGAAGCGCCGGAATCAGCTCCATCCTCCCGCTGGTCAGCGGCTCGATGCCGTTCAGCCAGGCTTCGGTGAACACCGGGTCCATCACATACCAGGTCAGAAACATCGCGAGGCTGATGATCAGCATGTTTGGCGGCGCCTGTTGCAGCCCGATGGCCTGACGCAGGATCGACAGCACCGTCACGATGAACGGAAAGCAGGTCACCATGACGGCGAGGCCCGGCACGATGCTGAGCACGGTGATCAGGAGAAGAAGCTGGACCGACCGCAACGACAGCGATGACTCGCCGCCAAGGTCCAGCGACAGATCCTGCGCAAGGACCGGCCCCGCGACCAGCACGAAAAGCGTGGCGAGTAGGGCTGGCCTCACAATCCACCGCGCAGGTTGGCGACTTCGGTCAGTCGTACCGCCAACTGGCCTGCGGCATCTCCGTCAAGTTCGGTCAGCTGGCCGCGTGCGATCAGCCTGTCGCCCACGAACAGCTCCACCGGATCATCGACCCTGCGGTCGAGCGTGAGAATGGCGTCCCGACTGAGCTTCAGCAGGTCTTTCACCAGCGGCGCGCCCGACCAACCGAGATGGTGACCTCGATCGGAACCTGGGAAAACGGGTTGGCATCTGTCAGTTCATCCATGAGATGTCTCCTCTTTGGTCAGCGCGAAGAAGGCGTTGACGGCATTTGCGATGGTTGCAGTCGCCTGGGTCAGATCGACCTTGGTCTCTGCCGCGCCGAAGCGGATATAGACCTGCCCTTCGTCCAGCGACGGCTCGTCCTCGATGATGAGCGGAAGCCCGGTCGCCTGGGTGAGCACCGCCTCGATCCGGGTGCGCACCGCATGGTTCATCACCAGCGTGAGCGGCGTATCGGCGAGGCTTTCTGCAATCGGCATCAGGCCTTCCAGAACCATGGGCGCCAATGCCTCCCGCGCAAGTTCCGGCAGCAGGCGGTTCACCATTTCCAGGATCAGCGGGCGCACCGCGCCCAGAACATGCGAACGCGCCTCCTGAAACGAAAAGGCGAGGCTTTGCAGATTGCGCGCCAGATCGGCACGGATCAGCGACTGATCGGTTTCGGTTGCGGCGACCGCGTCGTCCCATCCCGCGGTATAGCCCTTCTCGAAGGCCGCGATCTTGGCCTCTTCCAGCGCGCTCATCTGAACCAGAGGATAGGTTTCGCCCGCCGCGGTGGTTTCGGTATCGAACACTTCAAGACGCAATGCCGGCATCAGACACGATCCTCCTCGGGTTCAAGCCAGCCACGCAGAATCTCGACCGATTCGGCCTGGCGCTGTTCAATGAGGCGGCGAAGGCGCGAGGCCGGGTCTTCGGATGACGCGGTGACATCCTCCTCCTCGTAGGTCGCCGCTCCGCCAAAGTCGGGCATCACGAAGTCATTCTCGATGACGCCATCCAGAGCCGCAGTCCCGCTTCCCACGCTGCCAGGCAGTGCAAAGGGTTCCGGCCGTGGCGGCAATGCGCGATCGGCAGAGGCCGACGACGTCAGGATCGGCCTGACGACAAACAGTCCCAGCAAGAGCGCAACCAGGGCCAGAACCCCGACCTGGATCAACGACATCACGTCGAAGGAACCAACGGGCGGGAACAGGCTGGCAACGGCTTCTGTTCCCTCCACGGGAAGCGGTTGAAACTCCAGCGATTTCAATGTCAGCTGATCTCCCCGCGCCTCGTCGAGGCCAACCGCGGACGCCACAAGCTCGCGCAGCACGGCCAGTTCCTCCTCGCTGCGCGGCGTCCATGTCCGGGTGCCATCCGCCGCAATCTCGGCCTGGCCGTCGATCAGCACTGCCACGGTCATCCGGCGGATCGCACCCGGATTACGCAGCACTTCACGCTGGGTTTCGGAGATCTCGTAGTTCACGCGCTCGCGCGTTTCCGACGTCTGGCTTTGCCCGCCGCCACCGGCCGCTGCATCGCCCTCCGGCAGATTCGAGGCGACCGTCACATCGCCGCCGGGCTCGGTGCTCGACCCCGAGCGCTCTTCGGTTTCCGACGAGATCGCAACCCGCCCCTGCGGATCGAAGGTGCGTTCGGTGATCGATTCGCGTTCCGACACGATGTCGACATTGACCTCGACGACCGCCTTGCCGGGCCCGACCCGCGCGGCAAGAAGACGTTCCACATTCCCCTTGATCGCGGCCGCTCTCTCTGCGGCGTCGGTGCCGGAGAACTCCGCCTCGCTCTTGCCGCCGATCAGACCGCCGACCGTATCGATGATCTGCACGTCATCCGGTTGCATTCCGGACACGGCACTTGCCACCAGATGACGGATGGCCCGGGCCTGACCCTCGTCAAGATGCCCCGATATCGAGGTGAGCGTGACGCTTGCAGTGGCCGAGGCCTGTTCCTGAAAGCTCCGCGCGGGCGAACGCGCGATGTGAATCCGTGCCGCCTTCACCTCGGGCATGGCAAGGATGGTGCGCGCAATCTCGCCCTCCTTGGCCCGCCAATAGGCAGCATCGAACATCTGCGAGGTTGTCCCGAAGCCCGAGAGCGAATCGAGGAGTTCGTAGCCGCCGCTGCCGGCCGCTGGCAGCCCCTGCGAGGCCAGCGCCATGCGCAGACTGTCGCGCTGCGTCACGTCGACATAGATCGCATCGCCAGAGACATCATAGCTCACGCCGCGCTGATCGAGGGCCGCGATGACCTCGCCCGCTGCAGCCGGTTCCAGCGCGGCGTAAAGCAGCACCATGTCGGGCTGCCCGGCGATTCGGGACAGGCCCTGCACCGAGGCGAACATCGCCACCGTGGCGAGCACGACAATGGCCCGGCGGCGCAGATCAAGGGACGACCATATCGAAAGCAGGTTCTGCAAGACACTTCTCCGCAACGCGGCGTTCTGCCGTTGACCCCACAAATGACGGAACTGCCTTAACAATCGGTTAGTGACCTTCGGCCTATTGTCGGGAAGTTCGAATGACCGGAGGTGGCAATGGCCGTCGCAGATGCATCCATGGAAGAGCCGCCCAAGAAGCGGTCGAAGCTGCCGCTTCTGATCGGTCTGGTCCTTGCGATTCTTCTGGGGGCCGGGGGGTTCTATGCCACCTATAGCGGGCTTCTGATGGGATCGGGCCACGGAGAGGCGGAAGCCCACGAGGTCACCCCGTTGCAGGGAATCGGCTTCGTTCCGCTGGAGACGATGATCATCTCGCTGGCCCCCGATTCGACGAACAGCCACCTGCGCTTCACCGCTCAGCTGGAGGTGGACACAGCACTGATGGCGGATGTGACGCTGCTGATCCCGCGCATTCTCGACGTTCTGAACAGCTATCTGCGCGCCGTCGACACCGCCTCGATCGAGGATCCGGCCGCCATGGCCAAACTGCGCGCCCAGATGCTGCGGCGCATCCAGATCGTCGCGGGCGAGGGTCACGTCCGCGATCTTCTGATCACCGAATTCGTGTTGAACTGAAGGGGGCGGCAATGGAGATCATCGCCGATATTCTGCTGGTTGCCGGTTCCTTCGGGGCTGCGATCTACTGCTATGTGCTCGCCGGGCGTCTGAAACGTTTCACCACGCTGGAAACCGGAATGGGTGGCGCAATCGCCGTCCTTTCGGCACAGGTGGACGATATGACAACCGCCCTGCAGAACGCGCAGGGGGCCGCGGTCGGGTCGGCATCGAACCTTGAAAGCCTGACCGTGCGCGCGGAGGCCGTTGCCAAGCGACTGGAACTTCTGGTGGCCTCGCTCCACGATCTTCCCGACCCGGCAGAGAAAGTGGCGGCCGCCGAACCCGGCCCGGACGAAGTCGACCGGCGCTTTCGGGTGGTGCGGCGCCGGTCGTCGCGCCAGTCCATGGAGGCGGCGGAATGAGCCGTCGGCGCGGTGTCGGCCGCGGGGCTCTCTTCATGCTGGCGTTGCTCCTGGCCTCATCGGGCGCGCTTCGGGTCGGATCGGACGTCGGTGTGGCGTTGGCGCGATCGGGTGAGGGGGGCCCCGTCGAAGACCCCGTCCTCAAACCCGAAATGTGCGGCGAAACGCCGACGGGCCTGACCGAAGCGCTGAAGCTTCGTGAAGAACGCGTCGCTGCACAGGAAGCCGCCATCCGCGACCGTCTGGCCGCGGTGGCACTCGCCGATGAGGCCATCACCCGCCGGATGACGGAAATGCAGGCCCTGGAGGAAGAGCTGACATCGACGATAGCGCTCGCCGATGGGGCGGCCGAGGCCGATCTCGCCCGCCTGACCACGGTCTATGAGACGATGAAGCCGAAGGATGCCGCCGCCCTGTTCGAGGCGATGGCCCCCGATTTCGCCGCAGGCTTCCTCGGCCGCATGAGCCCCGAGGCGGCGGCGGCGATCCTGTCGGGCATGTCTTCGGAAACGGCCTACAGCATCAGCGTGATCGTGGCCGGGCGGAATGCAAAGGCACCGACCGAATAGCGCCAGCCGCAGATCCTCCGCGAGGTCAAGCCGGCAGTCAGACAGTTTTAACCCGTCTTCGCGATACTGCGGATGACGTCTTTGTGCAGGGTAATGAAATGCTGGGGCTAATCGGGATCGCCGTCATCCTCGTCATGGTGTTTGGCGGCTATGTGGCGGCTGGCGGCAAGATGGGAATCATCCTGAAGGCGCTGCCTTTCGAGATGATCATGATCGGCGGTGCCGCGGTCGGCGCCTTTCTGATCGCGAATGACATGCCGTCGGTGAAACATACGATCAAGGACATCGGCAAGGTCTTCAAGGGGCCCAAATGGAAGGGCGCCGACTACAAGGATCTGCTCTGTCTGTTGTTCGAACTGATCCGCATCGCGCGCGCCAATCCCGTGGCGCTTGAGGAACATATCGAAAATCCGGATGCGTCCAGCATCTTCGGAAAATATCCACGGATCCAGCACGATCACGAGGCCGTCGATCTGATCTGCGACACGATGCGCGCGGCCTCGATGAACTATGACGATCCGCATCAGGTTGAAGAGGTGCTCGACAAACGCATGGAGGCGGCGCTCAACCACGCCATGCACTCCAGCCATGCGCTGCAGACCGTGGCGGATGGCCTTCCGGCACTGGGCATCGTGGCCGCCGTGCTTGGCGTCATCAAGACCATGGGCTCGATCGATCAGCCGCCCGAGGTGTTGGGAAAGATGATCGGGGGCGCTCTGGTCGGAACGTTTCTGGGCGTGTTTCTCGCCTACGGGTTGATGGGGCCGTTCGCAGCGCGGGTGAAGACCGTTGTCGAGGATGATATCCACTTCTACCATCTGATCCGCGAAGTGCTGATCGCGAACCTGCACCGGCATCCGGCGAATATCTGCATCGAGGTCGGGCGTCAGAATACGCCGCATCACCTTCGCCCCGGGTTCGGCGATCTCGAGGAAGCCATGCGCAACCTGAAGCAGGATGCCGCATGAGACTTGTTCTCGCATTTCTGCTTTGCCTTCTTCCCGGCCTCGTCCGGGCCCAGGCGGTTCGCATAACCTCTGGCGATCATCAGGATTTTACCCGGCTGGTGCTGGAACTGCCCTCGGCGACCGACTGGCAGATCGGTCGCACCAGCGGGGGCTACGAGCTTGCTTTCCCCGGTGACGCGCAGCCCCGCTACGACTTGTCGGTGCTCTGGAACAGGATCACCAGGGAACGGCTGTCGGCCGTCTGGGCGGATCCGCAATCGGGCCTCTTGCAGATGAGCGTTGCCTGTTCATGCCATGCGTTGCCTTTCGAATTGCGCCCCGGCGTGATCGTGATCGACATCCGCGATGGCGCTCCACCGCCGGGGTCGTCGTTCGAGCTGTCGCTGGAGGGTGCAGCCATGACCCGTCTTGGTCCGAAGACGGCCCTGCGCCCGCAACCCCGCCGGACGCCCGAGGGAACGGTTTCGGGCTATGACTGGCTTCGGGCAATTCCCGAGAGGTCGCCCGCGCCCAGGAACGGTCTGCCCCCTATTGCGACGGATGCGATCTCTCTCGGGCCGATCCGCGATGCCCTTCTCCAGCAGATCAGCCGGGGCGTTGCGGCGGGGGTCATCGACATTGCCGATCCGGCCGGGCACATGGCGACGCCCGCAGTGGCGGACACCGACCTTCCCTCCTCCCGGATCGTCATCGGCGATCTGCCCGGTGTCAAAGCCGATATGGCGCGAACCGACCCTGACCTGATGCAGCCCGACGGGCAGGCCTGCGCAGCGGATGCAAGCCTGGACGTGGCGGCCTGGGGCGGGGACCAGCCCGTCGCAGTGCAGCTTGCGGCCGCCCGCGGCGGACTGGTGGGAGAGTTCGACCGGCCCGATCCGGAGGCCCTCATGCGGACCATCAGATGGCACATCCATTACGGGTTTGGCGCCGAGGCGCTGCAGTATCTGTCGCTGATGGATGCCCCGGTGCCGGAAGACGAGCGGCGCCTTTACGCATCGCTGGCCCGGATCGTCGATGGAGAGGAAGATCCCGAAAGCCCGCTCCGCTCGATGCTGGGCTGCGATTCGGCGGCGGCACTCTGGGCTGCATTCGTCTATTCCGATCTTCCCAGCGGGTCGGCGGTCAATGAAGAGGCGATTCTTCGCAGCTTCGCCGCCTTGCCCGTGCATCTGCGCCGACATCTCGGGCCCGATCTCTCGGGCCGGTTTCTGAGGGCGGGGCGCAGCGAAGCCGCGCTCAAGGTTCGGGCCGCCGTTTCGCGCATCTCTGCCACCGATGACAAGGCGATTACCCTTCTTGACGCGCAGATGAGCCTTGCCGGCAATGAGACCGACGCCGCAAAATCCTCTGCCGAGGCGGCGCTGGCGGCCCCTGGCGCAGGCGCGGAAGATGCGGTCGTCGTCCTGATCGAGGTTGCCGCCAGAAAGCTGGAGCCGGTCACCCACGATCAGGTGGAAACCGTCCGCGCCTTTCTCCGTGACGGCGCGGGAACCGGCAAGGAACCCGCACTGCGCCGCGCCCTGGTCCTCTCGCTCGCCCTTGTCGGCGAGGTGGAGGATGCTTTGGCGGAACTGGCCGACGCACCGGGTACCGAGGCCGATCTCTGGCGCATCATCGCGGCGCGGTCGGCGGACGATGATTTTCTCGCCGCCGCGATCCTTGGCGAAGGCCGCGATCTGCCCGTGATCGAAAGCGAGACAGCTTTTGCCATCGCCTCCCGCCTCCAATCGCTCGGTTTCGCGGATGCGGCGCTTGTCTGGCTGGGCCCCGTAACGGCCGATGACCCGGCGGAATGGCGGTTGCTGGCCGCAGCGGCAGAACTTGCCCGCGGCGAAGCAGGACGAAGCCGGGATCTCCTGGCCGATATGGGCGGCGAGGCAGCCACGGCTCTGCGTGCGGAAGCACTGCTGAAGCTTGGCGCGAACGGCTCGGCGGCGGGCGTCTGGGCAGAGGCAGGAGACGATGGCAAGGCCGCACAGGCGCTTGCATGGGATCGGGACTGGCAACAGCTCTCGGGCTCGGGTGATGCCAACTGGGCGGGTGCCGCGGATCTCGCGGTCAGGAAACCCGTCGATGAGGCTGCGGGCCCTCTCGCCAAAGGCGAAGCGCTCGTCACGGAAAGCGGCATCGCCCGCGAGACGATCGCCGCACTTCTGGAAACATTTCCCTCTCCGGAGATCACGCCATGACGGTGGGTAACCTCTTGGCAACCCTTGACCGCTAGCTTCGATGAAACACGGCGGGCAGAACGCTCGCCTCGGATGAGACATGCCCGGATTTTTGCCCAGGAACCCATCGAGACGCCTCGCGACGGCCGTTGCAGCGGCGTGGATCGGCGCCAGCGCGGCGTTCGGGACGGAATCGTCGCTCTGCCTTGCGGCCGCACAAAGTGCCGCGGCGAACACCGGGGTTCCCTATGAGGTGTTGCTGACGCTGACCCTTGTGGAGACGGGGCGTGCGGGCAACCACGGCACCGAGCCCTGGCCCTGGGCCATCAATCAGGGTGGCGAGGGGCACTGGTTCGCCAGTCAGGACGAGGCGAAGGCCTTCGTGGAAAGCGCAACGCAGGCAGGCTCCACCAACATCGATCTTGGCTGCTTTCAGTTGAATTACCGCTGGCATGCCGAAAATTTCGCGTCGCTCGATGATATGCTCGACCCGGAGACAAACGCGCTTTATGCCGCACGCCTGATCGCGAAACTGGAGGCGGAGCGGGGCGACTGGTCCCTGGCCGCCGCGGCCTATCACTCACGGACGCCGGAATTCGCCGACCGCTATCAGGCCAAGTTCGATCGCGTCCTCGCAGATCTGCAGGAAACGCCATTGCTTCTCGCCGCCGCAGAAGCGGAACCGCGGGAGAATCGCTTTCCGCTGCTGATGCGGGGGGCGACGGGGGCGAAGGGATCGCTCGTGCCGACGACAAAGGCGCGCCAACCTCTGATCGGAGCGCCGTGAGATGCCGTCAAAGCTGAGCATCGCCAACATCTTCCGGCCGACGATCCTGCTCGCGCTCGGCCTGATGGCGGTCATCATCATGATGATCCTGCCGGTGCCGTCCTGGGTGCTTGATCTTGGTCTGGCCCTGTCTTTCGCGCTTGCAATCCTGATGCTGACGATCACGCTGTTCATCGAACGCCCGCTGGATTTTTCGGCGTTCCCGACCATCCTTCTTGCCTCGCTGATGCTGCGGTTGTCACTGAACGTATCGTCCACGAAACTGATCATCGGGGAAGGCCACACGGGGACCGATGCTGCCGGAGAGGTGATCGAAGGTTTTGCCAGCTTCATCATGGGCGGCAATGTCATCCTCGGCCTGGTGATCTTCGTCGTCCTTCTGATCGTGAACTTCGTCGTCATCACCAAGGGCGCCGGGCGCATGGCCGAGGTCGGCGCGCGCTTCGCGCTTGACGGCATGCCCGGTCGCCAGCTTGCCATCGACAGCGACATGTCGGCCGGTGCCATCGACCATACGGAGGCAAAGCGCCGCCGCGAGCAGGAGCTGGCCGAGACCAACTTTTTCGGCTCGCTTGATGGCGCCTCCAAATTCGTCAAGGGTGACGCGGTGGCGGGCCTGCTGATCACCGGGCTCAACATCGTCGTGGGATTGATCATGGGGGTGGTCGTGCATGACATGCCCGCAAGCGCCGCCTTCGAAACCTACACGATTCTGACGGTCGGCGATGGCCTCGTCAGTCAGATCCCCGCCGTCATCATCTCTGTCGCCGCAGCGCTTCTCCTTGCCCGGGGAGCCGAGAAGGGGGCGGCGGATGTGTCCTTCTTTGCGCAGCTTGGCCGCTATCCGGGGGCTTTGGGAACGGTTGCCGCCCTGATGGCCGGGTTCGCCATTGTTCCCGGGATGCCATTTCTGCCGTTCATCATCGGCGCCGGCCTGCTGGGCTGGCTGGCGTTTCACGTCTCGCGCAACGCCGCGGCGGCGGTTTCCACTCCGGCCCCCTCGCCCGAGCCGCCAAAGCAAAGATCGATCGGCGATGTCCTCGACTTCGACGATATTCACATCGAATTCGCCCCGAATCTGGTGGCGATGGCGCTTGATCCGGCAACCGGTCTTGACGGACGCATCGCCAACATGCGCAACCATGTCGCCTCGGCATACGGCCTTATCCTGCCGGAAATCAGGCTCACGGACGAAGCGGCGCTGCAGCCGGGACAATACCGCATCCGCCTGCAGGGGGTGGAGCGGGTGTCGGATCGGCTGATGCCCGACCGTGTGCTGGTGTTGCTGGCGGACGGCACTGCCGCGCCATCCGGTCTTGATGTGAGAGAGCCGGTCTATGGGGCGCCCGCGCGCTGGATCCGGACGGATCAGCAAGAGGAGGCGGCGCTGGCCGGTCTGACGGTGGTTTCGCCGACCGAGGTTCTGGCAACCCATCTGCTTGAAGTCCTGAAAACCAATCTTTCCCAATTGCTTACGTTGCGGGGCCTGCGGCGGCTTCTGGATGAGTTCGTGCGCCTGTCGGATCCTGCGCGCGCCGAGGCAAACCGTCGGCTGCTTGACGAGCTGCTTCCCGAAAAGGTTCCGGTCGACCTCCTGCACGCCGTTCTGCGCATGCTGCTGGAGGAGCGCGTCTCGATCCGGAACCTGCCGCTTATCCTGGAGGCCATCGCCGAAGGGCGGCATTTCGGCACGCCGGATGCGATCTGCGAACATGTCCGCCAGAGGCTTGGCTTCCAGATCGTGGCCGAGTTGAAGCGCGGGGACGGGACCATTCCGCTGATCCAGCTTGCCCCGGAATGGGAGAAGACTTTCGCCAGCTACCAGATCGACGGAGACCGGGGCCAGCGTGACATCGCCCTGCCGCCCGATCTCTTCGCGCGCCTCGCCAACGGCTTGACAGAGCGTGTCAACCGGGCGGCCGAAACCGGCGTCTATCCCGCGCTGGTGACGACGATCAGCAGGCGGCGGTTCTTGCGGACGGTGGTCCAGGCCAAGGGGCTCAGCCTGCCCGTCCTCTCCTATGAGGAAATCGGAACCGAGGCGCGTCCGGCGCTGCTGGGGCAGGTTGCCGCATGAACGAGGTTCTCGCCGGGATCGCCGGGCTGCTTGACATGACCGAAGCGGTGCTCTGGCAGGCCGTCCTGGTTTTCGTGCGGATGGGGGCGCTGGTCGCGCTGCTTCCGGCGATCGGCGAACAGACGGTGCCTCAACGGGTGAAACTGGCGGTCGTCATCGTCCTCACGATGACCGTGACGCCGCTGATCGCCGATGGTCCCTACCGGCCCGAGGCAGATCCGGGCCTTGCGGCCCTCGCAGTGGAAGCGGTTTCCGGTCTGATCATCGGGATCGGCCTCAGGCTGTTCGTTCTCGCGCTCATCACCGCGGGATCCATCATCGCGCAGGCAACAACGCTGTCGCAGCTTTTCGCGGGCGCCGCGCCCGAGCCGCAACCTGCAATCGGGAACCTGCTGATCATCGCGGGTCTGGCCATCGCGGTGAGTGCCGGTCTTCATGTCCGGGTGGTGGAGCTCGTCGTCCAGTCCTATGCGATCCTGCCGCAGGGGCGGTTGCCGTCCCCGGCAGAGGTCGCGGACTGGGGCCTTTCGAAAATCGCCGCGACGTTTCGGCTGTCCTTCGCGCTGGCTGCGCCCTTCGTGATCGCCTCGATGATCTACAACCTGGCGCTTGGGGCGATCAACCGGGCCATGCCGCAGCTCATGGTCTCCTTCGTCGGCGCCCCGGCATTGACGCTTGGCGCACTGGCGATGCTGGCGGTGACCACCCCTCTTCTGCTCGAAGTTTGGCATCAGGCGCTGCTGGGTCATCTGCGCGAACCCTTCGCGGTGGTTCCATGAGCGGAGGTGACACCGACGACGACGACAAGCAGCACGATCCCTCCCAGCAGCGTCTCGATCGGGCCCGGCAGGAAGGTGACATCCCCCGTTCCAACGATCTGATCGGCGCTGCCAGCCTGCTTGGCTACCTGGCGGCGTTTGTCTGGTTCGGGGGATGGGTGTTTCAGGCCGGGGGCGGCGCGGGGATGGTGATGCTCGACCAGGCAGACAGTCTGTCGACGCTGGTGGTGGAAGGCGCCTCGGGGCCGATCGGCGGCGCCATCATCTCGGTTGCAACGCCGCTGCTGGCAATCATGGCTCTGCCCGTGGTGATGGTTTCGCTTCTTCTGGCGGCAACCAGGGGCTTCGTGGTGACGCCCTCCAAGCTCGGTTTCCGGCTGTCACGCCTCTCGCCCCTCGCCACGGCAAAACACAAGTTCGGTCGGGAGGGGCTCGCCGAATTTGCCAAAAGCACGGCGAAACTCGTGATCATCTCGATCATCCTCTACAAGTTCCTCGCCGGTCGCGCCGATGAGATCCTTGCCAGCCTTTACCTTGATCCGGGACTGTCGGCCTCGATCTTGGGGCGCCTGACGCTGGAGTTCCTGATGGTGACCGCCGTCATCGCCGTGGCGGTCGGCGGGCTCGACTACATCTGGCAGCGCCACCTTTACATCGAGCGCAACCGCATGACCCGCAAGGAGATGATGGACGAATTCAAGGACAGCGAGGGCGACCCGCATATGAAGTCGTCGCGCCGCCAGCGCGCGCAGGAGATCGCGACGAACCGGATGCTGGTCGATGTCGCGAAGGCCGATGTCATCGTGGTGAACCCCACGCATTACGCTGTCGCCCTGCGGTGGGATCGCAAGGCCGGTCGTGCGCCGGTCTGCGTGGCGAAGGGCGTCGACGAAGTGGCGAAGCGCATCCGCGAAAAGGCGGCGGAACATGGCGTGCCCATTCACAGCGACCCGCCGACCGCCCGTGCCATGCATGCGACAATCGAGATCGGGCAAGAGATTCGCGCAGAACACTACCGGGCAGTGGCGGCCGCGATCCGCTTTGCCGACACCATGCGCAAGAAGGCTGCGAAGCGAAGATGAAACACGACCTCGAACGCCTGGCCGGGCTGAGCCAGATGATCCTCGACGATCGCCTCGGCATCCTGCGCAGGGCAGCGCAAGCGCGCCGCCAGAGCCAGGATCAGCTGGCCGCCCTCGACGCCGGGATGCCTTGCCAGGATGACGTCCCCCGCTTCTGGCGCGGCGCGTGGAGATGACCTATCAGCGCTGGGCCGATCTGCGGCGGATGGAACTGAACGATGTGATCGCGCGGCAAACCGTCACCTGGATCGAGGCGCAGGCAGAGGCGCGGCTGGCCTTCGGCCGCAATCAGGCGCTGGCCGGGCTGGTGGAGCGGCAGGGGAAGAAATGATCACGCGCGCCTGCCATTGGCCGGACCGCTTGTCGCTGACAGGCTGATCAGTTGTCCTGGCGCGCGATCCCGGTGATCAGCACGTCCTTCACGACCTCGCCCGCCACCGCCACCGCGGCTTCCCGCAGGCTGGTGCGCAGGACGACGAGGTTCGATCCGTCGGTGAACGATCCGCGAAAGCCGCCGACATTGGCGTGATCGAAGAGAACCTGCAGGAAGGCATCCTGCAACTTCGGTTCGCGGGAATAGATCGCTTCGGTTGACCCGGTCGTGACCTCAAGGCTGAGCGAGAGGACCACCATGGCCGACACCCGCCCGCCCTCGATCACGGGCACCACGAACTGGTTGTTCAGCTTGACATATTCCGGTTCGACAGGTGTCTCTTCCGCCTCTGGTTCATGGTGCTCCTCCGGGTGTTCGGTGTCCGCGGCGGGGCGCAGCACGATGCCGGCGGCGACACCGCCGCCAAGCCCGAGAAAGGCAAGAAGAAGAGGCAGGATCTTGCGCATCATGATCAGAACGGCAGCAGGATGTCGGCGGCCTGCTGACCATAGGTCGGCTGCTGCACATCGGTGATCTGACCCCGGCCGCCATAGGCGATCCGCGCTCCCGCGATCTTGTCATAGGTGATCTCGTTCTGGCGCGAGATGTCGATGGGGCGGACATAGCCCGTCACGATCAGCTCTCGCAGTTCGTAGTTCACCCGCACCTCCTGCTGCCCCTCGATATGAAGCACGCCGTTCGGCAATTCCTCCACCACCGTTGCAGCGACCCGAAGCGTCAGCTGTTCCTTGCGTGCCACATTGCCGCTGCCCTTGAAGGTCGAGGAGGAGTCGGTCTCGAATGCCGTGTCGAGGCTTGCGCCCTCCGGAAGGGATTGCTCGATCCGTTCCGGAATGCCGAGAAGCGATGGCAGTCCGGCCTTTTGCGATCCCTTGCGGCTGCGGCCCGTCGTGTTCGATATCTGGGCGCTGTCGTCGATTTCGATGACCACCGTCAGGATATCGCCACGCCGCGCGGCCCGCCTGTCGGCAAAGAGCGAGTCGGATCCGCCCGTCCAGAGCGAGGAGGCATCCGATGGTGCATCGGGATCGGCCGATTCCGGCAGCGGGGCAGAGTACATCGCACTATGCTGGCCGCTGCCCTCGACCGGGGAGAAGTCCGGCGCGCGGCCGACCTGATCCAGCTTTCCGCAGGCGGTGACCAGTAGGGCCAGAAAGACGACTGAGTATTTCACGTTATTGCTCCAAGCCAACATAGATTGCCCCATCACTGGCCACGCGACCGCTGACCGTCGTACGGGAGCCGAGATTCATCACGCGGATCACATCCCCCTCGCCGCCCCGCGCCAGCGCCCGCCCCTCGGCCTTGATCGCAAGGCCGCCAGAGAGATAGATGAGGGGTATGATCTGATTGCGCTCCACCAGTGCGGGCGGGCCGAGATCGGAAGGGCGCACCGGTTTGCCCGCGTAGATGGCGACCCGCGCTTCCAGCCCGATCGCCTCGCCCGGGTCGATCAGCGCACCGGTGATCTCGGCATCGACGCTGGTCAGATCCTCCGCTCCGATCACCGTCTGGGCGCGGATCGTGCGCAAGGCGACGACACTTTCGGCAAAGGCTGGCTGGGCCAGAAGGATCATCGCCATCACCCGCCACATCAGCGCACCTGCGTGGTTGCAGAGAGCATCTGGTCGGCGGCGGTGATGACCTTCGCGTTCAGCTCATACCCGCGCTGCGCCTTGATCAGTTCGGTCACCTCGCGCACCGCGTCGACCGAGCTTTCCTCCAGATAGCCCTGGCGCAGGGTGCCAAGCCCGTCGATTCCGGGCGTGTTCGGCTGTGCCGGCCCGGAAGCCGCGCTTTCGACAAAAAGGTTCGATCCGATCGCTTCGAGCCCCTTCTCGTTGGCAAAGCCGGTCAGCGACAATTGCCCCAGAAGCTCCGGCTCCACCCGGTCGGCAAAACTGGCATAGACCTCGCCCGCTCCGGTGATTGTCACCGCCCGCGCATCGGTCGGGATGGTGATCCCCGACGCCACGGCATAGCCATCCGCCGTCACGATCAACCCGTCGGGAGACCGTTTCAGCGCGCCATCCCTGGTATAGGCGGCGCTGCCGGAGGGCATGGTCACCTCGAGATAGCCCTGCCCCTCGATCGCGACATCAAGATCGCCGCCGGTCGCCGACAGGGTTCCCTGGGCCAGCACAACCGAAACCGAGGCGGGGCGCACGCCAAGGCCGATCTGGACGCCGGTCGGAAGCACGCTTCCATCCTCGGCCGTCACGCTGCCTGGCCGGGCCATCTGCTGATAGTGGAGATCGGCGAAATCGGCACGGCGGGCGTTGTAGCCGTTCGTCGACATGTTCGCGAGGTTGTTGGAAACAACATCGACCTTCATTTGCTGGGCCGCCATGCCGGTGGCCGCGATCTGCAGTGCTTTCATCGGTTTACCTCATCGCCCCAGCGCCTGAATCACGCCGCGCACGCGTTCGTCCTCGGAATCCAGAAACTTCTGGCCAAGCTCATAGGCGCGCTGGACCTCGATCATCCGGGCTATTTCGGACACCGGCTCGACGTTGCTCTCTTCCAGCATGCCCTGCTGGATCTGCCCGGCCTCCACCGGCTCGACCCCGTCGGCGGCAAAGAGCGTGCCCGACTGGTGGCGGAGCGACAGCGGATCGGTCGGCTGCCAGAGACCCACCTTGCCAGCGGCTCACCCCCGGCCGACAGCGTGCCGTCCTGTCCAAGCGCGATGTTCCCGGCGTCCGGTGGAATGAAGATGGGTGCGCCACCGGTGTCGAGAAGCCGGAACCCGTCGGGATTGACGAGTTCACCTTCGGGCGAGGGCGTGAAGCTGCCCGCCCGCGTCAGCCGATCGCCCTCGGGCGTCTGCACAAGAAAGAACCCCTCGCCCTGGATCGCGAAGTCGAAGGTTCCTCCGGTCGGTGTCAGGGCCGCCTGGCCAAGATCGACATGCCGTCCGCTGGCATATGCCATGGAGAGCGAGGGGTCGCTGTCGAGCCGGGCAACGAATTCGGAGAACACGACGCCCTCGCGCCGGAACCCTGTGGTCGACGTATTGGCGATGTTGTTGGCGACAACGGCCATCTCGCGCATCAGGCCCGACTGCCGTGTCAGTGTGGTATATCCCGCGGCATCCATCTCAGTTTCCCGCGATCTGAGGGATGATCGTGTCGGTGAAGAACGACACCAGCGTCGCGTTCATGAAGCTCATCGATGCCCAGAACACACCCATCATGAGCGCCGCCTTGGGCACGAAAGTAAGGGTGGTTTCCTGGATCGAGGTCAGCGCCTGGAAAAGCCCGATCACGACGCCGGCGACCAGCGCGACGGTGAGGAGCGGGGCCGAGATCATCACCGCGACCCAAAGGCCCTGGCGCAGGATGTCGAAGATCACCTCTTCGGTCATACCGGCATCCTCAGGATTTCCTGATAGGCCTCGACCACGCGGTCGCGCACGGTGGCCACCGTCTCGACCGCGAGCTGCGACGAGGCAAGTGCCTGCACCAGCGCATGGGGGTCTGCCCCACCCGTCATGGCGGCCCGGGCGGTCGATTCATGCTCCTGCAGGGCGGACATGAAGTTTCCGGCCAGTTTTGCAAAGCCGTCAGCGCCGCCGCCCGGCTGTGCTGCCACCGCCGGGCGGGCCTTTGCATAGGCCTGGGTAACGAGAGAGGTCTTCAAATCCATTCTGGATCTCCCCTATCGGCGCAGAAGATCGAACAGACTTTGCGTCATTTGACGGGTCTGATCGAACATCCTGAGGTTCGCCTCATAGCTGCGCTGCGCCTCGCGCGCGTCAGCGATTTCGATCACCAGATCGACATTCGAGCCGTCGTAGTGACCAGTTTCATCGGCCAGCGGATGGCCGGGATCGTAGATCGAGACCGGATCGGTCCGGTCAAGCCGCACCGGGCCCGGCGTGACGAGGCCGGAGTCCATCGCCTGATCGAAAGTCATCACCTTTCGCTGGTAGCCGGGCGTATCGGCATTCGCGATGTTCTCTGAAACATGGCGCAGGCGCATGGCCTGGGCTTCCATCCCGGAGGCGGCGAAGGACAGCGAGCTGAGAAGGTTGTTCTCCATTTTCACGCGCCCTTACCTTGGCCGGCCGAGGCTGGCGCGGATCACATCCGAGGTTGCCCGGTAGACCGCCAACGCCATCTCGTGGCTCTGCCGCGCCTCCACCGATTTGACCATCTCGGCTTCGAGCGACACGCTGTTGCCGTTCGGCGAGGCATGGCCCGGGGCATTGCCGGGCATCATGTCGGCCGTCTGCGAGGACGCGCCGAAATGGCCGGGCCGCGTGGCCCGCATCTCTTCGCCCGATGCTTCGAACACCTCGGCAAAGGGAGGAAGATCCTGCGCCTTGTAACCGGGCGTATCGGCATTGGCGACGTTGCGCGCAATGACCCCCATCCGGGAGCCGGCATGCGAGGCAAGTGCCTGCGCCATTCGTGTCAGTTCCAGTTTCTCGAACATCGGGGCTTCTCCCTCGACCGCTTTCATCAAGGCTTAAGAGTGATTCCTTTAGAAAGGGTAAGCAGCGAACAAAGGGAGAATGACTTGGCCGGAGTTTTTGATCAGCTTCTTGCGGAAATTGCAGGAACATCCTCGGTTCGGCCGGTCGGGCGGGTCGTGGAAACGGCCCGGGGGACGATTTCGGTGACCGGGTTGAACCGGGCGGCACTGGGCGATCAGGTGATGATTCTGGGCCAGTCGGGCGCCGTTGGGGGCGAGGTGCTGCGTCTGTCGCAATCCAGCCTCACGATTCTTCCGGACGGGCCGCTCGACGGGCTCTCCATCGGCGACGCGGTGGAACTGGTGGGCAAGGCCGAAATTGCGCCGGATGACAGCTGGATCGGCCGGATCATCGATCCGCTTGGCCGTCCGCTTGACGGGCGCCCGATTCTGCGCGGCCTGAAACCGCGCCCGCTGCCCCGTCCGCCGTCGCGCTCGATGCCAGAGACGCGCTCGACGCGCGTCGTCGAGACGCCGTGGGTCGAGCCCGGGCCCGGCCAGGTCGCGATCCGCAATCGTTTCGCGGGCTGCAACGCCGTGTTCGACCAGAACCTCTGTCGCAATACCATCGCTACGTCGAAGTCGTGCCGCCTTACGACATGGGGATCGAAGCGAGCGGGG
>JAAURK010000269.1 GCA_012032275.1 Tabrizicola sp.
CGAGGCAATGACGGTGATGGAAGGCCTAATGAAAAAGGCAGACAAAGTGCTACCCACCGCCAATCTTTGGGTGAATCCGGACTGCGGCCTGAAAACCCGCGGCTGGGCGGAGGTAAAACCATCGCTCATCAACATGGTGGAATCCGCAAAAGCACTCCGCGCTGCGGCCGTGGTGAACGTCTAACACCCAGAAGAAATCGGATGCACATTCGCGATATTCTGGCGGGCGGGGTTACGAAGTTCTCCTTCGAGTTTTTTCCGCCAAAAACTCCCGAGGCGGAGGATGTCTTGCTACACACAGTCGCGGATTTGCAACGCTGCGATCCCGCATTCGTGAGTGTCACTTACGGAGCAGGTGGCACCAGCCGTGAGGCGACCCGCGGGCTGGTGCTGCGCCTCACCCGGCAAACGAGAATGAATGCCATTCCGCACCTCACTTGCATCGGTCACAGCGAGCGGGAAATGGTAGAGATGTTGGAGACTTACGCCAAGGCCGGTGTCGCAAACATCCTCGCCTTGCGGGGAGATCCGCCCAAAAACGCCCGCGATTTCCCAAAAGGGGATTTCCCCCAAGCGGCGGATTTGGTGCGCTTCATCCGCCGCTTTTCAGAGCGCCATGGCCATGACTTCGGAATCGGCGTGGCAGGTTTCCCGGAAGGCCACCCCGCCACACCGAACCGTATGCTGGAGCTTGAGTATCTCAAGGCCAAGATCGATGCTGGTGCCGACTACATCTGCACTCAGCTCTTTTTCGACAACCACGATTTTTTACGAACTGTTATTGGACGTCGTCCAATATTTATGTCCGAAGCGTGCTGTGAAAATCGAAATGCCAACAGATGACGACGTCGAATATCCGTGGGATGAAACGCGAGGGCTGCCTGTGGCTGGCGGCCTTCCTGCTTTTCACCGTCACTCTCTGGCCAGTGTTCTGGGGCCCCGCGCGGCCCGGTCCCCCGGCGGGAGCCCCTCCGTCATGAACCGCCGCCGCTTTCTGACCCTGACCGCCGCCGCCCTTGTGCCGCCGCCCGGGCAGAGGGAAACCCTGACCGAATGGCAGGGGCGCGGCCTTGGAACCGCGCTCTCCCTCCGCCTTGTCGGAGCCGACCCGCACCA
Source organism: Tabrizicola sp. (assembly GCA_012032275.1). GTDB lineage: Bacteria > Pseudomonadota > Alphaproteobacteria > Rhodobacterales > Rhodobacteraceae > JAAURK01. Next base: position 1,117 of record JAAURK010000269.1, read on the forward strand.
CGCCCGCAAGACCTTTGCACGGGTTGAAGCCGAGATCGCCCGCATCGAAACCCTCGCCTCGCTCTACCGCGACTCGAGCCTCACGCGACTGAACCGTGATGGCCACCTCGCCTGGCCTTCGCCTGACCTGCGGGAGATGCTGAGCCTTTCCGGTGCTGTCCACGCCGCAACCGGGGGAGCCTTCGACCCTACTGTGCAGCCTCTCTGGAGCGCCCTCGCCAACGGCACCGACACCGCGAAGGCCCGCGCCCTGACCGGCTGGGATCGCGTCCGCCTGTCGCGCGAGGAAATCAGGCTCGATCCCGGTCAGGCCCTGACCCTGAACGGCATCGCGCAGGGCTGGGCCGCTGACAGGATCGCGATGCTTCTGCGTGCGCAGGGGTTCACCGACGCGCTGATCGACATGGGAGAGATCGCCGCGCTCGGAAATGGTGGCTGGCCCGCGGTGATCACCGGCCCTGACGGCATGCCCCTCCGTGAGGCGAGGCTTGCCAACCGCGCCCTCGCCACCTCCTCGCCGAAAGGCACGTTGATCGAAGGCCAGCCGCATATCCTCGGGCCGCGGGGCCAGCCGCCCCTCTGGCAGACCGTCAGCGTCAGCGCCGCTTCTGGAGCCCAGGCCGACGCGCTGAGCACTGCCTTCTGCCTGATGGACCACCCCGCCATCGACGCGGCCCTCGCCCGTTTCCCCGATGCGCGGGTGGAGGTGCTGGTCTAACCCGCGACCTCGGTCCTGCAGGTCCGCGCAGCTTCGCTGATCGCCACGACCACTTTCGACATCACCGTCTGGTCGAAATCACTCACGCCCTGCATCTCTTCCGGCGTGACGGCCTTGGCCATCCTCGTCTCGAAACAGGCCTTCACCGCCGCTGACTTCGCCGCGTCCAGCCCGGTCGTGGCCTGCGTCAGATTGACGTCCACCATCGACTGATAGGCGCTCGTGTCCTCCATCGCGGCAAAGCCCGGCTGGCAGCCGTAGGGCGGCAGGCTGTTGCCCCCAAGGGCTGCCTTTTCGCGGTCGCGCAGCGTCTTGCAACCCCATTCCCGCGCAAAGTCCGGCATGGCGGCGTTCAGGTCGATCCAGATCTCAAGCCCGTCCATGCCATAGACGCCCTGCTGGGGATGAATGGGCTCGATGGCCGTCGTGTAGTACCAGGTGCCGCCGATCAGGCCCGCGACGGCAACCACCACCAGCGCGCCGAGTTTCGCGATTTTTCCGATACTTGCCACGACGTCTCTCCATTCCCGGTCAGGTGCGGCGCTATCGCTATTTGGCCGTTGCCACAAGTGCAAGGCCCGAATGTCGCACCCCGCCGGTTGACTTTTGTTAAGGCCCGCCGCGCGCCAGGGGTTCACACCGACGTTACCTGAAACGCGTCCTTGGAAGGATTCCGCCATGCGCGAAGTCATGACCAAGAGCATGGCCCGGAACATCTTTTACGGCGGGTCGCTGTTCTTCATCCTGATATTCGTGGGCCTCACCGCCCAGTCACATCTCTACATCGTCAACACCTCGACCGACAAAGCCACGCTGACCGAAAGCGTCGCGGCGGGCAAACACCTGTGGGAAAAGCACGCCTGCATCAACTGCCACACGATCCTTGGCGAAGGCGCCTATTTCGCGCCCGAGCTTGGCAACGTCATGACCCGCTGGGGGGTGGAACCCGGCGATCATGAGGCGGCTTTCGATGCGCTGAAGGGCTGGATGGACGCGATGCCCTCTGGCATCGAGGGGCGGCGCCAGATGCCGAACTTCGGCCTGACCGATGCCGAATACCAGAACCTCGCCGACTTCCTCCTGTGGGTCGACACGATCCGCGCGCAGGACTGGCCGCCGAATGATGCGGGCTAAGGGAGACAAAGCCATGAAATACCAATCGCAGAAAATCGCGCTGGCCTACTTTGCCGTCGCGCTCGCCCTTTTCGCCGTGCAGGTGAGCATGGGCCTCGTCATGGGTTGGGTCTACGTCTCGCCCAACTTCCTGTCCGGCCTTCTTCCATTCAACGTCGCCCGGATGCTGCACACGAACAGCCTGGTGGTCTGGCTGCTCCTCGGCTTTTTCGGGGCCGCCTACTATCTGGTGCCCGAGGAATCCGAGCGTGAGCTTTACTCGACCAAGCTTGCCTGGCTCCAGCTTGGCATCTTCATCCTCGGCACTGCGGGGGTCGTCGTGACCTACCTTTTCAACCTTTTCGACGGCAACTGGCTTCTCGGCAACGAGGGGCGCGAGTTCATCGAGCAGCCGAAATGGGTCAAGGCGGGGATCGTCGTCGCAGCCCTCATCTTCCTTTACAACATCTCGATGACCGTGTTGGCGGGCAAGAAAACTGCGATCACCAATATCCTCCTCCTTGGCCTCTGGATCCTGTCGCTCCTCTTCCTCTTCGCTTTCGTCAACCCGGACAACCTCGCCCTGGACAAGATGTACTGGTGGTACATCGTCCACCTCTGGGTCGAAGGCACGTGGGAGCTGGTGATGGCCTCGATCCTCGCCTTCCTGATGCTCAAGCTGACAGGCGTGGACCGCGAGGTCGTGGAGAAATGGCTCTACGTCATCGCCGCCCTTGCGCTCTTCTCCGGCATCCTCGGCACCGGGCACCATTACTACTGGATCGGCACGCCGGGCTACTGGCAATGGATCGGCTCGGTCTTCTCCAGCCTCGAAATCGTGCCCTTCTTCGCGATGATGAGCTTTGCCTTCGTCATGGTCTGGAAGGGCCGCCGCGACCATCCGAACAAGGCGGCGCTCCTGTGGTCCTTGGGCTGCGCCACGCTCGCCTTCTTCGGGGCAGGGGTCTGGGGGTTCCTCCACACGCTGCACGGGGTGAACTACTACAGCCACGGCACCCAGATCACCGCCGCGCACGGGCACCTTGCCTTCTACGGTGCCTATGTCTGCCTGAACCTTGCGATCATCACCTATGCGATGCCGCACCTCAGGGGCCGCGACCCCTATAACCAGGTTCTCAACATGGCCTCGTTCTGGCTGATGTCGGGGGGCGTGGTCTTCATGACCGTCGTCCTCACCTTTGCGGGCGCCCTGCAGACCCACCTCCAGCGTGTCAACGGCGAAGCCTTCATGGACGTGCAGGATCAGCTCTGGATCTTCTACGCCATGCGCTTCGGGTCCGGTGTGGCGGTGGTCCTCGGCGCGCTTCTCTTCATCTACGCCGTTGCCTTCCCGCGTCGTGAGATCATCGAGCCCGGTCTTCAGGCCCCGGCGGAGTGATGATTATGGAAGGAACATTGATGGCTGCAGCGGCCCCCTTCTACCTCCCGCAAGCCGATGAAGTCGCGGTCTTCGAGGCCGCCGCTGCCCACAAGCTCCCGGTCCTGCTGAAAGGCCCCACCGGTTGCGGCAAGACCCGCTTCGTGACCCACATGGCCGCGCGCCTGGGCCGCCCGCTTTACACCGTCGCCTGCCACGACGACCTTTCCGCCGCCGACCTCATTGGCCGCTGGCTCCTGAAAGGCGGCGAGACGGTGTGGGTCGACGGCCCCCTCACCCGCGCCGTCCGAGAGGGTGCGATCTGTTACCTTGATGAGGTCGTGGAGGCGAGGAAGGACGTCACCGTCGTCCTTCACCCTCTGACCGACGACCGCCGCATCCTGCCGATCGACCGGACGGGTGAGGAACTGGAAGCCCACCCCGACTTCCTCCTCGTCGCCTCCTACAACCCCGGCTACCAGAACATCCTCAAGACCCTGAAACCCTCCACCCGCCAGCGCCTTGTGTCGCTGGAGTTCACCTTCCCGAAGCCCGAACACGAAATCCCCGTCGTCGCCCGCGAATCCGGCCTGCCCGAAGCGCAGGTCCAACCGCTGGTGCGCCTTGCGGGCAAACTCCGCGCCATGAAGGGCCAGGACCTGGAAGAAGGCGTCTCCACCCGCCTCGTCGTCTACTGCGCCAGCCTCATCGCCGGGGGCATGCCCATCGACCGCGCCATCCGCGCCGCGATGATCGAACCCCTGACCGATGATCCGGATGTGAAGGCCGGGCTCCGCGATCTTGTGACCGCCGTTTTCGGGTGAGGCCGGCAATGTCACGGATCGATTTCGAGCCATGGGAACCCGAAGAATCCGTCGGGAAACTGTGGCACGCCTTTGCCAGCCGTCTGGACAGCGACCCTGTCCACGATGGAGCCCGTGTCCTGCTGTCCCAAGTAGGCGGACGGCTGGCAGTCCTCTACCGCGGCCTTGGCGGCGACCCAGCTGTCGAGATCAAGCCGGTGGCGATGGAGACCTCGCACCACCGGCTGTCCTTCCTGCGCAAGCTTGGCACCTGGGCCGAAACGACCCCCGCGCCAGCTTTGACGGCGCGACCCTCGCGCCTGCCCGAAAGCCTCGCCGCCTTCCCGGTGCCCGAGGCCAACGCCGCCCTCTACCGCTGGCTCGCCGCCG
>JAAURK010000024.1 GCA_012032275.1 Tabrizicola sp.
GATGGACCGGCCGTCGCCGCGCGCCCTGGCCGCGGGCTTTGCCTTTCAGGCGCCCCCGGGCTTTGCCGAAGCGCCGCAAGCCCGGATCGACGATCAGCCTGGCACGGGCGACGACACTTTGCCCGAACAGTTTCCGCTTGGCGCCGCCCGGGCGCAGCTGCATGAAAACTACATCGTCGCCCAGACCGCGACCGGGATGGTCATCGTCGACCAGCACGCGGCCCATGAGCGGCTGGTCTACGAAAAGCTCAAACGCCAGATGGCGGAGACCGGCATCCGCGCGCAGGCGCTGCTGATCCCCGAGATCGTGGACCTGTCGCTCACCGATGCGGCACGGCTGATCGCGCTTGCTCCGGAACTTGCGCGCATCGGCCTTGGGGTGGAACCCTTCGGCGGCAGCGCCGTCGCCATCCGCGAAACCCCCGCCATCCTTGGTCCGATCAGCGCCGCCGCCCTGATCCACGATATCCTTGACGAACTGGCCGATCTTGGCGACAGCGGCCTTCTGCGCAGCCGGATCGACGCGGTCCTGTCGCGCATGGCCTGCCACGGCTCTGTCCGCTCGGGCCGCCAGTTGCGCGCCGACGAGATGAACGCTCTGCTGCGCGAGATGGAGGCGACGCCGCTTTCCGGCCAGTGCAACCACGGCCGCCCCACCTATGTCGAGCTGAAACTCACCGATATCGAACGGCTTTTCGGACGCAGATGATCACGCTATTCGGCCAGACCTTTGCCTGGAACGACCCCGAGATGCTGATCCTCGGCGCGGTCGCCGTCATTCTTCTGGCCTTCCTGATCCTGATCCTGCGCAGCGCCCGGCAAGCCTCCACCATGACCGAGCCGCTGCTGCGCGAGATCGGCTGGCTGGGCCAGCGGGTGCAGTCGCTGGGCGACGGGCAGGAACGGCTTGCAGGCGGGCTTCACCACGTGTCAGAGGCGCAGGCCGTCAGCCAGACCGCCATGCTTCAGGTGATGGAGCAGCGCCTCGCAGAGGTTCAGCGCGCAATGGGAGAGGCGCTGCACGGCACCTCCACCCGCACGGCGCGGTCGCTGGGAGAGCTGCAGCAGCGGCTGGAGACCATCGACAAGGCGCAGGCCAATATCGAGAAACTCTCCGGCAATGTGCTGTCCTTGCAGGACATTCTGTCGAACAAGCAGACCCGCGGCGCGTTCGGGGAGATCCAGCTACATGACATCGTGCTGAAGGCCCTGCCGAAAGATGCCTATTCGATGCAGGCGACCCTCAGCAACGGCAGGCGCGCCGATTGCCTGATCCACCTGCCCAATCCTCCGGGCCCGATTGTGATCGACGCGAAATTCCCGCTGGAGGCCTATGAGGCGCTGCGCCGGGCCGAAACCGCCCAGGCGCTGAAGGACGCGGCCCAAGCCCTGCGCACCGCCGTCCGCGCCCATATCCGCGCGATTGCCGAAAGATACATCCTTGAGGGCGAAACCGCCGATGGGGCGCTGATGTTCCTGCCCTCCGAGGCGGTCTATGCCGAACTGCATGCCAACTTCCCGGACGTGGTGCGCGAGGGTTTTGCGCTCAAGGTCTGGATCGTCTCGCCGACCACCTGCATGGCGACGCTGAACACCATGCGCGCTGTGCTGAAAGACGCCCGGATGCGCGAACAGGCCGGGGCGATCCGGCGCGAACTGGCGCTGCTTTACGATGACGTGAACCGGCTTGGCAGCCGGGTCGAAAGCCTGGACCGGCATTTTGGCCAGGCCGCGAAGGATATCGAGGATATCCGCATCTCGTCCGACAAGGCTTCGCGCCGCGCCCGCCGCCTGGACAATTTCGATTTCGAAGACCTCGCGCCGGAACCGCCCCTGATCAGCCCCGAGGCCGCCGAGTAGACAGCTGTCGAAACCCTGGTGGCGACCCGATGGCGCCGGACGACCAAGATCCCGTCAGCTCATCCCGTCCTTACCGTTGCCGCGAAAGCCGCCGCCATCAGCTTTCTGGTATATTCCTCCATCGGCGCATCCATCACCTGATCGGGGCTGCCCTCCTCGACCACCCGGCCATCCTTCATCACCATGATATGGTCCGCCATCGCCCGCACCACCGCCAGATCGTGGCTGATGAACAGATATGATAGCCCATGCGCGGCTTGCAGTTCGCGCAGAAGCGTCACGATCTGCTTTTGCACCTGACGGTCCAGCGCGGAGGTCGGTTCGTCCAGAACCACCACCTTCGGCTTCAGGATGATCGCCCGGGCGATGGCGATCCGTTGCCGTTGCCCGCCCGAGAATTCATGCGGATACCGGTTGCGCAGCGCCGGGTCGAGGCCGACTTCCGCCAGCGCCTGCACGGCCCGGCGATCCCGTTCGGACGCCGTCATCCCGGGTTCGTGAACCAGGAGCCCCTCGGTCACGATCTGCCCCGCGGTCATCCTCGGGCTGAGAGAGCCGAACGGATCCTGCATCACGATCTGCAGCCTGCGCCGCAATGGCTGCATCTCGGCCCGGCCAAAATCGGCGATGTCGCGATCCTCGAACCGGATCGCGCCCGCGCTTGGCAGCAGCCGCAGCAAAGCGCGCGCCAGCGTCGACTTGCCGACCCGGATTCGCCCACGATCCCCACCGTCTGCCCCTGACGAAGCCGCACCGTCACCCCGTCCACGGCCTTCAGAAGCTGCGGCGCGCGGAAAAGACCGCCTCCCAGTGCGAAGGTCACGTCGATGTTGCGGCCGTCAAGCATCACCGGCACGCCTGACGGAACCGGCGGTTTGCGCCCTTCCGGTTCCGCCTCGATCAGATCGCGGGTATAGGCATGGCGCGGCGCGGCGAAGATCTGCGCGGTCGGCCCCTCTTCCACCACCTCGCCCTTCCGCATCACATAGACCCGGTGCGCGATCCGCCGCACGATGTTCAGATCATGGGTGATGAACACCATCGCCATGCCCAGCCGCTTTTGCAGATCGGCCATCAGCTCCAGGATTTCCGCCTGAATCGTCACGTCAAGCGCGGTCGTCGGCTCGTCCGCGATCAGGATCTCGGGGTCATTCGCCAGCGCCATCGCGATCATCACCCGCTGCCGCTGCCCGCCCGAAAGCTCGTGCGGATAAGAGCGCATCCGCCGTTCGGCATCGGGGATCCTGACCAGCCGCAGCATCTCTACCGCCCGGGCGCGGGCCTGGCGCGCGCCAAGACCCTGATGCCGCCGGATCGGTTCGATCAGCTGATCCCCGATCCGGTAAAGCGGGTCGAGAGAGGTCATCGGTTCCTGGAAGATCATCGTGATCTTCCGGCCGCGGATCTCGTTCAGCTGCGCCTTGGGCAGGCCGATCAGGTTCACACCGCCGAAATCGGCCCGGCCCGAAGCCCTGCCATTCGTCGCCAGAAGACCCATGGCCGCCATCATCGCCTGGCTTTTGCCCGATCCGCTTTCCCCGACAATGGCCACCGTCTCACCGCGGTGGACGGTCAGATCGATGCCCGCCACCGCGGGGGTCATGCCGTCGATCGTCTCGAACTCCACCCGCAGGCCGCTCAGGCTCAGCACTGGTTCGGCCATCTCAGCGATCCTTCGGGTCAAGCGCGTCGCGCAGGCCGTCGCCGATGAAGTTCAGCGCGAACAGCGTTGAGATCAGCAGAAACGCCGGGAAGAACAGCATCCAGTTCGCGCCCGGCATGTTCTTGGCGCCTTGCGAGATCAGCACACCCCAGCTTGACATCGGCTCCTGCACGCCAAGGCCGAGGTAGGAGAGGAAGCTTTCCAGAATGATCACCTGCGGCACCAGAAGCGTCATGTAGATCACCACCGGACCAAGAAGATTGGGGACGATGTGGCGAATGAGGATGCCGACGCGCCCCACGCCCAGCGCCTCTGCCGCCTGCACGAACTCCTGCCGTCGCAGCGCCAGCGTCTGGCCCCGCACGATGCGCGCCATGTCCAGCCACATGACCGCACCGACCGCGATGAACATCAGAACGAAGTTCCGGCCGAAGAAGACCACCAGCATGATCACGAAGAAGATGAACGGCAGCGAGTAGAGGATATCGACGATGCGCATCATCACTTCGTCGATCTTGCCGCCGATGAACCCCGCAACCGCGCCGTAAGCCACGCCGATGACAACCGCGACAAGCCCCGCCAGAAGCCCGATGGCCAAAGACACGCGCCCCGCGATCAGCGTGCGGGTCAGCAGATCGCGCCCGGTGCTGTCGGTGCCGAAAAAGAAATACTTCAGCTCGACCTCGGTCTCCATCTTCGCGGTCATGCCGCCGGGCGCAAGTTCGGTGACCCGGGTGTTCTCGAACATGTCCGAACGGTCGACATAGCGGGTCACGCGTTCATCGATCTCACGCGTCGAGGTGACCGACAGGATCAGCCTGTCGCCCTCCTGCTCCCATCCGGCAAGGTCCAGCCGCCCCCGCTTGATCGCATCGGCCAAGGCGGGCTCGATCATCTCGGGCGTAGGATAGGGCGAGAGGCTTGGCGCGACCCGGGTATAGTTCTTGTGGATCGTCGAAAAGCTGTTCGGCGTCAGGAACGGGCCAAGGACGCACAGCAGGGCCACCAGCAGAAGATAGGCGATGCCGATCATCGCCGCCTTGTTCGCCCGGAGCCGTGCCCAGGCATCGGCCCAGAGCGAACGCCCCCTTTCTGCGACTGTCACCGCCGCCTCAGTCATAACGCACCCGCGGGTCGACCACGGCGTAAAGCACGTCGCAGATCAGGTTGAAGAAGATGGTGAAGACGGCGACGACGATGACCGTTCCCATCACCAGCGTGTAATCGCGGTTCAGCGCCGCATCGACGAAATAGCGGCCGATCCCGGGAATGCCGAACACCGTCTCGACGATGATGGATCCCGTCAGCAAGGCCGCGGCCGCCGGCCCCGCGTATGAGATCACCGGGACCACTGCCCCGCGCAGCGCATGCCGGAAGATCACCGAGCCGTCCGACAGCCCGAGCGCGCGGGCGGTGCGGATGTGATGCGACCGCATCGCCTCGATCATGCTGCCGCGCATCAGGCGCGCCACGACCGCCAGCTGCGGCAGCATCAAGGTCAGCACCGGGCCAACCTGATTGACGAAGGCGCCATCGTTCCAGCCACCCACAGGAAACCACTTGAGCGACAGCGCGAAGCTGAGCTGGAAGAGCGGTGCGATGACAAAGGTCGGAATCGTGCTTCCGGCGGTGGCAGTGGCGATGACCGCGTAATCCGCCAGGCGGTTCTGGTTCAGCGCGGCAATCACCCCCAGAAGCGTCCCCACCACCAGCGCCAGCGCCAGCGCCAGGGCCCCAAGCTGGATGGAAACCGGCAGGCCGGATTGCAGTATCTCGGCCACGGTGAATTCCGGCCGCGAAAAGCTTGGCCCGAAATCCCCGCGCGCCAGCCCCTTCAGATAGGCCAGATATTGCTGCCAAAGCGGCAGATCCAGCTGATAAAGCCTCTCCAGATTGGCCTTGATCACCGGGTTCAGCTTTTTCTCCTGATCGAACGGGCCGCCGGGGGCGACGCGCATCAGGAAGAACGAGATCGAGACGATCAGAAACAGCGTCGGGATGGCGATCATCAACCGCCGGAACACAAATCGCGCCATTGCACCGCTTTCCTCAACTCATGGAACGGGTGGCCGCCCCCGCCGGATATCGGCAGGGGGCAGCCGGGCGCGTTACTCGACGCTCAGGAACCGGGTCGGGTGAATGTCCATCACATTCGCCTCCCAGCCTGCGACCTTGTCGGAAACGACCGAGTGATAGCCGTAGTGCAGAAGCGGCATGACGCAGAGTTCCTCCGCCACGGCAATCTGTTCGGCATCCGACAGAAGCCCCATCCGTGCCGCCGGATCGGTGGAGCTTGCCGCTTTCGCCATCAGATCGTCAAACGCCGGGTTGGAATAATCGCCGTGGTTGTTGCCCGTCCCGGTCTTGCACAGCGCCAGGAAGTTCTCGGGATCCTTGTAATCGGCGATCCAGCCGGTGCGGGCCAGATCGAAATCGCCCTTTGCCTCCAGCATCGCGAAATGCGTCACTGAATCGGCGTTGAAAAGGCTGACCTCGATGCCCAGCGGCTTCAGCTGTTCCTGGATTGCCACAGCCGTATTGTTGTGGTTTTCCGAGGTGTTGAAGCTGATCTGCAGCTTGAGCGGGTTGTCCGGCCCGTAGCCGAGCTTCGTCAGGATCTCGACCGCCTTGTCCTCCCGGTCGATCTGCGGCATGTCGGCATAGGAGGCCAGCCGCGCCTGATAGCCTTCGATCCCTGGCGGCACGAAGGAATAGGCCGGGATCATCGTGTTCTGCCAGACTTCCTCGGCCAGATAGTCCCGGTCGATCGCCATCGAGATGGCGTTGCGCAGTTCCGCATTGTCCCAGGGTGCCTCGGTCAGCTTGAAGACATAGTAATAGGTTCCAAGATAGGGACCGACCTTCACCTGATCGCCGAACTTCGCCGTCATGTCGGCCAGCTGTTCGGTCGGGAAGTCGTCGTTCATGTGCAGCTCGCCCCCCTCGAACCGCTTCATCGCGGCCGAACGGTCCTCGGTCGGGAAGTAATTGACCACGTCAAGCTTCACCTGATCGGCCTCGAAGAACTCCGCGTTCTTGCGCAGCTCCAGGTGATCGTTCGGCGTGAAGGCCGCAAGCACGAAGGGGCCGTTCGACAGCAGATTCCCCGGCTTGGTGAACTCGGCACCCAAGGCCTCGACATTCGCGCGGCTTACCGGATAGGTCGCCTGATGGGTCAGCATCTCCAGGAAATAGGGGGTCGGCGCGTTCAGCGTGACCTCGAAGGTCGTCGCGTCGATGGCCTTGACGCCAAGCTCTTCCTTCGGCGTCTCGCCTGCGGTGATCGCCTCGGCATTCACCACGGGCGCGAGCATATAGGCATATTCGGCCGCGGTCGCGGGATCGACCACGCGCTGGAAGGAAAACACGAAATCCTCTGCCGTCACGGGCGAACCGTCCGACCATTTGCCATCGGCGCGCAGCTTGAAGGTATAGGTCTTGCCATCCTCGGATACTGTCCAGCTTTCGGCCGCGCCCGGGATCAGCTCTGCCTTGGCGTCCTGCATCACGAGACCGTAGAAGAGATCGCGCATGATATTGGCTTCCTGCACGGTCGAAACCTTGTGCGGGTCAAGCGATTCAGGGTCTCCGGTATTGCCGCGGTTCAACACCATTTCGGCAAAGGCGCCGCCGGATGTGGCGATCAGCAGCGATGTGGACAGCAGGATGGATTTGAGCGTTAGGGTCACAGGTCATTCTCCCCGGTGTGTTGGCGGAGGAGAGCGCCCGACAGACGCCACCCCGCGTTATTGTTCTGGTATGCCGCGCGTTCATCAGTATCTCGTCGGTTGCAGAGGCTCAATCCATCTGACGCCACGTCGCTGGCCGGACAAGGCCGTATCGGCAGGTTTCGGCACTGCCGTGGCGCGGTTGGACGACCGTAGCACAATTATTGGTTGCAAGTGTACCTTTCCGGGCAAGTTGCGGGCGGCCGCGTCAGTCACGGAAGGCGACGGCGAGGGGCTCGGGCAGATCGAATTCCGCCAGCACCCGCGCGCGTCCTTCAGATGACATCTTGCGCGCCGTCTTGGTGACGATGTCCAGAACCTCCTCGGCGCTGCGCCTTTCGGCGAAGGGCTGAAAATACCAGCGCAGGAAAACGAAGCAGATCACATCCTCCAGTGCCTGCACCTCGGCGTCGCGCTTGATCCCCTCCTTGCGCAGGAGAACGGCCACCCGCGCGCAATCAGGCGGCCCATAGCCTGCACCGGCCATGATCCCGGCCACGCGCGCGCCATGACGGCGGCCCTGTTCCCGACGCCAGGCGAGGTAGCCTTCCTTGCCATCCGGATAGTCATTGCGGGGCAGGAGCCAGCGTTCCACATGCTGCCCCCGTGCCGCGATCTGCAGCATGTCCGGGGCGCCGGGAAACAGCCGGTTCAGTTCCGCCGTCATCCGCTCGCCATAGATCAGGGCGGCGGGCCGATCCTCCTCCCGCGAGGGATCGGCCGCATTCGCCGCATCGATCGCGGCCAGGGCACCGGCAAGATCTGTCATCGCCGCTCTGCTCTCCCTTCTGCCCTCCGGTCCGGCGCGATCCCGTCGCCGCCCCGAACCGTCACGCCCGCTTCCCGACGACCGCTACCCCCAGAACCTCAAGCACCCGTGCCTCTATCTGGGCGGCGCTCATCCCCGCGACCCGGTACATCGCTTCGGGACTTGCCTGATCGATGAAACTGTCCGGCAACACCATCGAGCGGTACTTGAGGCCGCGGTCGAACAGGCCTTCCTCGGCAAGAAGCTGTGCCACATGGCTGCCAAAGCCGCCGATGCTGCCCTCCTCCACCGTGATCAGGGCTTCGTGTTCCCGCGCGAGCCGCAGGATCAGGTCGCGGTCCAGGGGCTTGGCGAAGCGCGCGTCGGCCACGGTGGTCGACACGCCGCGCTGTCCCAGCATCTCGGCCGCCTTCATCGCTTCGGCGGCCCGTGTCCCGAACGACAGGATCGCCACGCGGTTGCCCTCTCGCAGGATCCGGCCGCGACCGATCTCCAGCGGTATGCCCCGGGGCGGCATCTCGACACCCGCACCATGCCCGCGGGAAACGGAACGCGATCGGTCCCTCATCATGCGCCGCCGCCGTTGCGACCATATGCACAAGTTCTGCCTCGTCGGCCGCCGCCATCACCACAAAGCCCGGCAGGCAGGACAGAAACGCCACATCGAAGGCTCCGGCATGGGTCGCCCCGTCGGCCCCGACCAGCCCCGCCCGATCGATGGCAAAGCGCACCGGGAGGCGCTGGATTGCCACGTCATGCACAACCTGATCGTAGCCCCGCTGCAGAAAGGTCGAATAGATCGCGCAAAAGGGCTTCATCCCGCCCGCAGCCAGACCGGCACTGAACGTCACCGCATGCTGCTCGGCGATCCCCACATCGAAACACCGTTTCGCAAACCGGTCATGGAACAGGTTCAGCCCCGTCCCGTCCGGCATCGCCGCCGTGACCGCAACAATCCTTGCATCCCGCTCCGCCTCGGCGATCAGGCTTTGTGCAAAGACCTTGGTATAGGACGGCGCGTTCGACGCCGCCTTGGTCTGCACCCCGGTCAGCACATCGAACTTCGCGGTCGCATGGCCCCGGTCCTGCGCCGCCTCTGCCGGGGCATAGCCCTTGCCCTTGCGCGTCAGCACATGGATCAGCATCGGCCCCGTCGCCCGCGCCTTCACCGTGCGCAGGACGGGCAACAGCTGATCAAGGTCATGTCCGTCAATCGGGCCGACATAGGAGAATCCCAGTTCCTCGAACAGCGTGCCCCCGACGGCCATGCCCTTCAGCACCTCCTTCGCCCGCCGTGCGCCCTCCTGCAGCGGTTCCGGCAGCAGCGAAACGAAACCCTTTGCCGCCTGCTTCAGATCCTGCATCGGAGCCTCGGCATAAAGACGGGAGAGATAGGAGGACAGCGCCCCCACAGGCGGTGCGATCGACATCTCGTTGTCGTTCAGGATGACGAAAAGGCGCTTCTTCAGATGACCCGCGTTGTTCATCGCCTCGAAGGCCATGCCCGCCGACATGGCGCCATCGCCGATCACCGCAATCGCATCGCCCGGATCGCCGCCAAGCTCCGCCGCCATGGCAAAGCCCAGCGCAGCGGAGATCGAGGTCGATGAATGCGCCGCGCCGAAGGGATCATAGGGGGACTCGCTGCGCTTGGTGAAGCCCGACAACCCGCCCTCCATCCGCAGAGACCGGATCCTGTCGCGCCGCCCGGTCAGGATCTTGTGCGGATAGCACTGGTGCCCGACATCCCAGATCAGCTTGTCACGCGGAGTATCGAAGACCGCATGCAGCGCCACCGTCAGCTCCACCACTCCAAGCCCCGCACCAAGATGCCCGCCGGTGACCGAGACCGCCGAAATCGTCTCGGCCCGAAGCTCGTCCGCCAGTTGCCGCAGATCGCGGTCGCTCAAGGATTTCAGGTCGGCGGGCAGGGTCACCCGGTCGAGCAGCGGCGTACGTGGCCGGTCAGTCATTCACATCTCCCGCGCAACGGCAAACCGCGCCGCCGCTTTCAGCATCTCGGCCCTTGGGCCATAGGGGGCAAGCGCCGCACAAGCCTCGTTCGCAAGCGACAACGCCCGCGCCCGCGCCCCGTCAAGTCCGAGCAGCGAAACGAAAGTTGCCTTGCCCGCCGCCGCATCCTTCTGCAACCGCTTTCCCGCCTTCGCCGCATCGCCCGTCACATCCAGAATGTCATCCGCGATCTGAAATGCCAGTCCGAGCGCTGCGGCATAGGCGCGCAAGGGGCCGGGGTCGGCTTCGGTCAGGATTGCGCCGGCTTCGGCGGCAAAGCCGATCAGCGCGCCGGTCTTGCCCGCCTGCAACGCGGTGATATCGGCCAGCGTAAGCGGCGCGGTCGCCGTTTCGGCCGCGATGTCCAGCGCCTGGCCCAGAACCATCCCCTCGGCCCCCGCGGCACGGGCAAGACCAGCGACAAGCGCGATCCTCACCTCGGCAGCGCCCAGCGCCGGATCGGACAAAAGCTCGAACGCGAGGCTCTGCAGCGCATCGCCCGCCAGAATGGCGGTTGCCTCATCCCATTTCACATGCAGGGTCGGCAGGCCCCGGCGCAGGTCGTCATTGTCCATCGACGGCAGATCGTCATGCACAAGCGAATAGGCGTGAAGCGCCTCGACCGCCGCCGCCGCACTGACGGCGCGGGCATCGGCCAGACCCAGCATCCGCGCGCTTTCGAGCACCAGAAACCCGCGCAGCCGCTTGCCGCCCCGCATCGCGTAGGCCATTGCATGGATCACCGGCTGATCCGCCTTGTCCGCCAAAGCCGCGTCAAGCCGCTGCGCAATCAACGCCGCATCCGCCGTCAGTCGCGCCGTAAAGCTCACTTCCCCTCCGCCGGGGTCGTGCCGACGGCCCGGCCCTCCTGCGCGCGGATCAGCTCCACCTTCTCTTCCGCGTCCTTCAGCTTTGCCGCACAATGCGCCTTCAGCGCCGCACCGCGTTCGTAAAGCACGATGGATTGTTCCAGCGCCACTTCGCCCTTTTCCAGGGCCGAGACCACCTGCTCCAGCGCGGCCATGGCCTCTTCGAAACTCATCTCGGCTATGGCCGTGTCGCTCATCCGCCCGTCTCCTGCATCGCGCCCACATGCGCCGCGACCGAGGCCGCCAGCGCATCCAGATCATAGCCGCCCTCAAGTGTCGAGACCACCCGCCCCCCGGCGAAATCGCAGAGCCTGTCGGTCAGCCAACGATAGTCCTCCGCCTGCCACTCCAACCCCGCCAGGGGATCATCGGCATGGGCATCAAACCCTGCCGATATGAGCAGCAACTCGGGTTTCCAGTCCGCCAGTGCCGGGAAGACGACGCCCTCATACACTTCCCGCATCGCCCGCCCGCCAGACCCAGACCGCAGCGGCAGGTTAAGGATCTGCCCATGGGCGCCGCGTTCCTCGGGCCGTCCAGTACCGGGATAAAGCGGCATCTGATGAGACGAGACGAACAGACACCGCCCCTCATCCCACAGCAGATCCTGCGTCCCATTGCCGTGATGCACGTCGAAATCAACGATGGCGACGCGGGTCAGCCCGTGATGTTCCAGCGCCCGCTTTGCCCCGATGGCCACGGTGCCAAAGAGACAGAACCCCATCGCCGTCTCGCGTTCCGCATGATGCCCCGGAGGCCGCCCCGCGACGAACGCCGTCTGCGCCACTCCGGAAACGACCGCATCCACCGCCGCGCAGATCCCCCCGACCGCCCGCATCGCCGCATCGAACGACCCCGGCGCAAGATACGTATCCCCATCAAGCTGCGCCCAGCCCTCCTTCGGGACCGCCCCCTTCACCCGCGCCAGATACCCCGCCGGATGGCACCGCAGCACGTCGGCCTCGTCCCCCAAAGGACAGTCCCGCCGCTCCACCCCCAGCCCTGCCAACCCCCGCTCCACCGCTGCCAACCGCTCCACCCGCTCCGGATGGCCGGGCGGCGTCACATGGCCGGCGCAGTCGGGGTGCGAATACACAATACAAGTCATCCCGCTTCTCCCTTCGACCATCCTGCGCCTTTGCGTCCGTCGTTCCAAGGTCGGGATTTCTTCGCCGTTGACGGCGGTCAATGACAACAACCTCACAGCTTCATAGCAGTCAGCTTGTCAGGATGACTGACCGGGTTTTCCCGAAAGCTCAATGGGAGATGAACGATGTCAATAGGTAAGAATGGTGGTATCGGGCGGGCTGCCCTCGGTGTTGCTGCGGTGGCCCTTCTTGGATCTGTGGCTTTGATCGCGCCGGATGGCATTGGCAGCTTCTCCTCGGCGGCCTGGGCGCAAGCCGAAGGCGGCGGAAAGGGCGGCAGCGATGGTCAGGGCAACAAGGGCGGCGGCCAGAAGGGTCAGGACAACGCCGGTCAGGGCAAGGGCCAGGGCGGTCCCGGCGAGGATTCCGACGGCAAGGGGCCGCAGGCTGGCGGTCCGTCAGCCAACGGCGGCGGCAAGCCGGTCTGGGCGCAAGAGGGGATTCCCGAAGTCGAACTCGGCCGTCTGAGCGTGGCGCGCTCTCCCGACAAGGTGCTCGATCGGGCACTTGCCGAGGCCGTGGCCTCGCTGACGCCCGAGATGATCGCCTACTACAACCTCCCTTACGACCAGGTGATTTCCCAACTGTCGCTGAACTTCGACAATGTGGTCTTCATCGACTCGCCTTTGCAGAACCTGGCGCTGCTGGGAGACCTGCTTGAAGGCGGCACGGCGCTCAACGGCGCGGGCGTGACGACGGACGATACCGTACTCGCGGCAATGCTGCTGGGTGCCGCGTCCGACAAGACCCTGCCGATCTCGACCGAAACCGTGATCGCGGTAAGCACGATCCTTGGCACTCCGGTCACCGGCGCGGCGGCAGAGACCATGGCCGACCTCGCCGAGGAGGTCCGCATTGCCATCCTGGCCGGTCACGGTTGATGCAGAACTTGCGGACCTGAACGACAGCCCCGGTCGCGCTTGGCATGACCGGGGCAAAGCTATGGCGAGATTTGGCAATTTCCTTCTACTGAGCAGGGCTTTCATGGTTTCTAGACAACTGAAGGCGGCCACCAGGAAGTCTTTCTGGGCGGCTGCGGTGTTCGGGATGGCCCTGATCGGCCTGGTCACGATCTCGACCCACGGCGCCGCTTTGGCACAGGACGATGGCGGTCACGATGACGGGGGTCACGACGAGGGGGGCCACGACGAGGGGGGCGGCAAGGGTGGCGGCAAGGGGAAGGGCGGGCAGCACGGCAAGCCCGCTCCGCCGCAGGATCTGACGATCACCCCGGGCGGTGAGGGCAGTGAGGGCGCGACCGGCCGCACGGCGCGTGGCCGGGGAAGCTCTGGCACCTACATCCGCCTTGAGCTCGGCGCGGCGCGCGGCAGTGCCGGGGACGCAAGCTGGCTTCCGCCGGGCTATCCGTCCGATCCGCAGGTGTTCTTCGACCTCGATCTCGACACCGCGGCCATGGCCGGCGTCGGTGTCGGGCACGACTACGGCAACGGCTGGCGGGCCGAAGTTGCGGTGAACCTGTTCGGCAAGACCGACGTCGAAGGACCGTGGAGCTTTACGGTTCCCGACACTCCGGGCCCTCACGCCGATGTCGAGGGATCCTCCGGTCGTTCGCGGTCATGGCGAACGGCTATCGCGACTTTGACACGAGCGGAGCCGTGACTCCCTTCGTGACCGTCGGCCTCGGGTTCGCCCACAACACGATGAGCGAATGGACCCGGATCAATCCGGATGCAGGGCGGACCCGCCGCAGCTTTGACGGTGGCAGCGACACCGGCCTTGCCTGGTCGGTCGGTGCGGGTGCCTCCTGGGATGTGGGGCCGGTGCTCGGCTCGGCTCCGGCGAAACTCAGTCTGACCTGGCGCTACTTCGACCAGGGATCGGTCAGCGGGGGGACCAATGCTCTACCAGGCAGCGGCGCGGGCGCAGTCCGGTCGAGGCGCTGAACTTCGATGTGACCGACCACGTCGTCACGATCGGTCTGCTCATTCCGCTGTAAGTCAGACTGCGGGTGAGGGGGACGACAATCCCCCTCAATCCGGCTGCAGCATATACCCCTCGCCCCGCACCGTCTGCAGATAGCGCGGCGCCTTGGGATCGTCCTCGATCTTCCGCCGCAGCCGCGTGATCTGCACATCCACCGCCCGTTCCTGCGCGGCATCGTCGCGCCCCATGTCGCCGACAAGCTTCTCCCGACTGAACGCCGTACCGGGTTGCGCCGCGAAGATCCGCATCAGCTGGGCCTCGGTCGCCGTCAGGCGGACCAGAGTGTCGCCGCGCCACATCTCGCCCCGGTCCATGTCATAGCGCACGGTGCCAAGATGCAGAACCTGCCGCACAGGCTCGATCGGCTTCACCTGTGGCATCCGGCGCAGGATGGCATTGATCCGGAGCAGGAGTTCCTTCGGCTCGAACGGCTTGGTCAGATAATCGTCCGCCCCGGCCTCCAGCCCTTCGATCCGGTTCGCCGTCTCGGCCTTTGCCGTCAACAGCAGGATCGGCGTGGTCATGACCTTCCGCAGATCCCGCGTCAGCGATACGCCATCCTCGCCCGGCATCATCACGTCAAGCACGATGAGGTCGAATTCAAGCCCCGACAAAAGCCGCCGCGCCTGTGCTGCATCCCGCGCCCCCGATACGAGAAAGCCGTTGCGCACCAGAAATTTCTGCAGCAATCCGCGGATGCGCTCGTCGTCATCGACGACCAGAAGATGTATCTGCGCCTCGCTCATGGGCCAGCCTCCCTCAGGCGGTTGTACTGCCGCCTCATCTCCGGGTCCATCATCGCCTCCAGCACCTGCCGGAACCCCACCACCGCCTGCGGCCCGGCCGCGCGATAGGCCGCGCGCATCCGGGCGCGCTGCGCATCCGACAGTTCTCGTTCCAGCGCCTGACCCTTCGGGGTCAGGAACAGATGCCGTTCACGCTGATCGACCTTCCCTTTGTCACTTCGCACCAGATCGTCCTCGATCAGCCTCCGCAACACACGATTGAGCGATTGTTTCGTCACGCCGAGGATGGCAAGCAGATTGGACACAGTCGTCCCGGGAGAGCGATGAATGAAATGCACCGCCCGATGGTGTGCCCGCCCGTAATCCTTGCCGTCCAGAATCCGGTCCGGGTCCGCCGTAAAGCCGCGATAGGCAAAGAACATTGCCTCGATCCCCTGACGCAACTGCTCATCCGTCAGGAACAACAGTGTTTCGCCGCCCGTCGCGCTTTCCGCCATATCGACCTCCGCTTTGCCGGGAATTTACGTCAGCCTTGTTGACATTCCAAGCCATAACCGATAGCAAACCGACGATTTGGCGCAAGTTTATGTCCGAACCGGACGGATTCGGCGCAATATTCGCAAAACGAGGAGGCTGCGATGGCGGGGTATGACGATCGTGACGGGTTCATCTGGATGGACGGCAAGCTGGTCGACTGGCGCTCGGCGAATGTCCATATCCTGACCCATGCCCTGCATTACGCCTCGGCGGTCTTCGAGGGGGAACGCTGCTACAACGGCCGCATCTTCAAGATGACCGAACATTCCGAACGCCTGCGCCGGTCGGCCAACCTGCTCGACATGGATCTGCCCTGGTCAGCCGCCGAGATCGACGCCGCCAAGGTTGCAACGCTGAAGGCCAACTCCCTGACCGATGCCTATGTCCGCGCCATTGCCTGGCGCGGCGCGGGCGAGATGATGGGTGTCGCCTCGAACAAGAACCCCATCCGCATGGCCGTCGCCTGCTGGGAATGGGGCAATTACTATGGCGACGCCAAGTTCAAGGGCGCCAAGCTCGACATCGCCAAGTGGAAGCGCCCTTCGCCCGAAACCATCCCCTCCGAGGCGAAGGCGGCCGGGCTCTACATGATCTGCACCATGTCGAAACACGCGGCCGAGGCAAAGGGCTGCTCGGATGCGATGATGTTCGACTATCGCGGTTATGTGGCCGAGGCGACAGGGGCAAACATCTTCTTCGTCAAGGACGGCGAGGTGCATACGCCGAAGGCCGACTGCTTCCTGAACGGCCTGACCCGGCAAACGGTGATCGGCATGCTGAAGGACATGCAGATCAAGGTGCACGAGCGCCACATCATGCCGGAGGAGCTGGAAGGATTCGAACAATGCTGGCTGACCGGCACTGCTGCCGAGGTCACGCCCGTTGGCCAGATCGGCGACTATACATTCGAGGTCGGTGAGCTGACCAAGCGGGTCGCCACGGACTACGAAAAGCTCGTGCGGGCCTGAGGCTGGCACACAAGGCCGGAACGGGCGGCGGACGCCGTTCACGTCAGCCACCCGCGTCAGTCTGCCCGTCGCAGACCGGTGACCGAGGCGGCAGGCACCTCAATTCCCCCCTGCAGGATGAGCGTCGTGCCTTCCGCACCGCCACGCGCCTCCAGGATGCGGGCATAATGGTCGACCGGGCGGGTTTCCATCTGTTCCTCGCCCTGCCAGTTTTCCAGACTGAAGCTGTAGCGGCCGGGGGGCAGCGGGGCACCGGAGATATCGGCACCCAGCCATTGATAGTCACCGCTTCGGGCAGGCACCTCTTCGCGCGAGACAAGCTGCCCGGAGGCATCGGTCACGACCAGTACGCTGCGATCCGCACCCGACGCCGGGGTCAGCGACAGGGTCAGGGGGGCGCCGTCGAATTGTGCGGGCGCGGTGGTGCGCGCATCCTGCCCGATCCACCCGGCCAGATCGGCCATGCCCGATTGCGACAGGCGGCTCATCATGTCGGCAAGAAGCTGGTTGGTCTGCACCTGCTGTTCGACGCCCGAAAAGGTTGCCAGCTGAACCGCAAAATCCGAGGATTCGATCGGATTGAGCGGATCCTGATTCTGCATCTGGACCGTCAGCATCTTGAGGAACGTCGTGAAATCCGACGTGATCGCGTTGTTGGCTCTGGCCGCTGTCGGCGCGGAGGGGGTGGTAACGGAAGAGATTTCCATGGCTGCCTCACAATCTGAGATCAAGGGAAGAGGGAAGAAGCAGACGCGGCGGCTGAGCGATATTCGTCGCCGTCTCATCGGCTTGCCAGGCTGTGCCGGGCGTCTGGCTTTGTGGCGGAGAGGAGGGATTCCTGCCCTCCCCGCCCCAGTGGCTGAAACTCAGGTCGACACCCGCATATCCCGCCGCCCTGATATCCGACAGCAGCTGATCCGCGTTCCGGCGGAACAGGTCCAGCGATTCGGGGCGTTCGAAGGCCACCATCAGCACCAGCCGCTCCGGATCTGCGGGGGCCTTGCGGAAGGTCAGGCGGACATGGCCAAGCTCTTCTGGCGAAAGGGCAATTTCGGTAACGCCGTCGCGTGGCCCGGACAGAACCTGGATCATCGGTGCCGACAGCGCCGCCGTCGGCGCCGCAGCAGAGACCGGCGCAGCAGCGGCACCGGAAAGCGACGACGGCCAGTGCGTGATCGTGCCGGTCGGGGCGAATTCCGTCATTCCCCCGGCCTCCATGATCAACTCGCTGTCGCCGTTCATCAGAACGCTCGCCGCTTCGATCCGGTAAACGGCCACCGATCGGCCGAGCGGCGCAGCAGACGGCACCGCGGCCTGTTCCTGTTTCGGCACCGGTCTGTCGGGTGCGCTCTCTCCCTCATCGACTTCCGTCGCGGCTGGTTCGGCAGTCTCGGCCCCGATCAGGGGGACGGCAGGACCAGGCGCTGGCTTTTCTGCTGGCGAAGCGGCTTCCCTGGCCCCTTCCGGCAGAGCCGTCGCGCGCGCCGGCTCCGGCGCCTCGGCTCGGGGGGCTTTCCCGGCACCTTCCGTGGCCGCAGAGGATGCGGGAACCGGACCTTGACCTGCGGGAGGGTCTGGCAGCTTTGCCGCCGCCACGTCCTGGCCGATCCCGGGCGGGAGTGGCCGAGAGACGGTCTGGTCAGGCCAGGTGGCGGGGCGTTCCGCAGGCGCAGCGGTGGCATCTGCCGGGATCGGCGGCACCGGCGCGCGACCTTCCGGCCGGGCCAGCGGAGCAAAACCATCAGCCTGCAAGGGGCTCGACTGGCCCGGCGTCGCAACAGGGGGTGGCGGGTTGGCCGCACTCTCCGGTCGGCGCAGCGTCGGCGTCACTTCCAAGAGCACATCGGTCTGCGGCCTTGGGCCAATGGCCTCAGCCGCCACCGGATGATCCGGTCGCCGGGCCGGGGCTGCATCTTCCGCAACAAGGCGAGCCACAGGGCCAGCCACGGGGCCAGTCCGCTGCGCGACCGGCGCGTCAACGGGCGCTGTTCTGACCGGCGCCGCGACTGGGCCGCCAACCTCGGGGCCTGTAACTGCTGGCCCCGTAACTGCTTGCCCCGCGACTGCTTGCCCCGTGACTGCGTGCCCTGTGACTGCTGGCCCTGTGACTGCGTGCCCTGTGACTGCTGGCCCTGTGACCGGCGCCATCGCCCCTTCACGCCCGCTGATCGGAGGAGGGGCGGCAACCGGGCCGCGCCGTTCTGCGGCGGCAGGCGGCACCAGGTGCGCGGAGGCAGGATGAGGCATGGCCACCCGGTCATTCAGGGGCATGTCGATGGTGCCGGCAGACAAAATCTCTGCCGAAGACTGCTCTTTGCCACGCGTGGACGCAGCGTCGGCGCATCGCCGGAAAGGCCGCGGAGAGGTTGATCGACGGAGGCGGAGGGAGAAGTCCCGGTCGGCAGAGGCGCTTCTGCGGCGATGGACTGCGGTGCCATGATCGGGACCGGCCAGGTCGCGACCGCCCGGGGCTGGCCCGCAGCATCGATCACGGCAGCATCGTCGGTTGGCACGGCATCCGGCCAACCGGCCGATTCGGCATCCGCGAATGCCTCGGCGAACGCAGAGGCAGCCTCTGGCGACGCATCCTGCGGCGGACCGGCCTGTCCAAGGGCGGCGATGACGGTGATCGGGCTTGACTGACTGACTGCTGGCATCTTTCCCACGACTTCTGCCGGTGATGCCGTGCTTATCCCTCCAACTGGTTACCCATTCTTTACTCCGACCGGGCAGAGTTCGTGAAAATGCGAAATAGAGGAGCATGCGATGGTTGGTGTTTCAGCCGTGGTGCCGGGGCCGGGCCTTCCCCAGCCCGGACGGGATCGTGACGAGGTGATCATGGCGAAAGCCAGGGATCTTGAGGCCGCTTTCCTGGCGGAAATGCTGAACCATGCAGGGCTTGGACAATCCAGTGAAAGTTTCGGCGGTGGTCATGGCGAGGATCAGTTCGCCTCGTTTCTGAAGCAGGAACAGGCCAGAATGATCGTGGCGCGCGGTGGAATCGGTTTGGCCGAAGCCATCTTCGCATCGATGGCAAGAGCAGATCATGCGCAGTCAAAGTGATCTGGAGGCGATTCTCGACAAGACCTATGCAGCACTTCTGCGGGGGGACATGCCGCTCATGGCCGGGCTGGCAGAAGAAACCGGCGCCCTGGCCGATGGCCTGGGCCGGATGGATCGCGGCAAGGCCGAGCGGTTGCGCCGGAAAGCGGAAAGAAACGCGGCACTGCTTCAGGCGGCGGCGCGCGGCGTGCGGTCGGCCACGGGTCGGCTGGCCGAAATCGCGGCGGGGCCGCAACTGACCACCTATACCATGCGCGGGCGCAAGGAATCACTCGGATCGATGGCGCCGCCGCCACTCCACCGGTTCTGAAATCCTTCAAATTATTGGTATTTCCAAAACCCCGCTTAGGAAAACGTTAGAACCTTCCCGGCATCAATTGCCCTGCGTCCCACATCGGGAAGGCGCCTCCGGGAACCCGGTTGCACTGGTCAGAACGTCCGCTCCGCCAACCCGAAAGGGTGGTTTCAACACGCCGCGAAAAGCGCGGCATGCACAGCAAAGGAACACGCTATGTCGTCTATTCTGACCAATACGAGTGCAATGGTTGCCCTGCAGACGCTGAAGGGGATCAACAGCAATCTCAACAAGGTACAGTCCGAAATCTCGACGGGCAAATCCGTCGGTTCGGCCAAGGACAATTCGGCGATCTATGCCATCTCGAAGGTGATGGAGTCCGATGTGAAGGGCTTCAAGGGGATTTCCGACAGCCTGTCGCTTGGGTCGTCCACCATCACCGTCGCCCGCCAGGCCTCGGAAACGGTGACTGAGCTTCTGACCGAGATCAAGGGCAAGATCGTGGCCAGCCAGGAAAGCAACGTCGACCGCAGCAAGCTGCAGACCGATATCGTGGCGCTGACCGATCAGGTGAAGTCGGTTGTGGGCGCGGCGCAGTTCAACGGCCTGAACCTCGTCAACGGCTCCAACACCTCGGTCGATGTTCTGGCATCGCTTGACCGGTCGGGGACGGGAGTGACCGCGTCTTCCATCGAGGTGGCGGCGCAGGATCTGTCGGTCGGGGCCTATGCCGCAAAGAACGTTCTTGGCGCATCGACCGGCGTTTCCGGCACGGGCGATTCCGCCGGATTTGCCCTGGATGCAACCACAGGAACCGGAACGATCGAAATCGCCGCTTCGGGTGCCGACGCGTTCGCCGAAGGTGACAAGATCTCGCTGCGGATCGGAGACAAGACCGCAAGCTACACCGTGTCTGCCGCGGATGCAGCGGCGACCACGCCGTCGGATATCGTGGCGGTGGGCCTGAAGAATGCGGTGGAAGGGCTTGGCATCGCCGGACTGACGGTGAACTATGACAGCGGTTCGCCCGGCACGCTGACCTTCGCGAATACGGGGACGAAGGCGCTGGCCGTTTCTGCGCAGTTCGCGAATGCCGGTTCGGGCGGGCTTGGTGCCCTTTCCGCCGTCGATGTGACCACAAGCGCGGGTGCGACCGCCGCACTTGGGAACATCGAAGGGCTGATCCAGACCTCGATCGACGCATCCTCCTCCTTCGGTACGGTGCAGAAGCGGATCGAGATCCAGGGCGACTTCGTCGGCAAACTGTCGGATTCGCTCAAGGCCGGTATCGGCACGCTGGTCGACGCGAACCTTGAAGAGGCCTCCGCCAGATTGCAGGCGCTGCAGGTTCAACAGCAGCTTGGCACCCAGGCTCTGTCGATCGCGAACCAGCAGCCGCAAAGCCTGCTGTCATTGTTCCGGTGACGAGTATGGGCCGGGGATAATCCCCGGCCCGTTTCCCCCTGACACCCCAGAATTCACCGGATGATCCAGATGAACATGCAGCTACGCCACAGCTATGCCCGCCCCGAGGCCCCCGCACGGACCGCACGCGCGGTCGAATACGACCTTCTCGCCAAAACCACGCAGCGCCTTCGTCAGGCCTGGGCCCAGCGAAAGCAGGACTTTCCGGCCCTGGTTGCCGCCCTGAGCGACAACGAGCAAGTGTGGTCGGCCTTTGCCGTCGATGTCGCGGATCGGGAGAACCCGCTTCCCTCCGCCCTGCGCGCACGGCTTTTCTACCTCTATGAATTCACCGCCCATCACAGCCGCAAGGTGCTTGACGGCGATGCCAGCCCGGAAGTTCTGGCCGATATCAACATGGCCGTGATGCGCGGCCTGCGCGGCGAGGTGGCCGGAGCATGAGCGGACTAGTCCTGAAGCTCGGGCCGCATGAGCGGGTTCTGATCAACGGCGCGGTGGTCGAAAATGGCGAACGGCGGTCGCGGCTGGCGATCATGACGCCAAACGCGAACATCCTGCGGATGCGCGATGCGATTCACCCGGAAGAGGTGAATACGCCGGTGCGGCGGGTCTGCTACATCATGCAGCTGGTGCTGACCGGCGATGCCGAAGCGATCGACGCCCGGATGCAGTTGCTGCGCGGGATCGAGCAACTGTCGCAGGTGTTCACCGATCACGACAGCCGCACCCAGCTTTCCCTGGCAACGACCGCTGTTCTGGAAGATCAGCATTACCAGGCGCTGAAAGCGCTCCGCAGTCTGCTGCCCCGCGAAGAGCGGCTCTTCGCTGCCGGGCGGGCCTGATGTTCCAGCCGGTATTGGCACTTGGCGGCTATGCCGGCTGGGGATTTCTGAAACGCACCATGCCAAGCCAGCAGGCCGCACTGCAGGCAACCAGCGCGAACCAGCGGGACGATGCCTATTTCCGCGACAGGATCGGCAAGATCAACTCTGCCGATGACCTGGTCTCGGACAGGCGTCTCTTGCGGATATCGCTCGCGGCCTTCGGACTTGAGGGCGATCTGAACAACAAGGCCTTCATTCGCAAAG
The DNA here is from genome assembly GCA_012032275.1 of Tabrizicola sp. Lineage (GTDB taxonomy): Bacteria > Pseudomonadota > Alphaproteobacteria > Rhodobacterales > Rhodobacteraceae > JAAURK01. The sequence continues at coordinate 22,117 of JAAURK010000024.1, forward strand.
TCCTGCAGGACGGCACCTTGAAGACCGACGCCCTCGCCAACCGACTTGCAGACAAACAATATCTGAAGCTTTCTTCCGCCTTCGGATTCGGGGATTTCGGCACGCCGCGCAACAAGGTGTCGGATTTCGCCGACAAGATTCTGGGGCAATATCGCGCCCGCCAGTTCGAAACGGCGGTCGGCGAACAGAACAGCAGCTACCGCCTGGCCCTGAACGCCGAACGCGAGATTCCTGCCATCGCCTCCCGCACGATTTCGGAGGATGGCAAGTGGTACACGGTCCTTGGCAGCGCCCCGTTGCGTCAGTTGATGCAGACCGCGCTGGGCCTGCCAAGCAGCTTTGCGAGCATCGATCTCGATCAGCAGGTCACCACGCTGAAAAAGCGCACCGAAGCGGCGTTCGGCAGCAGTTCGGTCGGCCAGTTCAGCGATCCGGCAAAGATGGACGCGCTGGTCCGCCGGTATCTGCTGCGCGCCGACCTCAACCTCGGCAGCGGCAGCGCCTCTCCGGCATCGATCGCCCTGCAATTGCTGCAGCGTTAGCGATCGTCCCCGAGGCAGGCGCGCAGCCGTTCGAAACTCGCCCCAATTCCACCCTGCGGCGCTGGTTCGGCCAGAAACGCATCGAGCATCGGCCACAGCCTGATGGCCCGGTCAATGACCGGATCGGAGCCGCTGGCATAAAGCCCCGCCTGGATCATCAGCTCGGCCCGGTCATAGGCGCCCAGCAACTGGCGCGCTGCACCGATCATGGCATTCTCCTCATCGCTCGCCGCTTCGGGCAGGGACCGCGAGACCGATTTCAGAAGATCAATTGCCGGATAGCGCCCCCTTTCGGCAATGCGCCGGTCCATCACCACATGGCCGTCAAGCACGCCGCGCAGGATATCGGCCACCGGTTCCTCCATGTCGGACCCTGCCACCAGCACCGAAAAGACCGCCGTGATGTCGCCCGCCCCCTCCGGCCCCGGACCTGCCCGTTCGGCCAGACCCATGATCGCATGCGACAACGAGGGGGGATAGCCGCGGAGCGCCGCCTCTTCCCCCGCCGCCAGGGCCACCTCCCGATGCGCCTCGGCAAAGCGGGTGACGGAATCCACCAGCAGAAGCACATGAAGCCCCGAATCACGGAAATGCTCGGCCACCGTCATCGCGGACAGGGCACAAAGCCTCCGCGTCAGCGGCGACTGGTCCGAGGTCGCGGTCACCACGACCGACCGCGCCATGCCGCGGGGGCCGAGAACCCGCTCGGTGAATTCCCGCAGCTCTCGCCCACGCTCTCCCACCAGCGCGATGACGACCACGTCGGCGTGAACCCCGCCCGCAAATCGCGCGAGCAGCGAAGATTTCCCCACGCCCGAACCGGCAAAGAGCCCGATTCGCTGACCGCGCACGAGAGGCAGAAGCGTGTCGAACACCGCCACCCCGGTTTCCAGCCTTTCGCCCAACCGGCGGCGCGTGGCAGCCGCCGGG